>CAZEQK010000011.1:0-79193 GCA_964514395.1 uncultured Bacillaceae bacterium
CTGTAGTGCTCTGGACCGATTTCGGCGACAACGTCGATTTTTTTTGCTTATTGATAGATATGAAGGAAATCATTTCAATTTCTTAACATTCTCTTAATATCTATGTAATACATAATCTGTAATATTAATCTTGAAAGAAGTCCCCTTTGAATATTGCTAATCTATGTTAGCCAGCTGTTGACGACCAAAGTCAACAGCTTTTTTCTTTAAAAAGAGGGATATCTAATTTATATAGAGGTATAGGTAATAGAAGAAAGATTATTTATACGTATAATGCTGGTTTATGATGATTAAAAAATGTTAAATCTTTATACAAGTTATTTAGTAGGCAAGGGAATTTCTTTATGTTACCATATTAAATATGAAATGTTTTTAGTTAGTAAAGAGGAGGTATATTATAGTGTCTAATATAGATAGCATTTTAGCAAAAGCGCTCAATGGAGAAAGGTTAACTTTTGAAGATGGGATGGAATTATTTGCAAGTAATGAAATAGAAAAAATCGGTAAGGCTGCAGATGAAGTGAAAAAGCGTCTTCATCCTGATCCTATAACTACCTTTGTTGTTGGAAGAAATATCAATTATACCAACATATGCGATACTTATTGTCGCTTCTGTGCCTTCTATAGAGCTCCTGGGCAAGAAGGTGGCTATGTATTATCAAATGAAGAAATCCTAAAGAAGATACAAGAGACTGTTGATGTTGGTGGTACGGAGATTCTCATGCAGGGTGGTACACATCCTGATCTACCATTTGATTATTATCTTGATTTATTAAGAGAGATAAAGAGACATTTTCCAACCATTCATATGCATTCATTTTCACCAGCAGAAATTATGAAGATGAAAGAAATCTCTGGACTAAGCCTTGAAGAGACGTTAAAGCAGATCCATGAAGCAGGATTAGATTCTTTGCCTGGTGCTGGAGCTGAAATACTTGATGATAGAACTAGAAGTAAAATTAGTAAGAAAAAGGGTTCATGGAAAGATTGGATCGAAGTGATGAAGACTGCTAATAAAGTTGGATTGACTACTACTGCTACTATGGTTATTGGTTTCGGTGAATTGATGGAAGAACGGGTACTTCATTTACTACGACTTAGAGAAGCACAAGATGAATCCAAAGGATTTTTAGCTTTTATTCCTTGGACATTCCAACCTGACAATACAAATCTCAAAGGAGAAAAGGTATCTCCTGAGGAGTATTTGAAAACATTAGCAATCAGTCGATTGATGCTTGATAACATTCCTAACTTCCAATCTTCATGGGTTACAGTAGGAGCAGAATACGGAAAAATATCACTATCATATGGCTGCAATGATTTTGGTAGTACGATGCTGGAGGAGAATGTTGTATCTGCAGCAGGGACAACACATAAAATTAATATGAATAAGATTATGGAGTTAATCAGAGAAGCTGGTTTTACACCAGCTCAGCGTAATACAAAATATGAAATTCTTCGAGTATTTGATAATAATCAAAAAGTTGAAAAGGATTTTATTATGCAAAATTAATTATCATCATTTATTAACTTTTTTGTTTGCATTCATCTAAAGCTATTCACATTTCTGAATAGCTTTTATTATGTAAAAGAATGATTTTTACGATTGTGTAAGATGATAGTAATAAAAGATGTTAGAAATAACAAGAATGCCTACAGGAGGATTCTTTATGAAAAATGGTATTAATAAGTATTTTCGTCTGATAAGTGGTCTTTTTATTATAATGTCTATCTCTTATATTTTTGTTTTTTTTATCTATCTTAAGTTCGATTTAGCAATGAGTAATTCTGTATTACAAATGTTTTTCCTTAAATATAGTTGGATTTATCTATTTTTAATGGTTTTATTTTTATTTTTCATTAACTATATCATGGCTAAAACCGAAGAACCAATAAAGGAAATAACTAGAATCATTCAAAATATATTCGGTAGGATTTTTTCGAAAAACATGTATCAATCTAATAAAGATATTAGTGAATTACATTTAGCTGTAGCCATGAACCAATTGGCCGAAAGAATTGAGAAACAGTTAGAGCTGATTGAACAAAATGATTTACGTTTACATGGAATATTAGAAAATATGAGTAGTGGTGTTATTTTAGTTGCAAAGGATAGAAAAATTGTATTGGTTAATCCAGCAGCAGAGGAATTACTAGAGTATTCAAAGCTGGATCTAATTGGTAAAAGACATGTTGAGGCGACGAGACATCCTGAAATTAGTGATTCCATTGAAGAATGCTTTTGGACTAGGGAAAAAATCAAAAGGGATATTGTTCTTTACTATCCTCGAGAGAAAACACTACAAATTAATTTTATTCCAATGAAAAATGAAAATAACGAAATTTTAGGGGTCGTCGTTATACTTAATGATTTGACAGATATTCGAAAGCTTGAGCAGATTAGAACAGATTTTGTAGCCAATGTTTCCCATGAGTTAAAAACACCAATCACATCAATAAGAGGATTTACTGAAACATTATTGGATGGAGCTTATGAAGATGTAGAAACTAGTCTAAATTTCTTAAATATTATTAAATCGGAAAGCGATCGCTTGCTTCAAATCGTTAATGATTTATTAGAATTATCAAAAATTGAAAGTAATACTTTTTCATTAAATATGGAGGATTTTAATCTAAATAATTTAGTTGAATTGATCAGACAAACGTTAGAAACCAAAATTAATCAACATGAATTGCATCTAGACATCCAGATTGATAACGACCTACACATCTATGCTGACAAAAGCAAAGTTTCCCAAATACTATTGAATTTAATCAACAATGCAATCATGTACACACCAATAGGAGGGAAAATTTGTGTAGGTGCAAGAATGACTGATGATTTTTTTGAGATTGCTGTGGAGGATAATGGAATTGGTATTGCAAAAGAGAATTTAACACGAATTTTTGAACGTTTTTACCGAGTAGATCGATCAAGATCACGAAATAAAGGGGGAACTGGACTAGGGCTAGCAATTGTAAAACATCTTGTTGAGTCTCATCATGGAACAATTTCAGTTAAGAGTAAAGTTGGTGAGGGTACTAAATTTAATATACAACTTCCTAAAAAATCGTAATGATTAAAGTGGCGGAAGAATTTAATCAGTATAATAAATAGATTTAAAAGTTAAACTAATTTCAAATAATCACATAAAATCACGCTTCTTCACAAATATCACTAGAACTCCCCATAATGAAATAAGGTTTTTTATATGACTTTACAAAACCTTTACAATTCATTAATGAGTAATTAATAGAAGTCATTTATAGTGTTTATTGTAGATAGAACGTACAAAGCATTAGCAAGTAAATATCTTAGCTTTTATTTTTACAACTTATAAGGGGGAAATACAAAAATGAAGAAGTACACGAAGTTAACCTTAGTATTAATGCTTTCCGTTATGATGTTATTTGCAGCAGCATGCGGTAATAACACAAGTAATAGCGACAATGCTTCTCAAGTATCAGGTAAGATTACCGTTGGTGGTTCTAGTGCATTAGAGCCTTTAGCAGCAGCAGCAGCAGAGCAATTTATGGGTGACAATCCAGATGCTGAAATCCAAGTAGAAGGTGGAGGAAGCGGAACAGGATTAAGTGAAGTTTCAAAAGGAAACTATGATATCGGAGATTCAGATGTCTTTGCAGAAGAAAAATCAGGCATTCCAGCGGAAAAGCTTGTAGATCATAAAGTAGCAGTAGTAGGTATGACAGCAGCAGTAAATCCAGGTGCTGGCGTAACAAACCTTTCAAAAGCAGATTTAATCAAAGTGTTTACTGGAAAAGTAACAAACTGGAAAGAAGTTGGTGGTAATGACGTTAAGATTACCCTAGTAAATCGTCCAGATGGTTCTGGTACACGTGCAACCTTTATTAAATATGCTTTAGACGGAGCAACTCCTGCTGAAGGTATTACAGAAGATTCTTCAAACCGTGTTAAACAAATCATAGCAGACACACCAGGAACAATCGGTTATGAAGCATTCTCATATTTTACAGATAACTCCATTGTTAGATTATCTGTTGATGGCGTAGAAGCTACAGATGAAAATGTACAGTCTGGTAAATTTACCATTTGGGCATATGAACATATGTATACTAATGGAGAAGCAACAGGATTAGCAAAAGCATTTATTGATTATATGATGAGTGACGAAGTTCAAAATAGTTTAATACCAACTCAAGGATATATTTCATCCTCTAAAATGCAGGTTGTCCGTAATGCAAAAGGGGAAACCACTAAAAAATAATTGTTTTCTTCCACATAATATGTAAAAATAGATATGAATAAATAAGGGGGTAAATACCATGTATTTACCCCCGTTTGCAATGTAAAGAAGGGGGTAGAGTCAATTGTCAAATCCCAATAAGGAAGAAAGTAGGAAACATCGGCTGTTAAAAAGCAAGCAATCTTTTTCAAATGGCAAAGAAATACGCGGAAAAATTATTGTTAGCATAAGTGCTATAGTGATTATTGTTTCGACTATCTCCATCACATTGTTTTTGACAATCAAGGGGTTACAATCTTTTATGACAGATCATTTGAACTTCTTTAAGTTTATTTCAGGATTGTATTGGAACCCAACTGGTAAAAATGAGCAATTTGCTTATGGAGCTTTTCCGTTTATTTTTGGGTCATTTGCAGTAACCTTTTTAGCAGCACTATTTGCAGCACCAATTGGGATTGGTAGTGCGATTTTTATGACAGAAATCGCAAAAAAATGGGGCCAAAAAATTCTTCAACCTGTTATTGAAATATTAGTCGGAATACCATCTGTTGTATATGGTTTTATTGGTGTAACGGTCATTGTACCAATCATTAGACAATATTTCGGAGGACTTGGTTTCGGACTGTTGGCAGGGATGATTGTTGTAGGAGTAATGATACTTCCAACCGTAACTAGTCTTGCTGTTGATGCAATAAAATCTGTTCCGAAAAATCTGAGAGAAGCATCATCAGCATTAGGTGCAACGAGATGGCAGACAATTTACAAGGTTCTTATTCCAGCAGCGTTGCCATCACTGATGACTGCAGTTGTACTGGGTATGACAAGAGCTTTTGGGGAAGCTTTAGCAATACAAATGGTAATCGGCAACGTGAGAACCTTACCGGCATCTATTGTTGAACCAGCGGCTACCTTAACAACGATTATCACATTAAGTATGGGGCACACTACATATGGAAGTGTACACAACAATTTACTATGGTCTTTAGGTTTAATATTATTAATTATGTCCTATGTATTTATCATTATTATTAGATATTTATCATCAAGGAGGAAAATCTAATGACTAGCAAATTTACGAACCGTTTAGCTACGATACTATTTGTTTTAGCTGCTTTTATCATGGCGGTCACATTATTTTATCTCCTTGGTTACATTTTATATCATGGACTCTCCCAAGTTAATTTTCACTTTTTAACCACGAAATCTAGCTCCTTTCAAGCTGGAGGCGGAATTAAAAATCAATTATGGAATTCATTTTATATTTTATTTATGACAATGATCATTTCTGTACCCTTAGGTGTATTAGGTGGTATTTATCTTGCTGAATATGCAAGACCTGGTAAAATAACAAACATTATTCGGATTAGCGTTGAAGTTTTATCTTCCCTGCCATCCATTGTGGTTGGTATGTTCGGTTTACTTGTGTTTGTTCAATATTTTCACTTAGGATATTCTATTATTTCAGGGGCACTTGCATTGACTGTTTTTAACCTTCCTATTATCGTTAGAGTAAGTGAAGATGCGATTAACTCTGTACCAAAAGAACAGAAAGAGGCTAGTTTAGCACTTGGAATTACGCATTGGCATACGATTAAAACGGTTTTAGTTCCAGCAGCTTTTCCTGGGATTTTAACAGGTGTAATTTTATCAGCCGGACGAGTTTTTGGTGAAGCAGCAGCACTTTTATTCACTTCAGGTCTATCGACACCAAATTTAGATTTTACTAATTGGAATCCGTTTTCATCTCATTCTCCCTTAAATCCATTTCGTTCAGCGGAGACATTGTCGGTGCATATTTGGAAGGTGAACTCTCAAGGTATTATGCCTGATATCAGACAAATTGCAGATGGTTCCTCAGCAGTATTAGTTATTTTTGTACTCGTCTTTAATTTGTCAGCACGTATGATTGGCAATTTAATTCAGAAGAAGCTAACGGGTTCAAAATAATGCATCTATAGGAGTGAGAGTATGTTAAATCGTTTAGATACCGCCCAAGAAAAAGCTGATATCATGTTAGATGTACAAGACCTCAGTGTTTATTATGGTGATAATCAAGCTGTAAAAAATATTTCATTGCCTATCGAAAAAAATAGAATAACGGCATTAATAGGTCCTTCAGGATGCGGCAAATCTACTTTTCTAAGAACAATTAATCGTATGAATGATCTGATTCCAGGAGCAAGAGCTGAGGGAAATATTCTATATGATGGTGTCAATTTATTGGATGACAATATTGATGTGGTTGCTTTACGTAAAGAGATTGGTATGGTATTCCAAAAACCCAATCCATTCCCAAAACCTATTTATGAGAACATTACCCATGCTTTGAAATTTTTTGGGATGAAAAATAAACAAAAGCTTAATGAAATTGTTGAAGAAAGCTTAGAGAAAGCCGCTTTATGGGATGAAGTAAAGGACCGCTTAAAAGACTCGGCATTTTCACTATCTGGCGGACAACAACAAAGACTTTGTATCGCAAGAACTTTAGCTTTAAAGCCAAATGTATTACTGTTAGATGAGCCTTCTTCTGCTCTTGATCCTGTTTCAAACGCAAAGGTAGAAGAATTGATACTAGAATTAAAAAAAGATTATACAATCGTTATTGTTACTCATAATATGCAGCAAGCTTCAAGGATATCTGACAAAACAGCTTTTTTCTATAACGGTAATCTTATAGAATATGATGATACTTCAAAAATCTTCTCAAATCCTAGTAAACAAGAAACAGAAAACTATATCACAGGGAAATTTGGTTAAGAAAAGAGGGGTAACATGGAGGCCGCTAACAAAAATATCGTGTTTGAAATTAAAAATTTAAACCTTTGGTATGGAGATAATCAGGCATTAAGGGATCTTACGTTTAATATTTATAGTAATGAAGTAACGGCGATTATCGGCCCATCTGGATGTGGTAAATCAACCTTTATAAAAACCTTAGATTTGATGATATTACATCAAAATGATGTGAAAATAACTGGTGAATTATTATATAACGGTAAGAATATATTGTCTGAAAAAATTGATTTAGTTAAATTAAGAAAAGATGTTGGTATGGTTTTTCAAAGGGCAAATCCATTCCCTAAATCTATTTATGAAAACATTGTTTATGGCCCAAAGATACATGGAGTGAAGAAAAAAGGAGATTTAGACGATATAGTGGAATCGACATTAAAGGATGTCGTATTGTGGGATGAAGTAAAGGATCGTCTACATAAAAGTGCAATGGGTTTATCAGGTGGGCAGCAACAGCGTCTCTGTATTGCTAGAACCCTAGCTGTTGCACCAGATATTATATTAATGGATGAACCAACATCAGCACTTGACCCAATCTCAACCTTAAAGGTTGAGGAACTGCTTTATTCTTTGAAGGAAAAATATACAATTGTTATTGTTACTCATAATATGCAACAAGCCGCAAGGGTTTCTGATAAAACAGCATTTTTCTTAAATGGTGAATTAATTGAATATGATCATACGAATAATATTTTTTCCAATCCAAATGATAAGCGAACAGAGGATTATATTACGGGACGCTTTGGTTAAGGGAGGTGAATAATTTATGCCAGGTAATAGGCAGACATTTGATTCCTTTTTGCAGGAATTAAAAGAATTATTACTTACAATGAGTGGTTTAGTTGAAAAATCGCTTCATGATAGTGTTGAATCATTAAAGCAATTGGATGTCTCGATAGCTGAATCTGTGATAATGGCTGATAAAAAAATAAATAGTATTGAAATGGAAATAGATGAGTTTGCAATCAAGCTAATTGCAACCCAACAGCCTGTTGCAACAGATTTAAGAAGGATTTTTTCAGCAATAAAAATCGCTAGTGATTTGGAAAGAATTGCAGATTTATCCGTTAACATCGCAAAGGTGACTAGACGATTAGAAGGACAAAAACTAATTAAGCCTTTGATAGATATTCCGAGAATGACGGAGGAAGCAAAGAAAATGCTTAGAATGAGCATTGATTCTTACATTAATGAAGACATCATAATGGCAAAGAAGTTAGCCGAAATGGACGATACCATTGATCACACTTACAAAGCCATTCTCAATGAGCTCATAGAATTTATGGTGAAGGAACAAACTGCGATAAATCAAGGTCAGTTATTAGGCTTTGTAGCAAGGTATATCGAAAGAATTGCAGATCACATTACGAACATCGGAGAAAGTGTCATTTATCTTGTAACAGGGAAAAGATCAGAATTAAATGATTAATAAGTTTTTTTAGAAAATGGGTGTGTTTAACCCATTTTTTTTTGAAAAACGACCACTATTATAGTAAAGTATTAAATAATATATTTGAAATCTTAAAATTATTCTTTACAAAATTAATAAGATTTTTTGGAAGAATTAATATGTAATTAATAAAGAAGACTTGGTTCAGATGGAGTTTATTATCACCAACTGAACCTTAGCACCCATAGGGCACAAGTCACACTAAATGCTAAAGCATTAAGTCGTGCTATGCCGCCCTTATTTCGAGGATTGAAACAACTCCCTCTTACGGTGTTAAAGAGGAGTCTTGTTGAAACCGAAGATAAAAATTTGAGTTAATAAGGATAGATAGTCATCTGATTATTTGTAATACTAATAATCATTTTTCATATGCTTAATAAAAAAGCCTAATAGGAGGTTATAAGATGGCAAATCCAAGACAGATATTTGATTCTTTGTTACAAGAATTAAAAGAAAAATTACTAACAATGAGCGGATTAGTTGAAAAAGCCCTTTATGATAGTGTTAAATCCCTTAAGGATTTAGATGTCAATCTAGCTAATAGGGTGATTGAGTTAGATAATAAGGTAGACAATTTAGAAATGGAAATAGATGAGCTTGCTTTAAAATTGATTGCTACGCAACAGCCAGTAGCTAAGGATCTTAGAAAAATTGTTTCAGCAATAAAAATTGCTAGTGACTTAGAACGAGTGGCAGACTTATCGGTGAATATTGCCAAAGTAACAAGAAGACTTGAGGGGCAGAAATTAATTGCACCTTTGGTTGATATTCCAAATATGGTAGAAGTGGCAAAAAAAATGTTGAGAATTAGTATTGATGCTTATATTAATGAGGAAATTACCAAGGCTAAAAATTTGGCTGAGATGGACGATATAATCGATCATACCTATAAAGCGGTATTGAATGAACTGATAGAATATATGGTAAGTGATCCATCAACAATTAATCAAGGTCAATTACTTGGTTTTGCGGCAAGGTATATAGAACGAATTGCTGATCATATTACAAACATTGGAGAAAGTGTTATTTATCTTGTTACAGGAGAAAGGCCAGATTTGAATGATTAAATAAAAAGAATCCCATAGAAAAAGGGGATTCTTTTTTTGAGTTATTTGCGAATAGGTGGTGCCATAAATTCGGGCCCAATAGGATTTTGAATAGTTTCCTCTACGATTTGATTAATAACCAAAATATCATGTTCTGTTAGTTGCCAACCCATTATATCCTTCACTTCCTCTAATTGCTCAGGTTTACGTGCTCCCCATAAGCCAATACTACTTCCAGGCTGATCTAGAAGCCACCGAACTGCTAGGTGAATAACACGCTTATTATAATGCTCCTTTGCCCACGCATCTAATTTTTCTACAGCTTCTAAATATTGGTGATAGCGGTTGGGTTGGAATTTTGGATCTGATTTACGTAAATCATCACCAGTGAATACCGTATCTTTTTTCATTCTGCTACTTAATAGCCCCCGACAAAGGCTACCATACATAAGGGTTGTTATATTATTTTTTTCACAATAAGGAAGTATATCCTGTTCAATTTCACGCTCAAATAAATTATAAGGTGGCTGATTTGTGTGCAAAGGGGCAGCTTGACGAAAAGCATCCATTTGACTTGGTGAAAAATTACTAACACCTATCGACCGAATTTTACCGTCTTTATATAACTGATATAGGGTTTCTGCAGTTTCATCTATTTCCGTAAGTGGATCAGGCCAATGAACCTGGTAAATATCAATATAGTCAGTTTGTAAGCGTCTAAGAGAATCATCTATTTCCTTCATAATTCGATCTTTAGATGTATTTCGATGTACTTTTCCATCAATCCACTCTAAGCCGACCTTAGTAGCAATGACAATTTTTTCACGACCCCCGTAAGCTTTAACTGCTTTGCCTACAATTTCTTCTGAAGTGCCAAAACCATAAACAGGCGCAGTGTCTATTAGGTTTATACTTCGATCTAGTGCGGAATGAATGGTTTTAATTGATAATTCCTCATCAGTACCACCCCACATCCAACCTCCAATCGCCCATGTTCCTAAGCCAATCCTAGAAGCTTTAATATTTGTATTTGCTATTTCTATATACTCCATAAAAACCTCCTACATAATGTATTCAGATTAAAGCTTTACATCATAAGTATAAATACAAACTTCCTTTGAGTAAAATGGAAGGTGTAGAAAACGATATATTTAGTAAAAGTCAACTAAAAAAGAAAAGTTATTCTATATTATTTCAAGATTTCCTTGACTTTATGAAGCAACGTTTTTATAATTATGAATATTATGATGAAATATAATTAACATATTGATATGACCAGATCAATGATGAGGACATGAGTAATCAATAACCAGTTTGAAGAGAGAGAATTCATTGGCTGAAAAATTCTCAACCAGGTTTGATTATTTACCACCTTTGAGAAATAATGATGAACAGTGTAACTTAAAGTAATCATTATCGGGAGAACCCGTTATCATTTTAGAGAGACAACTAGTGCTTGATTGTCTAGTTGGCTGAATTTGGGTGGAACCACGACACTATCGTCCCAGGGATGATGAGTGTCTTTTTTATTTGAAATAAACATCGCTAGAGTCAATTGCAATTTTTCGGATGTTTTAAAAAACAAAATGAAGGAGTGATTTTAATGGAAAAAATTAAAGTAACTTTCCCAGATGGATCAGTAAAGGAGTTTACAAAGGGAGTTACCACTGAAGATATTGCTGGTTCCATCAGCACAAGCCTAAAGAAGAAAGCAGTTGCAGGAAAGGTGAATGGGAAAGTTATTGATCTATATTCGCCGATAAATGAGGATGCTACTGTCGAAGTTGTTACTTTAGACAGTGAGGATGGATTAGAGGTATATCGTCATAGCTCTGCTCATTTGCTAGCCCATGCTATTCATCGTTTATATCCAGGAACAAAGTTTGGTATTGGGCCTGTTATTGAAGATGGTTTCTACTATGATATGGATTTACCAGAATCTTTCTCACCAGATGATTTGGTGAAAATTGAGAAGGAAATGAGAAGAATCATTAAAGAAGATATAAAAATCAATCGTAGGGTAGTTTCGCGAGCTGAAGCGATTGATATTTTTGAAAAAATTGGGGATGAATTAAAATTAGAAATCATTAGAGACCTACCTGAGGATGCTGAGATATCAATATATGAACAGGGCGATTTCTTTGATTTATGTAGAGGACCCCATTTACCGTCTACAGGTAAAATAAAATCCTTGAAATTACTAAGTGTAGCAGGTGCATATTGGCGTGGAGATTCAGATCGTCAAATGCTGCAACGTATCTATGGTACATCCTTTATTAAGGAAAAGGATTTAGAGGATCATTTGCATTATTTAGAAGAAGCGAAAAAACGTGATCATCGTAAATTAGGAAAAGAGTTAGAATTATTCATGTTTTCAGAAGAGGCTCCAGGAATGCCGTTTTACTTGGAAAATGGAATGATCATCCGTAATGAACTAGAAAAGTTTTCGAGAGAACTACAAGAAAAGACTGAATATAAAGAAGTACGTACTCCATTAGTAATGAACCAGAGACTTTGGGAGCAATCTGGACATTGGGATCATTACAAAGAAAATATGTATTTTACAGAGGTTGATAATGTGAAATTTGCTTTAAAGCCAATGAACTGCCCAGGTCATATGCTAATATATAAGAACAAGCTCCATTCCTATCGTGATTTGCCACTAAGAATAGCAGAGTTTGGTCAGGTGCATCGCCATGAGCTATCAGGAGCACTAAATGGTATGATGCGTGTTCGTACATTTACTCAGGATGATTCTCATATCTTTGTTAGGCCAGATCAAATAGAGGGAGAAATCAAAGGTGTTATTGATTTAATCGAGATCATTTATGAGGTTTTTGGATTCGATTTTAAGGTTGAGTTATCGACAAGACCCGAGGATTCTATGGGAGCTAATGAACTATGGGATCAAGCTGAAACAGCACTTAAGAACGTATTAGACAGCTTAGAGATGGATTATACAATCAATGAAGGTGATGGTGCCTTCTATGGTCCGAAAATAGATTTTCACATTCTTGATGCGCTTAAGCGTAGCTGGCAATTGGCAACCATTCAATTAGATTTCCAAATGCCTGAAAAGTTTGATCTAACTTACGTTGGAGAAGATAATCAACGCTATCGTCCCGTGGTTATTCACCGAGCAATCATGGGTTCTATTGATCGTTTTGTTGGAATCATCACAGAACACTATGCAGGAGCATTTCCAACTTGGTTGGCACCAGTACAGGCTAAATTGTTACCCATTGCTGAGCCACATCATGCATTTGCAAAGGAAGTTAAAAAACGCATGGAAGAAGCAGGTATTAGAGTACAATTAGATGAACGAAACGAAAAAATCGGATATAAAATTCGGGAAGCACAGCTACAGAAGGTGCCATACATGCTAGTGATTGGTGATAAAGAGGTAGAAAAGCAAGCACTCTCTCTTCGTAAGCGTGGATACGGAGATTTAGGTGCTCAACCGGTATCTGAGGTAATGAAACAAATTATCGAAGAAATTGAAAACAAGACACCTAATGCATAAAAAATGGCCCTCGCATGATATCGTGCTTAACCAATCGGCTCCTAATTTATGAGCATTAAAAAAAAATTTTAAAGCTTATTAAAACTAAGTGTTTGACAATAGTTAATCTAGTGTGCTATTATTACTTAGTACTTTTATTATGGATAATCAAAGAAGAAGCGCCCGCTTCTCACCTAATTGACTTTTGTTGATGGGTTTAATAAGATAACATTCATTTGTTACTGAATGCTAAAGTGTGGGCGCTATATGCCTACACTTTTTTATTTACATCCATAATTTTATCGGAGGTGGCAAGTTATTACAAAGGAACATTTAATCAATGAAGATATTCGCGCTCGTGAAGTTCGTGTAGTTGGTCCAGAGGGTGAGCAGATTGGGATTATTCCGCTAAAAGAAGCATTAAAGTTAGCTGAAGAAAAAAATCTTGATTTAGTAAATGTAGCTCCTACAGCTAAACCTCCCGTATGTCGAGTTATGGACTATGGTAAGTTTAGATATGAGCAAAGTAAAAAAGAAAAAGAAGCGCGAAAACATCAAAAGATTATTAACACCAAAGAAATTAGACTAAGCCCAACCATTGAAGAAAACGATTTTCAAACAAAGCTACGCAGTGCAGTTAAATTTATTAATGCTGGTGACAAAGTGAAATGTACTGTCCGCTTTCGTGGTCGTCAAATCACTCACAATAGTATTGGTGAGAAGCTATTAAACCGCCTTGCAAAAGAGATTGAAGATATAGCAGTAGTTGAGCGTAGACCTAAACTAGAGGGTCGTAATATGATTATGATATTGGGACCTAAATAAATCTATTAAATGATTTTATGTTTATTTTAAAAAAATGATCATATCAAGTAATGAATATGATATACAGATTGGAGGAATAGACATGCCAAAAATGAAAACACATCGTGGTTCAGCTAAGCGTTTTAAGAAAACAGGTAGTGGTAAACTTAAAAGAAATCATGCATATACAAGTCACATATTAGAGAGTAAATCACCAAAACGTAAGCGTAACCTACGTAAGGGTAGTATCGTTAGTAAAGGTGACCAAAAACGCATTAATCAAATGGTAACTTATCTATAATATAGTTCCGCAATAGGAGGGATTAGACATGCCAAGAGTAAAAGGTGGATATGTTAGTCGACGTCGTCGTAAAAAAGTATTAAAGCTTGCTAAAGGTTATTTCGGTTCTAAACACCGTTTATTTAAAACTGCAAATGCTCAAGTCATGAAATCATTATTATATGCTTATCGTGACCGTCGTCAGCGTAAACGTGATTTCCGTAAATTATGGATTGCAAGAATTAATGCTGCAGCACGTATGAATGGAATTTCATATAGTAAGCTAATGTATGGATTGAAGCAAGCAGGAGTGGATATTAATCGTAAAATGCTAGCAGATTTAGCAGTCAATGATCAAAAGGGATTTAAAGATCTTGCTGAATTAGCAAAAGGTAAAATTAACGCTTAATTGTCTGCTGTTGAACATAATAAATCAATGAAAACACCCAAAAGGGTGTTTTTTTGGCATCATATTAAAATGTAAAAAGGATGAAATTGAAATGAAAATTATTTTAAGCACATTAAATGCTAAATATATCCATTCCTCCTTGGCCTTGCGTTATATAAAATCATTTAGTGAGGTAGATTTTAGTGATATAGAAATAGTCGAATATTCAATTAATGAACCAATAATGAACATGGTGAGTGATATTTATAATAAAGCACCCGATGTAATCGGTTTTTCTTGTTACATATGGAATATCGAGGAGACTATTAAGCTAATAAGACTAATGAAGAAGGTGATGCCAAGAGTAAAAATGATTGTTGGTGGTCCAGAAGTAACCTATGACATCGATTACTGGCTTCATCGTGTTAAAGAGATTGACTTTATTGTTTATGGTGAAGGAGAAGCTACATTTAAACATTTAATAAATGTAATCAAGAGCCAAGGCAATCTAAAAAATGTTACTGGTATAGCATATCTCTCCAATGAAAGGGTAATTATCAATCCACCTCGTGAAAAGCTGGAATTAGATATGATACCAAGCCCATATAATGATTCTAATGATTTAGAATCACTAACCGATAAAATTGTCTATTTTGAAGCGAGTAGAGGCTGCCCTTTTTCTTGTGCTTATTGTTTATCTTCAATCGAAACAGGCGTGAGATATTTTAGTATAGAAAGGGTAAAAGAAGACTTATTAAGGTTAATTAAACGTGGAGTAAAAATCATAAAATTCGTGGATAGAACCTTTAATATTCACAAAAAGTTTGCGTTAGAGATTTTTCAATTCTTAATAGACAACCATGGTGGAACTATTTTTCAATTTGAGATAACAGCTGACATCATGAAGCCAGATGTTCTTCAATTCTTAGTTGACCATGCACCAAAGCATGTTTTTCGATTTGAAATCGGCGTGCAGTCTACTAATGAAAATACAAATTCTTTAATTAATCGGAGGCAAAATTTTGAGAAATTAAGCTATACTGTGCTTAAGCTTAAAGAGAGTGGTAAAATCGATCAACACCTTGACTTAATAGCAGGTCTTCCTGAGGAGGATTATGAGTCAATTAAAAAAACGTTTAATGATGTTTTTATCTTGAGACCAGAGGAATTACAATTAGGCTTTTTAAAGCTTCTACGAGGAACTCCTATATCATATGAAGTGAAAAAATATAATTATATCTATATGGATAAGGCGCCATATGAAATGTTACAGAATAATACGCTTTCCTTTGATGATGTGATTCGAATAAAGCGAGTCGAAGATATATTAGAAAAATATTGGAACTCCCATAAATTTGATTATACGGTGGAATATCTGATAAGCCACGAATTTACTAGCCCATTTGATTTTTTTCAGGAGTTTGGTGACTACTGGGAAGGAAAGGGTTGGAACCGAATTGGTCATCAATTTGAATCATTATTTATAAGATTAAAAGAATTTTTAAGTAATCGGGATACACAAAGGATTGAATTGATTTTTGACCTTATGAAGATAGACTATTTTCTACATCATAAATATAAGCCACGGAATATTTGGTGGGATTTTAAAATGAATAAACAGGAGCAAACAGCAATATTGAAGGAATTAATAGAAAACCCAGTATCAGAAGATTTTATAGCGCTACAGTTAAATGAAAAAAACATTCATAAGCATATTATGATTGATATGTTAGAGTACGATCTAGAAAAATTCTTTCTAGAAAATCAGATTCAAAAACAGAAGACACTTTTTATTATTTATTATCATGCACCAAATAAACCGATGTATTTTTTTAAAAAAATCAATTCTAAATAAAAAAGAAGATCGCTCATACATGCGATCTTCTTTTATTAGTCAAAGTTATTCTCCAATGATTTTGGCAGGTTTATTATTACTATCAGCAAAAGGTTGCTGTAGTAAAGTTGCGTATTTATCTACCCACAGATTTTCAATAAATGTAATTTCTTCATTGGATAATGGGGTTTTTTCTGAAGTAGTTGCAAACTCTTCTAGATTTGTCTCGTTTGTTATATTAGGAAGTACGGTTTTAATCGCAGATCTTGCAAGGGAAAATTGTATAGCTAGTTGGCCGATCGTACGGTCCTTTTCTTTGTATAAAGGTTTAAGCTCTCTTACAGCATCAATCCCTGCTTTCATCCATTCAATTGGACGATGATTTCGATGATCACTTTTATCAAAGTGCTTATCTGGATCATAGGAACCATCTAACAATCCAGAAGCATGGGGAACACGAACAATCAAAGAAGATTCATTCTTATCAGCATAAGGGAAAAAGGCTCTTGCTGGATCCTGCTCAACGATATTATTAATGATTTGAACGGTGTCGAGCTTTGCTTCATCAATCGCTGCAATTCCTTCCTTTTCCCAGCCGATGTCGGGACCGATAGCTACTCCGTATAAACGAATCTTGCCCTCTTCCTTAAAACGTTCAAGTGTTTCTAACACAACATCACTTTGTATCGTAGACATTCTAGCGTTGTGTAACTGATATAGGTCAATATAATCTGTTTTTAATCTAGAAAGGCTATGTTCAAGAGCTTTCCTTAAATACTCTGGACGCCAATTTTGGGGTAATTCTGAATGTCCTGTTCTTTCACCAGAAAAGGTATATATGTCATAGCCTACCTTTGTTGCAATAACAATATTATGACGAATATCAGTTAATGCATCAGCGAGAATAGTCTCTCCCTTACCATTTCCATAAACATCTGCAGTATCATAGAAATTAATACCATAATCGTCATAGGCTGAACGAAGCAATTTTTTACCAAAATTTTCATCTGTTACACCCCACCATTTGGTGGCAACAGACCAGACTCCAAAACCAACTTCAGATACTTTTATATCATTTGCTAATTGACGGTATTTCATTTCTAAACCTCCTTGGATAATCATATTAACAACATAAAGATAGTATATCATTTAATAAGTTTAATTAGTACCTAGATCATTCAAGAATGAGGTGGGTTAATTTATCATAGCTAGATTATAATGAACATATGGCGGTTTTATATAAGGAGAAGATGGAGGATTGAAATGAAAATTAATACTGAATTAGCACTGCCGATTGTGAAGCAATTAATGCAAATATTAAATTATAACGTTAATATAATGGATGAAAAAGGAGTGATTGTAGCTAGTGGAGATATGAAACGATTAGACCAGAAGCATGAAGGGGCTGTTCAAGTTATTTTATCTCGAAAAGAAATCGTAATAGACGAAGAGAATAGTAAGCTGCTTCATGGGACAAAGCCTGGAGTTAATTTACCAATTGAATTTAATGAAGAGATTGTTGGAGTGGTTGGTATTACAGGTAAACCTTCTGAGATTTATCGATTTGCTAAAGTAATTAAAATGACGGTTGAAGTATTATTACAGCAAATATTTATTAAAAATCAGCTTCAATATGAACAAAAAGCAATGGAAGGCTTTGTTATTGATTTAATTAATCCACATGAATTTAATGAAAAAAAACTAAAAACAACAGCAGATATTTTAAATATTGATCTACAAACAGATAGAGCAGTATTTGTTATCTATATGGATAAGCTAATAAACAATCATAAAAATATTTTAAGTGATCCTTATCAATTTCAAAAAATAGATGAAAGAAAAACAAAAATTATTAATATTGTGAAAAACGTAATTAATGAAAGATTCATATCTACTTTTTTTGAGGATGGTTATCTATTTTTATTACTTCCTTTCAAAGAGAAAAATAATCTTAATGAAATGGAATTAGCGGAAAAGCTCCAAAAAAATCTGGTACATTGGACTAAAGACATTTTAATCGGTATTGGTGAAAACAAGAGGGGTCTATTGGGATACAGAAATTCATATTTTCAAGCCATGCAGACTATTAAATTTATACAGGCTTTTCAACATGATAAAAAAGTAAGCCATATAAAGGATTGGAGCTTAGCCCGATTAATTGATAGTATCCCTATAGAACATAGAGAAGATTATTTAGACCAATTTTATTATCAGTATACTAAATTAACGGATGAATATTTACATACCCTAAAGACCTGGTTAAATAATAATCTTGATATGAAGCAAACAGCAGAAAAATTACATATCCATCGAAATACATTGCTATATCGATTAGAAAAGATATCTATGATGATTGGATTAAATTATAAAAAAGTAGATGACATTATTACACTTAAATTATTGATTTTGATGATAAAATTAGACAAAAAATAATGAAATTAACAAGTATAAGCTACATATAATTTGTGCAAATACACAAAAATCATTAGTAAATAGCTGAAAAATTTCGTTATTGTGCTAATGATTAGAAACAGGAGATATTATATAATGTTAAAAAATTCAAAATATTTAAAAAGGTGGAGCATCATGAATATCGTTGTCGCACCAGATTCTTTTAAGGGGAGTTTAACAGCAAAGGAGGTTGGTATCACCATTCAAGAAGCACTAATTGCTGAGATACCCCATGCCAACGTGGAGGTAGTTCCAATGGCTGATGGGGGTGAAGGAACTCTAGATTCACTTGTATATTCTACGAAAGGCAAGATCATAGAGGTTGATGTATCAGGGCCCTATTTAAATAGTAAATCTACGTGCTATGGAGTGCTGGGAGATAACGAAACGGTTATTATTGAAATTGCTAAAGTAGTTGGATTAGTTGATTTACCCGATGGCAAAAAAAACCTAATGGAAGCAAGCAGCTATGGTATTGGAGAAATGATTTTACATGCCTTAGATAATGGCTATCGAAGATTTATTATAGGGTTAGGTGGAAGCGCTACCAACGATGGAGGGATGGGCATGCTTTTAGCCCTAGGTGCTAAGTTTCTTGATGAAAATCTTTTAGCAGTGAAGCCGATTGCTTCCTCCTTGCAGGAAATAAAAACTGTTGATTTTAGTAGGATTGACTCTAGAATAGTTGACTGTAATATCCTAATTGCAAGTGACGTAGAAAATAAACTTTGTGGTCTAGAAGGTGCTTCTTATGTTTTTGGTGCTCAAAAAGGAGCAAATCAGGAACAAATTAAATTTTTAGATAGTGGTTTAAAGCATTTTGGGGAATTGATAGAAGAAAAGCTTGGCAAGGATTTAATGGATATCTCTGGTGCAGGAGCAGCAGGTGGCTTAGGTTTTGCTTTTCTTTCGTTAAATGCTGACTTAAATTCTGGAGCAAAAATTGTTGCAGCGATGACAAACCTAGAGGAAAAAATAAAAGTTGCTGATTTGGTTATTACTGGTGAAGGACAGAGTGACTTCCAAACGTTGTATGGTAAAGCGCCAATCTATGTTGCAAAAATAGCCAAGAAACATCATGTAAAGACATTATTAATTTCCGGTAGCTTAGGAAGAGGTTTTGAAGAATTATATGATTATTTTATGAGTGTCCATTCAATCGTAAAGGGACCGATTTCATTAGAGGATGCAATGAATCAAGCACAACAATTATTATTTGAAGCTACAAAAAATATTGCTAGATTATTAAAAAAATTATGTTAAAAAAGAGAGGATGATCGTAAGTGGTTCAAGGGCCTTTATTACTTCTTATTATAGCAGTTGGTGTATTGTTTATCGTTTTAGCTAGTGCAAAACTAAAAATGCATCCATTTTTATCATTATTGCTAGGTGCTTTTTTAGTTGGTATTTTAGCAGGGATGCCATTGCAGGATATCACAAAAGCCGTTAATGGTGGTTTTGGTGGTTTAATGGGATACATAGGCATCGTCATAGTGTCTGGTACTATCATTGGTACGGTACTAGAAAAATCAGGAGCTGCACTACGAATGGCTGAATTTGTATTAAGAATTGTTGGTGAAAAAAGACCACAATTAGCCATGTCCATTATCGGAGCTATCGTAAGTGTCCCAGTATTTTGTGATTCTGGCTATGTCATATTATCTAGTTTGAAGAAGTCATTAGCAAAAAAAGCAAAGGTACCTTTAGCATCAATGGCAGTTGCACTATCAACTGGATTATATGCTACTCATACACTTGTTCCGCCAACACCTGGTCCTATTGCAGCAGCTGGTAATATTGGAGCAACAAATTTAGGAAGTATCATTATTATTGGTCTAATCGTTTCCATACCAGCTATCGTTGTTGGATATATATGGGCTACTAGAGTGGCGAATAAGATAGTGATTGAAGGAGAAGGAGAAGGAATAGAATATGATGAGATAGTGAAGCAATTCGGCGAATTACCATCAACATTTAAATCCTTTGCCCCGATTCTATTTCCTATTATCTTGATTGGGATTGGATCATTTGTTAAATTTATGGAATGGCAAGGGGGAATAGCTAACTTTTTTATCTTCATCGGAGCTCCATTAGTTGCATTATTAATAGGCGTTTTGATTTCCTTTACATTAATGCCTAAATTAAATGAAGAAACACTAAATGGATGGATTGGTGAGGGAATAAAAAATTCAGCTTCTATTCTACTAATTACAGGAGCAGGCGGAGCGTTTGGATCAGTGATTAAAGCGACACCAGTTGCAGATTTAATTAAAGGATTAGCTGGTGGTGGGTTGTTACACGGAGCATTAATTCTATTAATTCCATTTGTTATTGCTGCTGCATTGAAGACTGCCCAAGGTTCTTCTACCGCTGCATTAGTAGTAACATCAGCATTGATAGCACCAATGCTGCCTCAAATGGGTATCACTGGAACAATACCTCTAGCATTAATCGTTATGGCTATCGGTGCTGGAGCGATGACAGTAAGTCATGTAAATGATAGTTATTTTTGGGTGGTTACGCAATTTAGCGGTATGAAAGTGACAGATGCTTATAAAGCACAGACAATGGCAACCTTATTACAAGGACTGACTACGATAATATCTACCATGATTTTGTGGGTTGTACTAGTATAAGCTTTATTTATTTAAATTATATTTTACAATGTAAAAAACACCTTCAATTGCAAGATTGAAGGTGTTTTTATTCGGTTATCATGACTTATCATTAGTGTCATTATTTTCATCTTCGTCTAATAAAGTGGACCAAATATCAGCATAGTTTTCTTCTTTATTAATATAATTCTTAATTGTATAGTAGAGATCATCTTTAGACCTCATACCAAAGAGAGTTTGTACCACTTCACCATCTACAAATAATTTAAAGGATGGTGCTGAGGAGACCATATACTTTTCAACAATATCTGGTGAAAAATTCACATTTGATTTAAAGGCTAGAAACTCTGGTAATTGAGGAATAACTTCTTCAAGAAACCGCTCCGCGATTTCACACTTTCCTCAGAATGGGGTTGAAAATAATACTAAAACAAAACCATCCTTCTTATCAATTTCCTGCATGATCTCTGTTTCAATCGTTTCTTTCATTACTATCTCACCTTCTTAGCATCTCTGACTAATTAAATCTCACTAAAAAATCATACAAAAGGTTGAAGAAAAAAGCAATATCTATTATCTGGTCAAACTGACTATTAAGAAATACACCTTGTTTTCGATATAGTGACTGTATATATTGTATAATAAAGGATATTAAACGATGCAGGTAGAAATAATAATGCAAACAGATAAAAATGCAGAAAATGACACTGTTTTTAGGAGGATTAATAATGGATTGGATGAAGGAAGTTGAAAAAAGAAGAGAAGATCTATTAAAGGATACTCAAAGATTTTTACAGATAAAAAGTGTGTTGACTTCGAACGGTACTGATGAAGCGCCATTTGGCGATGGAATTAAACAAGCCTTAGAATTCGCAATAGAAAAATGCAAGTCATTTGGAATGGATACGAAAAACCTTGATGGTTACGCAGGACATGCAGAAATTGGCCAAGGTAAAGAATTGATTGGTATATTATGCCATGTGGATGTTGTGCCAGAAGGAGATGGGTGGACAACACCACCATACGCTGCAGATATTAGGGATGGTAAAATATTTGCTAGAGGTGCAATAGATGATAAAGGACCTACTATGGGAGCAATCTATGCTGTTAAAATACTAAAGGAACTCGATTTAAAACTAAATAAAAGAGTAAGAATTATTTTTGGAACAGATGAAGAATCATCATGGAGAGGAATGACCCATTATTTTAATCATGAAGAAATGCCTTCCTTCGGGTTTGCTCCCGATGCTGATTTCCCTATTATTATAAGTGAAAAAGGAATTGTGAATTTATCGATTTCAAAAAAATCCTCAAATCTTGATCGTGGTACTAATAAGGCTATTGTTGAATCCTTTAAAGCGGGAAATAGAGTAAATATGGTTCCTGATTTTGCTATGGCAAAATTGAGTGCTGATAAAGGTCTACTCGAAAATATTAATGACGCCTTTACTTCCTTTTTAAGTCAGTATGACCAAGGAGGAGAAGCTGAACTTGAAGGGAACAGCTTAACACTAAAGCTTCATGGTATTTCTGTTCATGGAATGGAGCCTTTTAAGGGGAAAAATGCTGGATTAGAACTAAACCATTTCCTACTATCTTTGACTCGGTTTTTACATATAGAGGATTGGATGGAATGGGTGGACAAATATCTATATCATGACTTTTATGGAGAGAAGCTAGGTGTAAAATATCAAGATGAAGCTTCTGGTGATTTGACGATTAATGCTGGTGTCCTTCATTTTAGTGACGATGAAATGACTTTAAAATTAAATATCAGATATCCTGTTACAACACCATATGATCACATGATGGAAGGTCTAAAAAATGAAGCAGCTACCATTGGATTAGATATCCATGATATCAACAATTCTAAGCCGCACCATGTAGACAAGGACCATTTTCTTGTAAGGACATTAAAAAACGTTTACGAAGAACAAACTGGAGAAGAAGCAACGCTATTATCCATTGGTGGGGGTACTTATGCTCGGGCATTAGAAACAGGTGTAGCTTTTGGACCGCTATTCCCAGGGAAATTAGAGACAGCTCATCAAAAGGATGAGCATATAGATATAGAGGATTTATTAAAGGCTACGGCTATTTATGTACAAGCAATATATGAGTTAGCAAAGTAAGGATATAATTACTTTGCTATTGATAATAGAATAATAACTGTAGTATGGTAAATAAAGGAGCTGTAATAATGAATTATATCATACCTATTATAACGTTAATAATAGGAATCATCGTAGGATTTTTATTTGGAGTATATTATCTTCGTAAACAGATGATGAATATGTCAATGGATAATAAAAACTTGCAGGAAATGGCAAAGAAAATGGGCATTAACTTAAATCAGCAACAAATAAATCAAGCAAATAAAATGATGAAAACCATGAATAAGAAAAAATAACACTTTTAAAACGTAGTAGAGATACTACGTTTTTATATTTGTGTTTAATTACTATGATTTAGTATACCAAGATACTTTATATACTGATATACTAGTAAAAAGTGTTTATTCTGCTTGGTATTTATATTTAAAAAATAAGAAAGGGTGGATTTATGTTTAGAAAAGAATTTGATGGTGTTAAAGAACACATAGAGGATCAAAAAGTAACATTACATATTACTGAACAAGCAATTAAACAGAAGATTGAATTGGTTGGTATTACAGAAAGAACATTACATATCTTAAGACAACAGAAAAATCTTTTTGAGGAACATGCAGATGAGGTAATCGATAAATTTTATAATAAAATTTCTTCTATTCCACATTTAAGTAATATAATTAATCAACATAGTACAATTGAAAGATTGAAGTTAACACAAAAAGAGTATTTTTTAAGTTTAACAGATGGTGTAATTGATGAAAATTATGTTATGAGTCGGAGAAAAATAGGACGGGTACATGATCGGATTCAATTAGATCCTGAGTGGTTTTTTGGAGCTTTTCAAGTCTACTATAAGCATATTTTCCCATTACTATTTGAAAAATACGCTGGTGAACCAGTTTTACAAGAGGTACTGTTTGCTTTTACCAGAATTACTACCTTTGATATGCAATTAGTTGAAGAAACCTATCTAGAAGCATACACTTCAAAAATGTTAAAATTTGACGATATAAAAAAATTAGAAAAGAGCTTATTAGAATCAGGTGAAAATCTAGTAGCAAATGTAGAGGAAACTTCATCTTTGGTTGAAGGTATGCATGCTAGCGCTAAGGAAATTACAGCTGCAACAGAAGAAGCAGCCACACACGCTGATAAAGTACAAAAAATGACCCTGCATAGCAAAAATGTGGTATCCGATACCTTAACTCAGATCCATAATATTGAAAAACAAATGGGCACCTTACAAGATAGTGCCTCTCATATCAGTGAAACATCAAAGAAAATTGGTGAGATTATCACACTTATTCAGAATATTGCCAAGCAAACAAACATCTTAGCGCTGAATGCAACAATAGAAGCAGCTAGAGCTGGAGAACATGGGAAAGGATTTGCCGTAGTAGCAAAAGAAGTGAAAAGTTTAGCAGGTAGTACCCATAAAGCTTTAGAGGATATAAGTACATTGATTGTAAAATCTCAAACAGCAGTAGAAAATATGTTGAATGTTGTGAAAGAGACAAATATAGCCGTTGATAAGGAAAGTAAGCACTCTAAGGAATTAGAGAATGAATTGGAGGAAATGATTAAAGGTATTACTAATAATCTTGAGCAAGTAAAGACTGTAAGCGAACAAATAAAAGGATTTGTAGAAATGTCTGAACAGATAACAACTTCAAGTCAAGATGTAGCACAAATGGCTGAAAAACTGCATAATATTGGCGAAGATCTATCGGACAAAATTAAATAGAAAAAACCTTGATTTTTCATGTTATATTATAGATAATAAGAAAGTAAAATGAAAAGTTCGCGTTGTTAGTGGGTAAACCAACGTAAAAAATACCACCAGATTATTTAATATAGCCCTGGTGTGGGCTTTTTTTATGTTTAGAGGGTAAAATCCAACTCAATAATAATGGAAGGGAGCAATAATGATGGCAAATGTAGAAATAAATCACGAAAAATATAAGGGTATCCGTTTTGATATAGAGGATGAGAGCGTCATTCTAGTTGATATTCTTGAAACTATTCCTTATGAATACATTGGAAAGGATATTGAGGTTATGATTCCTACTACTGAATTCACTTCAGTTTGCCCTTGGTCAGGGTTACCTGATTTTGCTGATATCAAGATTACTTATACACCAAAGGAAAAACTTATTGAAATGAAATCATTAAAGTATTACCTAACCTCATATCGAAATGTTGGTATCTATCAAGAGCATGTAACGAACCGTATCCTTGAGGACTTGGTTCGTATTTGTGACCCAAAATTAATGAAGATTGAGGCAATTTGGAATGCACGTGGTGGGCTTGGAACGGTAGTCTTAGCAGAGTATCCAAGTGCAGAATAAAGTGAATAGAATTACCCTTTCTAGGGTGCTGACTAAGTCAACCACTGTTGGCTTTAAGAAACTGGATGGGTAAACACCAACGAAATCGGTAGTTAATCAACAGTCTCCAAGGTGCATAGCTGCACCTTTTTTTAGTATGTATTTCTTTGAAGGTCTTTGGTTATGCTGTTTATTATGATAACAAGATACATCATTTATGGATTAACAGGTTTAGTATTAGAGATTTTTTGGACTGGTTTAGGTTCATTATTGGTAGGAGATTATGCACTGACAGGGCATACGTATATTTGGATGTTTTTTATTTACGGCATGGGGGTGTTCTTAGAATCCATTCACAATAAAATTAGAGATTATCATATTTTATTGAGGGGTTTTGCTTGGATTATCGTAATCTATATCATCGAATTCTCCTCTGGTTTTGTTCTAGATCTCTTAATTGGGTATTGTCCATGGGACTACAGAAATTCAACTAATTTAACTCTATTTGGATACATACGATTTGATTATGCTATTGTATGGTTCAGTGTCGGTCTTTTGTTTGAAAAATATCACGATTTCCTTAAGAGAGTAACAGTGCAGTAGTAACTGCACTGTTTTTCTATGTGCATAATAGTGGTTGGCGCTGGATGTTTTTTTATTAAATTGGATTCACTGTAAAAAAAATGATAAGAGATTTATTTAAATATGATGGGTTGTCATAAATGATTTAGGATCATACTAAAATGTTTATATAGAATACCTATGTGATTTTTGGGAATATTTGAGAATTTTACTTACTTGATGATAGAGGGAGGGACAATTATATGAGAATAGGTATTCCGAGAGCCTTGCTATATTATTACTATGCTCCTTTTTTGAAAACATTTTTTGAAGAATTAAATATGGAGGTTATTATTTCTGATGAAACAAACAAAGATATTTTAAATCAGGGTATTAAGGAATCTGTATCAGAAATATGTGTACCACTAAAAATTTTTGTAGGGCACTCTATAAACTTACTGCAAAAGGGTGTAGATTATATTTTTATACCAAGAATGGTGACAGTTTATCAAAATGAGTATTTTTGTCCGAAATTCATGGGTCTTCCTGACATGATGAAGCATGGCATTAAAGGTATGGAAAATAAAATTCTTACCTGTCAGATTCATTCCAAGAATGATGATATATCAAATTATAAAAGCTATTTACCATTAGCTGAAGCATTAAAGGTGACAGAAGAACAAATAAAAAATGCTGCTAAAAAAGCGGGTGATAAATGGAAGGTCTTTAGAATGTATAACAAGATGGGGAACCCTATTCCAGCTGCATTAGAAATGGGAAGTAATTATACAAATAAAAAAATAGCCAATGATATTTATGGTTCAATTACCATCGGATTATTAGGCTATGTTTATAATGTTTATGATAATTTTGTGAATATGGATGTAATAAACAAATTAAGGGAATTGAACGTAAACGTAATAACCTTCGATATGCTGGATGAAGATGAGCTTATGGATCATGTGAAAGCTATGGATAAAAGATTGTTTTGGACATTTAGTAATAAGCTTCTAGGGGCAGGCTACAAGTTTTTCTCTAATCATGAAGTTGATGGAGTGGTGCATATTACTGCGTTTGGTTGTGGACCAGACTCTTTTTTAAGTAGATTACTTGAATTCAAGGCAGAAGAGGGTGGAATACCTTTTATGTTAATTAGAATAGATGAACATACGGGGGAAAATCACCTACTGACAAGGATTGAGGCATTTATAGATATGTTAAAAAGAAAAAAAGTAGTGAATCAGGGGGATTAAAAAGATGAAGGTTACTTTTCCATACATGGGGACTGTTATCATCTACAAAAAATTGTTAGAGCTATTAGGGCATGATGTTATCGTTCCTCCTCGGCCATCAAAGAAAACATTTGATTTAGGGGTAAAATTTAGCCCAGAGTTTGCATGTTTTCCTTATAAAGCAATAATGGGGAGCTACATGGAGGCATGTGAACGAGGTGCTGATACCATAATAACTAGTGGCGGACATGGACCGTGTAGAGCTGGATTTTATAGCGAAATACATAAAAGAGAACTTGAAAAATTAAACTATAATGTTGATTTTATTGTGTTTGATTCGTTTTTTTATGATAAACAGAAGTTTTTTGCACGAATAAGAAAGCTAAGAGGCAAGCATTCATGGGTAAAAGTTATTAGAATAATAAGACTGGTTTACAGAATGATTCAAGAAATAGATAAACTAGATAAAAAAATTCATAAAATAATGCCTTATGAGGTTAATGCTGGTCAAACGGATAAGGTTTGGGGAAAAATTCAACAGGAGTTTGATAAAGTTACTACAAAGAAAGAGCTCAAAAAGGTAGTTCAAAAAGCAAATGAAATGATAGCTTCTATCGAGCGTTACCCTGTTGAATCAGATAAGAAAATAAAAATTGGAATAGTTGGTGAAATATATGTGGTCATGGAGCCTTCTGTCAATATGGATATAGAGAAAGTTATAGGAGAACTAGGGTGTGAGGTTGAAAAATCCCACTACCTGTCTGATTGGATTAGTCACCATGTCCTGCCAAGCTTTTTAAAAGGTTCTCATGAAGAGAATATACTTAAAAAAGGGGAACAATTTATCGAAATTGAAATTGGTGGTCATGCAAAACAATCCGTTGGTCATATCATTGATTTTAAGGAAAGGGGATTTGATGGCATTATTCATTTAATGCCATTTGGATGTTTACCAGAATTAATTTCTCAAAGTATCATACCAAAAATATCTCAAGATTATAATATACCTGTATTAACCATATCGCTTGATGAACAGACAGGGCAAGCGAACAACAGAACAAGAATAGAAGCATTTGTGGATTTAGTAAAAAGTAAGTCTCAATATTCAAAGGAATATATAGCACCTCCAGTTGCTTTATGAGTAAAAATATATCTTGAGGGGAGAAGAATCATGAAGAGTGCATATATTGGAGTAGATGTAGGCTCAGTTAGTACAAATGTAGTAGCCATTGATGATAATAATAAAATCCTGTTTCATTATTATACAAGAACAAGTGGGCAGCCGATTGAATCAATCAAAAAAGGAATTGAAAAGCTAAAAGCCCAATTAAATAATCATTGGACGATACATGGAGTTGGAACGACTGGAAGTGGCAGACAATTAGCCGGAATTATGCTTGGAGCGGACGTAATAAAAAATGAGATTACAGCTCATGCAGTTGCAACATCTACAGAGATTCCTGATGTCCGAACGATATTTGAAATTGGTGGTCAAGATTCGAAAATTATTGTAATTAAAGATCAAATGGTGGTGGATTTTGCAATGAATACGGTATGTGCAGCGGGTACAGGTTCTTTTCTAGATCATCAAGCTGAAAGACTAGGTGTCCCAATAGAAGAATTTGGAGAATTAGCATTAGCTTCAGAAAGCGAGGTTAGAATCGCAGGAAGATGTACTGTATTTGCTGAATCGGATATGATTGCCAAACAACAATTTGGATTTTCTAAACCGGATATTATTAACGGCTTGTGCCAAGCGCTAGTTAGAAATTATATGAACAATTTAGCAAGAGGAAAAAGCTTAGAACCACCCTATGTATTTCAGGGTGGGGTTGCGGCTAATCTAGGAATAAAGGCTGCATTTGAAAAGGAACTTGGCCATGAAGTGATTATTCCAAAACATTTTCACGTGATGGGAGCATTAGGTGCTTCTATTTTATCAAGGGAAGAGATAAAAAAGACTGGTAAAACATCTAACTTTAGAGGGTTTCATGCACTACAAACTGAATTCCTACCTTCTAGCTTTATTTGTTCAGGTTGTGCTAATAATTGTGAGGTCATCAAGGTAAAGGTGAATGGACAGATAGTAGCGATGTGGGGCGATCGATGTGGTATGTGGCAGGAAAAAGTAAAAAAAATTGTTTAAATATGGATTACCATAAATACCAGAAAATTAATATTGCGGCCATTACATATATTATGTAAACTAGATAACGAATCTTCTCTATTATCAAATTCTAGATAATTAGAAAATAGATATAGGAAGGGAGAGATTTGATATCTATAAAAAAATATTATTAGTTATGTTAAGTTTGGCTGTGTTATTTGTTGCATTTGTTCCTGTGAACACGACCGTTCATGCACAAGCACCATCTATGCTTATAATAGGTAGTAGCAATGGAGATGTCTGGGATTTACAATATCGATTAAACGAATATAATTATCATCTAAAAATTGATGGGATCTATGGATACCAAACCTATCAAGCGGTAAAAAGTTTTCAAACAAAATTCGGATTAATGAGTGATGGTATCGTGGGACCAATCACTTGGGGAGCAGTAAAGGAACATACCTTGTCTAAAAATGAGCTGGAGCTTTTAACTCGTTTAGTCTATAGTGAGGCAAGAGGAGAAGTCTATAAAGGTCAGGTTGCAGTTGCAGCAGTGGTTTTAAATCGAGTTCATTCAGACAAATTCCCTAATACAGTTCGCTCCGTTATTTTTGAAAAGGATGCATTTACAGCAATAAATGATGGTCAATTTTGGTTAACACCAAATGGTACAGCGAAGCTTGCTGCATTAGATGCTGTTAGAGGTTGGGATCCCTCAAATGGTGCCTTATTCTATTTTAATCCGAGTACAACAACATCATCTTGGATTTGGTCTCGCCCTGAATTAGGAACAATTGGTAATCATATATTTGCAGAATAATAATAAACTAGAAAAATGTCTGTACCAACAGACATTTTTTTATTTATGTTTTCAAGAAATAATCAAACCAGTTAAAGTGAACTGATTAGTAGTAAATAGAAAAATTGTACAAATTGTGTTATAGTACAAGATTAATTAAATATTGACTGTTATATAACTACACTGTTATAATACAATTATAAATAATAATAAGGGTGGTTATTTAGAAAATGGAAACAATTTTTCAATTTAGATTAGATAAACCCTTTGTTTTAAAAGATGTAGATCGTTTATATTATGCTTGTAATTATGTGGATAGCAAACAATTTTTTTTAATGGAAAAAGAGAAGTTTCATCAATTTATAATAAAAGGATTTATTTCTGAAACTAGGCAAATGGGTAATTATTAAAGACATCTTCCTCTCCACCCTAACTATTCTTGTTAGGGATTTTTTATGTAATAAATTGTTGAAATTAATATAGAAAAATTAATCTTTAACATAATTATAAAATATAATTAGCCTATTTCATTTATAATGAAAGTACTAAAAGATTTTAAGCTATGAAAAAGGATGATGGAGATGGAATTTTCAGGTCTAAACCGAGAACAATATATAAAAAAGATGGAAACAGAACAATTAGATGTCTTGATTATTGGTGGCGGTATAACAGGTGCAGGTATCGCTTTAGATGCGATGCTTCGTGGTTTAAAGGTTGGACTTGTTGAAATGCAGGATTTTTCCGCAGGTACTTCAAGTCGTTCCACAAAATTAGTTCATGGTGGGCTTAGATACTTAAAGCAATTTGACGTGAAGATAGTTGCTGAGGTAGGAAAGGAACGAGCGATTGTTTATGAGAATGCGCCACATGTTACAAGCCCAGAGTGGATGATGCTTCCTTTCTACAAGGGTGGAACATTTGGTAAATGGTCTACTTCGTTTGGATTGAAAATTTATGATTTTTTAGCAGGTGTCAAAAAAAATGAGAGACGCTATATGCTTAATAAAGTAGAAACATTAAGAAGGGAGCCATTATTAAAGGAAGATGGGTTAATTGGAAGTGGTGTCTATGTTGAATACAAAACAGATGATGCAAGATTGACGATTGAAGCATTAAAAAAAGCGGTTGAATTAGGAGCAAATGCAGTAAATTATACTAAGGTTGAAGAATTTATATATGAAGAGAAAAGGGTGATTGGTGTATTGATGAAGGATGAATTAACTTCTAAAATACACCGATTATATGCCAAAAAAATTATTAATGCAACAGGAGTCTGGGTGGACCACTTACGAGAGAAAGATCATTCAAAAAAAGGTAAAGATTTAATCCGAACAAAAGGGGTACACCTTGTTTTTGATCAAAAACGCTTACCATTAAAATCAGCAATTTATTTTGATACAAATGATGGACGAATGATATTTGCTATTCCTAGAGAAGGGAAAACCTATGTTGGGACAACAGATACATTGTATCAAGGGAGTCTTTCTCATCCAAGAATGTTAATGTCAGATCGTGACTATTTATTACATGCTATTCATTCTATTTTTCCATCTTTAAAGCTAACTAAAGAGGATATCGAATCAAACTGGGCAGGAATAAGAGCTTTAGTTCATGAAGAAGGAAAAGCTCCATCAGAGATATCAAGAAGAGATGAGGTTTTTATTTCAAATTCTGGATTAATTTCAATAGCTGGAGGAAAATTAACTGGCTACCGAAAAATGGCAGAAGAAATAGTAGACACAGTGACAGATATGTTTAAAAAAGAGGAAGGAAGGCTTTTTAAACCAAATCAATCCATAAACACACCACTATCTGGAGGAAATGTTGGGGGCTCAGCAGGATTCTCCACCTTTATTTCCGAAAAAGTATCTAAGGGAGTGAAGCTTGGTCTAACAAATGAAGAAGCACTAAAATTAATTCATCGATATGGGTCAAATGTTGATGGGCTGTTCCATTTAATTAAACACAAAGATAAGCAGCTATCCGATGACCTATCTGTATTTATCTATGCCACGCTTGTTTATGGGATTGAACAGGAAATGGTGATAACACCAGTGGATTATTTTCTAAGGCGTACAGGTTTATTACTATTTGACCGTAATTCTGTTATAATATGGAAAGATAAGGTTATTTCCTTTATGGCAGATTATTATAAATGGGATGAAGCAACAAAGAAAGGTTATTCTGAAGAGCTAGAACAGGAATTAAGATATAGTATTCATCCCCATGAATAAGAACATAGGAGGGGACTATGAACCAAGAAAAATATGTTTTAGCCTTAGATCAAGGAACAACTAGTTCACGGGCGATGCTTGTCAATAAAAAAGGTCATATCATCGCGATGACTCAAAGAGAATTTGCTCAATATTATCCACAGCCTGGATGGGTTGAGCATGATGCTGATGAAATTTGGGGATCCATCCTTGCGGTATTGGGGCAGCTATTTGGGAAATATAGCATAAATCCTGAACAAATTGCTGGTATTGGTATTACAAATCAACGTGAAACGACAATTGTTTGGGATAAAAATACAGGTGAACCAGTTCATCATGCAATTGTATGGCAAAGTAGGCAATCCGCATATATATGCGATGAATTAATAAAAAATGGAAAAGAAGAAATGGTTAGAGATAAAACAGGGCTTGTGATCGATGCTTATTTTTCAGGTACTAAGATAAAATGGATACTTGACCATGTAAAAGGAGCAAGGGAAAAGGCAGAAAATGGAGATCTTTTATTTGGAACAATTGATACATGGTTGATTTGGAAGTTAAGTGGTGGCAATATTCATGTAACCGATTATTCTAACGCATCAAGAACGATGCTATTTAATATACATAACTTAAGCTGGGATGAAGAATTGTTGCAGATGCTTGATATACCGAAATCTATGCTTCCTGATGTTCGTTCTTCCTCTGAAGTATATGGGAAAACAGTAACCTATCATTTCTTTGGTAAAGAGATACCAATTGCAGGGATTGCTGGCGATCAACAAGCTGCGCTTTTTGGACAGGGATGCTTTGAAAAAGGAATGGCAAAAAACACATATGGTACGGGTTGTTTTATGTTAATGAATACAGGTGATAGAGCAGTAAAGTCAAAGCATGGATTATTAACAACCATCGCATGGGGAATCAATGGCAAAGTTGAATATGCATTAGAAGGAAGTATTTTTATAGCTGGAGCTGCTGTTCAATGGCTACGTGACGGGTTGAAAATTATAAAATCGGCTCCACAATCAGAAGAGATAGCTAGCAAAGTAATGTCTAGTGAAGGAGTATATGTGGTACCAGCTTTTACAGGGTTAGGTGCACCTTATTGGAATATGGACGCAAGGGGAAGTATATTTGGAATCACTCGTGGTACAACAGGAGAACATTTAGTAAGGGCTACTTTAGAATCCTTAGCTTTCCAAACAAGGGATGTGTTATCTAGTATGAAAGCAGATTCTGGTATTCAATTGAGTACACTAAGAGTAGATGGAGGTGCAGTTAAAAATAATTTATTAATGCAATTCCAAGCAGATATATTAGATGTGCCTGTTGAAAAAGCCATGATAAATGAGACAACAGCCCTTGGTGCAGCATTTCTTGCAGGGCTTGCGACTGGGTTTTGGGATGATCAAGATGAAATTAAACATTATTTAAGCATTGAAGATACCTATCATGTAAGAATGGAAAAAGAGGAAAGAGAAAAGCTTTATCAAGGTTGGAAAAGGGCTGTCGCTAGTACGATTCATTGGAGTAAAAATAAATAAAACTCAAGATTTATTCTGATATTTAATCGGTTTTCAAAAAGATGTTGTTTGAGAATCGATTTTTTTTATATCACTTAATACAACCAATGAAAAAAGATTAGGATTTAGAAAGAATTATTCTTATTTTGGAACAATGAGGCCAAAAGAGATTAGTATTATTATGCCTGTAAACAGTAGTAATTATGTTTATTAAGAAAATAAAATTTATTTTTATCATTTAATACTTGATTCAATGAATAAAGTAAGTTATGATTTATTTAAATAATAATAAAAATTGGTGGTTGTGATGGAAAATTTAAGAATAGGAAATAAACAATTAATTAAAGATATCAACCGTTCTTTAGTAATAGATCATATTCGTAACCATGGGCCTATTAGTAGAACGGATATATCAAAAAAAACAAAATTAGGACTTTCTACTGTAACGAACATCATTGATGAACTGATAAGTAGTGACTTGGTTTTTGAAATCGGAGAAGCTAGCTCCAGTGGTGGGAGGCGTCCAATCTTACTTGAGTTTAATGATGGGTATGGTTATACCATTGGTATAAAGATTGAGGAAAATCACCTTATTTTAGCATTGACTAATTTAAAAGCGGAAATGTTAAATAAGAAAATCCTATCCTTTAATAAAGGGGAAAAACAGGAAGTCGTAGTTGGATTAATTATTGATGGAATAAAAGAACTTATGAACGAATTCGATCAATTTAAAAAAGAATTATTAGGAATAGGTATTGCAGTTTCAGGACTTATTAATGGACAAAAAGGAACTGTTATTCGTTCGTCTTTACTTGGCTGGGATAAAGTTAATTTAAGCGAAAAAATAGAGGCAGAATTTAAGGTACCTGTTTTTGTGGACAATGATGTAAACGCTTATACTTTAGCAGAATTATCAATGGGGTATGGAAAAACGCTTGATAATTTTATTTGTATATCTATAGGAGCGGGTATTGGTGCAGGGATTGTTATTGACAAAAAGATGTATTTTGGGAAATTTGGTGGAGCGGGTGAAGTTGGTCATTCCATCATTCAAATTAATGGCTATCAGTGTCATTGTGGCCAATCAGGTTGTTTGGAAATGTATGCATCTGAAAAATTTTTAATAAAGGAAGGTAATTTTTTATTAGCTCAATTTAGTCATTCTGAATTAAAGGATAAGGATTTTACCTTCGAAAATGTATATAATGCGTCTTTAAAAAGAGATTCTTTGGCACTAGAGCTATTTAGAAAATTGGGGGAATACCTTGGTATCGGTTTTATAAATATCATAAATAGCTTTAACCCAGAAACGATTATCTTAATAGGTGAAGGCATGATAGCTAAAGATTTTTTTCTTCCCTATGCAATCGAGAGCGCAAAACAAAACTTCTTTTCAAAAGCAGATTGCAATACTAATTTTTATATTTCAGAACTGGGTGATGATGCGTGGGTGAGGGGAGCTGCGTTATTAGCGATTAATCACTTATTTCCTGATCCGATTTATAAAAATAATTTAACTAATTCTTTAAATATAACAACTTAATGGAGATGGGGATTTTAAATGGTAGGAAATAAAGGATGGAAAAAAATGATGGTAATAGGGTTATTCCTTTTACCGAATTTAATCGGCTTTTTATTTTTTACTGGCTTACCTATAGTTGCTTCTTTTGTACTCAGTTTTACTAAATGGGATCTACTATCAAAGCCGGATTTTATAGGTTTTAAGAATTACATAAACCTATTAAGTGATGAAAACTTCTGGAGCGCATTTAAACATACAATGATATTTATCATTGGGTATTTACCTACAGTAATGGTCATATCTCTTGGCATCGCATTAATACTTAATCAACGGATTAGGTTTAAAATATTTTATCGTGCCGCCTATTTTATACCTGTAATAACATCTTGGGTAGCAGTGTCATTGATATGGAAGTGGCTATTAAACCCAACATACGGTCTCGTTAATTATTTTCTATCATGGTTTGGTATAACTGGGCCTGCTTGGCTGCAAGATCCGTCTTGGGCGATGGTAGGAATCATATTAACAAGCGTATGGAAGGATGTTGGATTTGTGATGGTATTATATCTGGCAGGACTTCAAGGTATTCCGGAAAGCTACTATGAGGCAGCTGATATGGACGGAGCAAATCCCATTCAAAAGTTTTGGAATATTACTTTACCATTATTAGCGCCAACCACGTTTTTTGTTCTGGTTATTTCACTTATTAATTCCTTCCAAGTATTCGATCAAGTGATGATCATGACAGGGGGTGGACCTGCTGGTTCAACAACTGTAATGGTGCAGCAAATATATAATCATGCCTTTCGATATAGCCAGATGGGATATGCTTCTGCGGCTTCATGGATATTATTCTTCTTTGTATTTATAGTAACCGTAGTCCAAATGAAATTACAAAAAAGGTGGGTAGATTATGGTCAATAATAACAAGCGTACAAACACAAAAAAATCTGTATTTATTCCACTCTTTAAAAAAGTACTGTTTTACTCGCTTCTATCCTTAGGAGCTTTGATCATGATTATTCCTTTCGTTTGGATGCTTTCAACTTCCTTTAAGACAAGTGGAACCACAATGGTTTTTCCACCTCAATTTATTCCAGATAAAATAAATCTAGAAAACTATAAGAAGGTTGCAGATGTATTTCCGATAGGAAAATTTTTCTTTAATAGTTTCATAGTTGCTATCGTCTCAACTGTAGGGCAATTATTAACCTCTTCAATGGCAGCATATGCCTTTGCGCGGCTCAAATTTAGGGGTAGAGATGTCATATTTTTAATCTATTTGGCCACTTTAATGGTTCCGATGCAGGTAACCATGACACCACAATTTATACTTATGAAATATCTAGGATGGCTTAACTCATATCAGGGTTTAATCGTTCCTGGTATATTTAATGCCTTTGGAACATTTTTATTACGACAATTCTTTTTAACCATTCCTGAGTCGTTAGAAGAAGCAGCATTTATCGATGGGGCTAGTCACTTTCGTGTATATTGGCAAATCATTTTACCAGTGGCGAAACCCGCCTTAGCTACACTTTCTGTATTTGGCTTTATGCAATCCTGGAATAACTTTTTATGGCCTTTGATCATAGTTAGCCATAAAAAAATGATGACATTGCCGCTAGGATTATCCATACTTCAAGGGAGATGGGAAACCAATTGGAATCTGATGATGGCTGGAGTTGTCATAAGTATAATACCAGTTTTAGCAGTTTATCTATTTGCCCAAAAATACTTTATTCGTGGAATCACTTTAAGTGGGCTAAAAGAATAAATAAAGAAGACTTGATTCAGATGGATTTTTTTATTTCCACCTGAACATTAGCTCCCATAAGGCACAAGTCACACTAAATGCTAAAGCATTAAGTTGTACTATGCCAGTTTTATTTCGAGGGATGGTAACAACTTCCTTTTACGATGTTGAAGAGGGAGCTTATTGAAACCAAGATAATTTTTTTAGGAGGTGGTTTAACCACTAGATAGGATACTTAGTGTGTAAGAGGGTATTGTTTGAAAAATAAAAGGGGGTATTTTGATGAAAAAAGCTATTATATGGTTAGCTATTCTTTCGATGATTATTATTGTTTTTTCAGGCTGTGGGGCCAATACAAGTAAAGATGTGACAGGTACAAAAGATGTAACCATTCATTATTTCACTTTTTCACCTGGAGATACACATGAAAAAGATTTACAAGCAATGATTAAAGCATTTGAAGAACAAAATTCACATATAAAAGTAGAATATGAAATGGCAGCATACAATGACTATTTCACAAAATTACAAACACAAATTGCTGGTGATGAAGAAGCTGATACCTTTGAGCTTAATTACGAAAATTTCGTAAGCTATGCAGCTAAAGATGCACTACTTGATCTTGATTCATTAATAAAAGCGGATACATCCTTTGATTCTAGCAAAATAAATAAAAGAGCCTTAGAAGCATTTCAATATAATGGTAAGCAATATGGAATGGTTGAAAGCTTTTCAAACGTAGTGTTATTTTATAATAAGGACTTATTTGATGCAAAAAAAGTAGCATATCCTCAACCTGATTGGACATGGCAGGATGAATTAAAAGCTGCTGAGAAACTTACAGATAAAGATAAAGGAATTTGGGGTACCTATTCACCAATTCAGTTCTGGGAGTTTTATAAAACGATTGCACAAAACGGTGGAAGTATTTTTAATAAAGACAATACAAAAGTTACAATAAATAGTCCACAAAACGTAGAAACCTTACAATGGATGGTTGATAAAATCAATAAATACCATGTAACACCAACTGATAAAGAAATGTCAGGACAAGCTAATGAAGATTTATTTAAAGCAGGAAAAATAGCAATGCTTAGATCAGGAATCTGGATGTTTGGCTCCTTTAAAGATGCTCCGTTTAATTGGGATATAGCTTTAGAGCCAGGTAATACTCAGAAAGCTCATCATTTCTTTGCAAATGGTTTAGCTATCTCTAAAAACACAAAACATCCTGAAGCTGCTTGGAAATGGATTCAATTTATGAGTGCTAGTAAAGAAGCTGCTAAGATTCGTGTAGACTCATCCTGGGAATTACCTGCTGTTAATGACCCAGCTTTAGTTAACGCTTATTTAGAACAAACACCACCAGCTAGTCGTCAAGTGGTATTCGATGCGTTAAATTCTTTGGTGGTTCCACCTGTTATTGAAAAAGAAAATGAAATGACAGATATGATTGGAAAAGAATTAGATAAAGTAAAATTAGCTGAAGAAACGCCAAAACAAGCCTTAGATAATCTTCAAATAAAACTAGAAGACTTAATTAAGAAGTAAACGATTAATCTTCAGATAGAATTAGAACTAATTTAAAAAGAGACGATAAAGAAGACTTGGTTCAGATGGAGTTTTTTATCTCCACCTGAACCTTAGCACCCATAGGGCACAAGTCACACTAAATGCTAAAGCATTAAGTTGTGCTATGCCGGCCTTATTTCGAGGATGGTAACAACTCCCTCTTATGGTGTTGAAGAGGGAGTCTTGTTGAAACCGAAGATAAAACCAGGAAAAAGAGAGCATCGCTCCCTTTTTCCACTTTTTTAACAAAAACTATATGATTTTAATAGACTAGGAAAGAGAGAAAACAATGAAATTAAAAATGAAAAACATTTATCTGCCTACAGCAAATGAACAAATCTCTATCCCTACTCTGTATACAGATGGAAGAATTGAGAGTATCAATTTCATCAGCATGAGACAACGAGGATTAATTGAAATAGTGGGTGACTCAGAGGATAAACCACTAATCAAACCACTATTACGTGTGAATGGTAAGGAAGTTAAAGCAGATTTTGAATGGGAGAGAAAATCCTATTGGATACCAGCCTTTCACATGGCGAATGAAAACATGGAGTGGAATGGCGAGATAGTAGCACCTATAGGAGAAAGAGGATTTTATTATCATATGAAGGTGATGAACAAAGGCGATAAAAAAGCATCGTTTGATTTAGGAATGGAAGGATGCTGGGCGAAAACCTTGCATACGATAAATGAAAGCAAAGAAATAAATGCCTCTCCAAAGGTTTTCAATAGTAATTGGAATAATTCTTTTCTATTTGAGCTTATGGGAGAAATACCTTTGTTTTCATTTGCACCTGTAGCTGATAAAGCTTTAGATGAAGTTATATTTAATCAAGAATCTACAGGCTCTATTAATTATCACTTACTCAAAAAAGTAGATTTGAATCCTAACGAGGAAACAGCTATTACTTTTTTTTGGGGACTAGGCTTAGAAGAAGTGGGTGCAGCAACGGCAGCAAAAGAAATGCATCGTAAAGGAATTGAAAAGTTAAGGAAAAGTACAGTCGACTGGTTAAATAAGCGAACGCTTACTACAGAAGATCAAGCTCTAGATGAAATAATGAATCTGAATTTATTCTTTAATCTTTTCTTTTCAACAGGAAAAACCTTAGATACGGAGGAGTATGTATGGGTAACATCTAGAAGTCCTAGATATTATGTAAGTGCTAGCTATTGGGACAGAGATAGTTTGCTTTGGAGCTTCCCTGCTATTCTTACCATTGATACTAAATTTGCACGTACTATGCTAGATTATGTATTTACTACTCAGAAAAGAAATATTGGTATTCATAGTCGCTATATAGACGGAATAGTCCTAGAGCCTGGCTTTGAATTAGATGAATTATGTGCACCTATCATTGCGTTAAATATGTATGGGGAAAATACAAATGATTGGGAATACACAAAAGAAAAACACGTTGAAAAGGCTGTAGCATATATATTAGATATTTTGAAGGATCATCGCCATTCAGAGTTTGAATTATATGACACTTTTTTGCAGCCAACAGATGATCCGATTGTTTATCCATACTTGACCTATAATAATGTGCTAGTTTGGAAGGTATTTTCAATTTTAGCTGATATAAATGTTAGCAAGAATAGGCTTAATCATGCAGAATATTATAAACAAAAAGCTGAAGCTATAAAAAAGGATATCTACAAAAAGATGGTAGTTGAGTATAAGGAGAAAAAAATATTTGCATGGTCCGTAGATTTAGAGGGTAATTATAATTTGTATGATGAACCACCTGGAAGTCTTCAATTACTTCCTTATTATGGTTTTTGTAAAGAAGATGATCCAATATATCTCAATACTATGGATTTTATTCGCTCTGACGAAAATAGCTATTCTTTCAATGGATATGCATTTGATGCCTTAGGCTGTGATCATGCCAATCATCCTTGGATTTTAAGTATAGCTAATGATTTACTTTCAGGAGGAAAGGAACATGCAAAGGAATTAATATTAAAGGCACCGATGGATGGTGGTATTGCATGTGAAAGTATCGATGAGCATACTGGAGTATCTAGAACAGGAGAACATTTTGCAACCTGTGCAGGATTTTTAACATACTCCATTTATAAAGCCTTTGGAACTCATTCCTCCTAATCAAAAGAACCGCATTTTTCAAGTGACAAAAGCCAAAAGCTATCTATCACTAACAATCAAATATTCTTAGGGAGAGATTAGAAAATGACTGAGCTTATTAAATTATTTGAAGCATATGATTATATATTAAATAAACGTTTTGATGATGCTAAAAAAATTATAGATGACAATCTAAATAAGATGATTAATATGAGTGCCCCTTATAAATCGATATGGCTTTGGGTATTTTTTGAATATATCGAGCAAAGCGCTGATAAAAGCTTTTTAGAAAAAAATCGTAATCAAGGGCTAATATTTATTTCTAATATAATGAATGCTTGGAAATCCCCAACCGCTAATATATGGGGGCATGATCCGAATTTAGTTCACATTTCTAATCTTGGCATATATTATAGTTCATTAAGTGCAGCAAAAAGAATATTAGGAATGACAGAAATACAACAAGTTTTAACTGAGATTCGTGATTTTGTTTTTGATCATGGATTATCGAAGGGGATGCTTATACAATCTCCAGCAAAAAAAGAGGTTTCATCAGACCTTTTGTTAACTGTAATGCCATTTGGTCTGTATTCTCCTGAAGACTTAGTTATCGTTGAAGCAGTAAATGAAATAGAGCAACATTTAACGGTAGATGGTTCTGTTTTCCTATATAGAGGTTTATCAGAAGCATCTTCTGTAAGTACTGCATGGTTAGCTTGGTATTATACAGAAAAGGGCGATATGAAAAAGGCAAGATTTTATTTAAAGAACAGTGAACAGATCATACAGGATACGGATCGTGACGAAAATGAATTAGCTCTTATTCTTATTCGTATTGTACGCTTTTTTATTGATGAAATTACAAAGTCTAATGGTGAAATGGAAATTATACATATTCCATATGGAAATGATAACCTTTATGACGTGCTTAAAGTGGAAAGAGAACCTCGTGATCCTGAAGTGAATCAAGAAGTAAAGGTTCATGCACAAATTTGGCCAGAACAAGAAAATATAAAGGTCTATGTAAGAGTAGAAACCAATAAACGGAAATTTGAAGTTCCCTGTTTACCTATTTACTCGGATGACGAAAAGATTTGGGAGGCATCTATTGGTTCGTTTAGCTTTGATGAAGAAGTTAATTATTATTTTTCCATACAGAAGGATAATAAAGAAGTAAAAAAAGGAAGCACTTATACGTTTTATCCATTAAGTATAAACTATCTAAAGTCCGTTGAGTCTATAGAGATTATTGGTAATACCATATGGTTAAAAGGGAATGATTATTTAGATATTAATCCTATCTACCTTGGTATTTCAAAGATCAATGATGAAATTCAATTAAATGTAAGCTATGAATATTTACCTAGAATGGAAGCCAAAAATGAACATAGTATAAGTTCACAAATCAATGTTAGTGATAATAATGAAAGGATTACCATTACCATTGATTCATGGGTTTGTATGATTGAAAAAGATCCATTTCAGTTAAAGATATTACATGCTAACAATCTTTTATTACAAGGCTATCGAAAGGTTTTTCCTGTATTAAGATGGTGGATGAATAAGAAGAAGGAGATATTGAATGCTGAATGGAATTTTGAAACCCCATTAGATGAGAGGTTTTTTGGGTTCGGAGAAAGATACAATCGTATAGAACAACGTGGTGAATCATTAGATTGCTACGTTTATAATCAATATCGAGATCAAGGGACTCGCACTTATATGCCTGTTCCATTCTTTATCAGCTCAAAGGACTATGGGTTATATTTAGATTCTGCCTATTACTCTGAATTTCATTTAGGAAGTGAATTTCAAGACTTACTATCTATAAAAACTAATTTAAAAAATAAATCATTTTCCTTTAAATTATTTTCTGGAAAGCCAAAAGAAATATTGCAGCAATATATAGATGTAACAGGAAAACCAGTTCTTCCTCCTAAGTGGGCTTTTGGACCATGGATGTCTAGTAATAATTGGGATCGTGATTCTATTGTAAGAAAACAGGTTGAACTAACAAATCACTATAAAATTCCTGCAACAGTTCTTGTCATTGAACAATGGAGTGATGAAGCTACTTATTATATTTTTAATGATGCAGAATACCAGATTAAATCAGGACAGGATTATTTAGAATATAATGATTTTCATTTTCCGAAATGGGGAAGATGGCCTAATCCTAAAGGTTTATTTGAGGATCTACACGAAAATGGATTGAAGGTAATTCTTTGGCAAATCCCTATTCATAAATATTTAAACAAGCAGCACCATCAACAGAAGGATGAAGATGAGAATTATATGCTAAAAGCAGGATATGCGGTAAAGCAAGCAGACGGAGTGCCATTTAGAATTCCGGAGGGCTGGTTTAAAGAAAGCCTGCTGATCGATTTCTCAAATCTTGAAGGTACGAAATGGTGGTTTAATAAGCGTAAGTATTTACTAGATATTGGAGTCGATGGCTTTAAAACAGATGGTGGTGAATTTATCTTTGGGAGAGACCTGAAATTTGCTGATGGTAAAACAGGTGCAGAAATGCGTAACCTTTATCCTAATGCTTATATTAAAGCCTACTATGATTTTGTTACGGATTATCATCATGGTGACGCTATGACATTTAGTAGAGCAGGTTTTACAGGAGCTCAAAATTATCCTGCTCATTGGGCAGGGGATGAACGATCTACATTTGACGCCTTTCGGCATTCGTTAATTGCAGGATTAACATCAGGTTTATCGGGGATTCCCTTTTGGGGTTGGGATTTAGCAGGTTTTAATGGAGACATTCCTACTGCTGAACTGTTTATCCGTTCAGCGCAAATGGCGGCTTTTTGTCCAATTATGCAATACCATGCGGAAAGTAAGGGTGAATTTAATCAAGATAGGACACCTTGGAATATAGCCGATCGGACAAATGATATTAGGGCTTTAGAGGGTTATCGACAATATGCAAATACTAGAATGAATCTGCTTCCCTATATATATGATCAAGCAAGAAAAACAAGTGATACAGGAATTCCGATGATGCGTTCTTTATTTATGGAGTATCCCAATGATAAAGCCTGCTATCATATATATGATCAATATCTTTTTGGTGAAAACTTAATGATTGCACCTGTGATAGAAGAGGGAGCGCTCGAACGAAAGGTATATTTTCCTGAGGGAACGTGGATAGACATGTGGTCTAATGATATTATTATTGGTTCATCATTAAAAAGTGTAAAAGCAGCATTAATGGAAATTCCTGTGTATGTAAAAGAAGGATCTGCTATCTTATGTAATTGTGATGAAACATTAAGTCTTGGTTCATGGGTAGGAAATGCTGTAGACCATTATAATACTCCAGTCATTCGTTTGTATCCTGCAGATGGTATGGATGAAAAGATGATAGACCATTTAAATAATATATGGACAATAAAGGTAAAATATAAAAAGTCATATTGGCATATAGATGTTGTTGGCTACCATTATTCAATGATGATGATTCCCACAAGCTTATTAACTGAAGGAGAAGGAATTATCGTAAACAATAAAAAACATCAATACCCATCACTTAAAGTGAAGGACGGATTTTACTTGGTAGATTTGAGATTTTAGTACGTAAATGTTATATCGAATTTAGATAATTAAAAAAACTCTTGATTTTCATCCTAAAAATATTGTATGATTTATTTAAGTTAAACGTTTACGTAGAAAGAGTGAAAAAATGAATTTTACAATAAAAGATGTAGCAAAAAAAGCGAATGTATCTACTGCAACCGTATCACGTATCCTTAATGAACTTCCAGGATATTCAAATGATACAAAAGAAAAGGTGCTAAAGGTAATTAAAGAATTAGGGTACCAACCTAATGCAATAGCTAGAGGGTTAGTGAATAAAAAAACCAAAACCTTAGGTGTATTATTTCCTAATGTATCCAGTATGTTTGCTTCAGAAATCCTTAATGGTATCGAGGATACCGCAAATGAATCTGATCACAGTGTCATAGTCTGTAATACAGATTCAAATGGAGTACGTACGATGAAGTATCTTCAAGTATTAAACGAAAAACGGATTGATGGACTTATATTTACTAGTGAGGTATTGAAGGAAGAGTATTATAAAGCTATGGTAGAAATGAATATTCCTATCGTACTTATTTCGACAGCTTCCTATAAATACCATTTACCTTATGTAAAAGTTGATGATAAGCATGCTGCTTATACTGCTACAGAATATTTAATTAAAAATGGCCATCAAAACATTGCGATGATAAGTGGTAATAAAAATGATTTAATTGCTGGTGTACCAAGAGTGGAAGGCTATAAGCAGGCATTAAATGATTATGGCTTGACCGTTAAAGAAAACAGGATTTTTTATGGAGTAGATTTTGGCTATAAAACTGGAAAAATGTGCATGGAGCAATTATTAAAAGAAACACCAACATCAACAGCAATATTTGCTGCTAGTGATGAAATCGCTATAGGTGCCATGTCCATTGCCTATAAAAATAATATCAAAGTACCAGATGATCTTTCAATTATAGGCTATGATAATTTAAAGGTTGCAGAAATGTCAATTCCGCCATTAACTACTGTAGGGCAACCGTTATACGAGATGGGGCAGATCGCTGCAAACATGCTTTTTAAAATGATTAATTCAGGACAAACAGTAGAAAGTCGTATCATTCCTCATCAAATTATTGAAAGACAAACAGTTAAAAATATCACATAGAATCATTGGCTTTAAATAAGCCGTTTTTCTTTACTAAATACGTAAACGTTTACGTTCTTTATTTTAACTTTTGAGTAAACGTTTACGTTAGGGAAACTATAAAGAAGCTTTACCAAATGAGAGGAGGAACAAATTTGGATTTAAAAAAGAAAAGCATCGAAGTCATAAAAACCTATCAACATGAATCTGGAGCATACGTAGCAAGTCCGAATTTTGAAAATTATAAATTTAGCTGGTTGAGGGATGGTTCGTTTATTGCTTATGCGATGGATACAGTTGATGAATTTGAATCCGCTTACAAATTTTATTGTTGGGTAGATCATGTTATTTTAAATCATGAGGACAAGTATCATTTGCTAATTCAAAAAACGAACACGAATCAAAAGCTGTCTCCAAAGGACTTTCTTGCATGCCGTTATACATTAGTAGGTCAAGAGGCGAATGATGAATGGCCGAATTTTCAAATTGATGGTTATGGGACGTGGTTATGGGGGTTATCTGAGCATATTAAGAAAACAAACAATACCAGCCTACTACAAGAATTTGCTAAAAGTATTGAAATAACAATCAATTATTTAATGAAATTCTGGGATTTACCAAATAGTGACTGCTGGGAGGAAAATGAAGATAAAATCCACCCATCAACACTGGCTTGTGTGTATGGAGGACTTACAGCAATTAACGATTTTTATCAAAGAGATGATATTAAGGACACAACAGTTCGAATAAAAAAATTCCTATTAGAACATGCAATATACGATAATCGTATTACAAAATACATTGGTTCTACTAGTGTAGATGCAAGCTTACTCTGGTTAACTGTACCATTTAATGTTTTTGCACCTACTGATTCTTACATGATGAATACAGTGGGGGAAATGGAAAAACTGATACTACATAAAGGGGGTGTTCATCGATACCCAGAAGATACCTATTATGGCGGAGGTGAGTGGCTGCTATTATCCAGTTGGTTAGGTTGGTATTATACATTAACAGGTCGTATGGAAGAAGCTAGAAAACAACTAGAATGGGTTGAAAAACAAGCGGATGACCAAGGTTTTATGACTGAGCAAGTCTTGGATCATGTCAATAATACAGATTACATCGATAAGTGGATAAAGCAGTGGGGACCTGTTGCAAAGCCTTTATTGTGGTCACATGCTATGTATTTAGTTTTACATGAGAATGTAAAAAAACAATGAATAGAGAAGAGGGGAATTAATGAAAAAGTATTTTAATTATGCATTGGTTTTTGTGATTATTTTGACGTTAACCTTATCAGCATTTGGTTGCTCAAATAGTAATCAAACGACTGACAATATGAAGGATAAAAGTAATAAAAAGGTTGAAAACCCTGAACCAGTAACTATTGAATTCTGGCATACTTATAGTGACACTGAGGAGAAAATCTTTAATGAGCAAGTGATACCTCTTTTTAAAAAGGAGAATCCTTACATCAAAGTAAATGCAACTAGAATGCCTACTGAAGGATTAAAACAACAGATAATTGCTGCTGTAGCGGGTGATGCATCACCTGATGTTATGCGTATGGATATCGTTTGGGTACCTGAATTTGCAGGCTTAGATGCCCTTAGTACAGTGAATGACAAAGATGGCTTTAACAGCATTAAGAATACATTATTCCCAGGACCTTTATCTACGAACTTCTACAATGGTAAATATTATGGTTTACCTTTAAACACAAACACAAAGGTTGCTATTTATAATACAGATTTATTGAAAAAAGCTGGATTAACTAAACCTCCAAAAACCTTTGATGAATTAGTACAAGCGGCAAGAACCTTAAAATCGAGTGGTGATTATGGTATTGGTATAGGTGGAACAAGCCCATGGAGTATGCTTCCATATTTCTGGACACTTGGTGGTAAAATTACAGATGATAACTATACAAAAGCAACAGGTTATATAAATAGTGATGCAAGTATTGCAGCATTACAAAAAATTGTCGATTTAAATAAAGAAGGATTAGTCGCACCAGCGATTACAGGTGGAGATCCTGGTACATGGGATGGTATAAAGGAAAGCTATCTAATGATCGATGATGGACCATGGTTCTACAGTATTTTAGGAAACGATATGTTAAAAACGACTACTCCAGCAGTATTACCAGCAGGTAAAGGTGGTAGTACCTCTGTTGTCGGTGGTGAGGATTTAGTTATATTCTCTAACAGTAAGCATCCTAAAGAAGCTTGGACATTTATGAAATTTATGATGACAGAGGAGCCACAAATTATTATGGCACAAACAGGATTAATACCTACGAATAGTACAGCTGCTAATTCTGAAAGGGTATTATCTGTTCCATTTATCAAGCCTTACATTGATCAATTAAAAACTGCGATGCCTAGAACGCCAAGTCCAAACTGGGGTAAAATTAAAGATGCTATAAATACAGCATTTGAAAGCGCTGTACGCGGTGATATGACTCCAAAAGCTGCTTTAGATCAAGCTGCTTCTGAGATCGATGGATTGCTATCTAAATAAATAAATGCGTCTAACGCAATAATGTATCAGAGTTATCAGTGGTCTTAGTACCACTGATAACTCTATATCATGACTAATAATTATCTAATACCTTGCTTAAGATACCCGTAAAGGGAGGGTTAATATGAAGCAATCATTAACATTTAAACGTTTAGTTAAAAAAGAAAAAGTAGTACGATCTCTAAAACAATGGAAGGAAGTATTTCCATTTCTAATATTTGGTTTTATCGGAGTGGCTCTCTTTGTTGTATTTCCTTTGATGAAAGGTATTTACATGAGTTTTTATCACTACAATATTATGTTCCCTGCAAAAAGTAATTTTATTGGATTTGATAATTATATAACGATGATCCATGAAGCAAAATTTTATTTAGCCCTTAGAAATACGATTCTTTACAGTATTGTAACGGTACCAGGTCAATGGGTAGCGGGAATCTTTATCGCTTTACTGATAAATTCTAAATTTGTTAAACAGCAAGTATTTTTTCGCACAGTTTACTATGTTCCTGTCATCACTTCCTGGGTTGTGGTTTCCTTTATCTTTAAATACTTATTTGCTGATGGAAAATATGGCTTTGTTAACTATGTTCTCTATATGAAGCTTCATCTCTTATCCCATCCAATTAGCTGGGTGCAAAACGAATGGACAGCCATGATTGTAATATGGACATTAGGAATATGGAAGGGTGTTGGCTGGGTAATGATTATTTATTTGGCTGCTTTACAATCGATTCCAAGGCATTATTACGAAGCAGCAGCCCTTGATGGAGCAAATGGCTTCAATCTATTAAAACATGTTACCTTGCCGTTATTAAAGCCAACTACCCTCTTTATTATTATCAATCTAATCATTGGTTCCTTTAATGTCTTTATTCAGGTTCTATTAATTACAAATGGAGGACCACTTGGGAAGACAGAAGTGTTACTAAGCTATATGTACAAACAGGCGTTTACCTTTTTTGATTTCGGATATGCATCAGCCATTAGTGTGACACTTGGATTAATTATTTTTATTATTACTTGGGGTCAGCAAAGAACGATTGGCAAAGAAAAAATAGAATTTTAGGAGGGGGAAGATGGATGTCTGCTGTATCAAAAATGACTGTTTATCTCCTTTTAATCCTTGGAATAGTTATCGTATTGACACCTTTTGCATATATGATTTTAACATCCTTAACTGAGAATTCATTTACCTTACCACATCCTGATAAAATTATTAAGCAAGAGAAAAATCTTGATAATTATAAAGAGGCGTGGAGTGCTAATAATTTCAAACGCTATTTTCTTAACAGTATTTTCGTTGCTTCCATGACGACCATATTTTCTTTATTATTTTCTTCAATGACAGCCTATGCTTTTGCAAGGTTTACATTTCCACTGAGGGAGTTTCTGTTTAAGCTATTCCTGTTTACTATGATGGTCCCGGGTATCTTAAATATTATTCCGCAATTTACAATCATTAAATCCTTTGGCTTGGTCGATACTTATACAGGTTTACTATTGCTTTATGTTGGTGCAGGTATTGCTGGAAACACCTTCTTCTTAAGAGGCTTTTTTGAACGAATTCCTAAAGAATTGGAGGAGTCAGTCATCATCGATGGTGGTGGGAAATGGACCATATATCGCCATATCTTTCTTCCATTATCAAAGCCATCCCTCGCAACATTAGCTATTTTTACTTTTTCTGGGGCATGGGATGAATTTTTTGTAGCTTTAACGATTTTAAAAACGAAGGCAAAGCGAACCCTTCCAATCGCATTGCAATTGTTCCAGGGTCAGCATGCCACTGACTGGGGCTTAGTCTTTGCAGCTTCAATTATTGCAATCGTTCCAATCATTCTGATTTATATCACCTTCCAGAAGCGCTTTGTTCAAAGTAATGCTAGTGAAGGAGCGGTGAAGGGATAAGTGAATTTAATAACGGGTTTTAAAAAAAAGAAAATAATACTGCTTATTGTGGTTATAACCATTGCTTTAGCTATTAGTATATTTGCTTCATTAAATCATGTAAGACTTCAAGCAAATCAAATCATAGAAAAAGGGCAATGGATTGATCATGTAAATGTTGACAGGTCTCTTTATGCACCTAATGAGCAGGTAACCATTACTGCTTCTATCACCAATCACTCGGAACGATTAAATCATGGTAAAATCATATTTATTATAAAGCACCTTGGCAAAGAGGTTGGAAGAATCGAAACGAATCCCTTTAGCCTTGAAAAAAGCAAAAATATAGAATTACAAAATAAATGGCTTCCACCAAATACTGATTATCAAGGTTATTTGGTAGAAGCATGGCTTGTTTCTAAGAATAAGGTATTGGATAAAATGAATACGGCTATTGATATATCTTCAGATTGGAGTAAATTCCCTAGATACGGGTATATCACTAACTTTGGTGACCTATCGACGGATGAAATAAAGCAAAATATTGACATACTTAATCAATATCATATTAATGGACTTCAGTTCTATGATTGGCAATATAAGCACCATCAACCATTAGCTGGAACTGTAGAACAACCTGCTAGTCAATGGAAGGATATCGCAAATAGAGATACCTATTTCACTACGGTCAAGGAATATATTGACCAAGCCCATGCGAAAAATATGATGGCTATGAACTATAACCTATTATTTGGAGCTTATCAATATAGTGAGAAGGATGGAGTACTTCCAGAATGGGGCCTCTATAAGGATCGAAGCCATAAAAGACAGGACGGACATCCTTTACCAAATATATGGGCAACAAGTAAGCTTATATTAGAGAATCCCCTAAATAAAGATTGGCAAAATTATATTTTACAAAAGGAAAGGCATGTATTTAAGGCTTTGCCATTTGATGGTTGGCATATCGATCAATTAGGCGATCGTGGAACCTTATATGATTTTAATGGCAATAAAGTAGATTTATATAACAGCTATACAGCCTTTATTAAACAAATAAAAGAAAAATTACAGATTAAATTAGTGATGAATGCCGTAAATCAATATGGTGATATTGCTATTGGAGGGTCACCAGTTGATTTCCTCTATACAGAGGTTTGGCCTCCAACGATTGGTAGCTATGGTCAATTAAAGGATGCTATCGATAGAGGCATAAAATTGAGTAAGGGTACAAAAAATGTGGTTTTAGCTGCCTATATGAATTATAAAAAAGCCGACCACAAGGGTGAGTTTAATACTCCATCTGTACTACTTACAGATGCTGTGATATTTGCAGCTGGAGGGGATCACATTGAATTAGGGGATACTGGTATGCTCGGGAAGGAGTACTTTCCTAATCACAACCTAAAAATGAGTCCTGATTTACAAAAGAGCGTAAAGGATTATTATGATTTCTTGGTAGCATATGAGAATTTATTACGTGATCAGGTTACTCCAATATCTCGTAAAATAAACATTGACCAGATGGAAGTAAATAGTTTTCCAATCAAAAAGGCAATATGGTATTTTTCCAAGGAGAAAGAAAACTATGAAATACTTCATCTCATAAATTTTGATAATAACAGCTCTCTAAATTGGAGAGATGATGATGGTATGTATAAAAAACCAAAGGAGCTTAAGGATTTTGTACTAAAATATTACACAGATAAAGAGATTGGAAAGGTATATTTAGCAAGCCCAGATATCGAAAATGGTAGCTCACAGGTGATCCCATATACAAGGGGAGAAGATGAACACGGTCACTATTTAGAAATGACCATTCCATCCATTACATACTGGGATATGATTTACTTCGAAAGAAAATAAATATGGTGGTGGTATAAATGAAGCATGAAAAAGTAAAGCATATTGATGTTTATCCTGACAAAGCACAATACCGTCCAAATGAGGATGGGAACATTATTGTGGAGCTTTTAGCATCTAGTAATCTGAATATTAGCGTCGTAGCTTCATTTCTTCTGCTGCATCAAATGGAATGGGAAAAAACGATTGAAACAACAATTGATGCAGATCAACAAACTTTTTTAAAAATACCATTTAAAGCTGCAAATGAGGAGTGGCAATGCTATGGTGTCGATGTTGTCATTAAGGAAGAACAAGAGATAATCGCAAGTAGCTCTACGGCTTTTGATATTGCAGACCACTGGCGTAGAGCACCACGTTATGGCTTTTTAAGTGATTTTAATAAGGAAGAAGAAGGTAACTTAGAGGATGTTGACCATCTTAATAAGTTCCATTTAAATATCATTCAATTCTATGATTGGATGTATCGTCATGATGATCTTATACCTCCATCAGAGGAATTTGTTGACCCGATGGGTCGGCACCTATCCTATAAGGTTATAAAGGAAAAAATCTCGGCTATTCAGCAAAAGGGTATGGCAGCCATGGCCTACGGAGCAATATATGCATCTTTAAAGGACTTCCATCAAACACACGAGGAATGGGGATTATATAGAAATGATGGGGTACCTTATCATCTTATCGATATCTTTTATATCATGGATATCTCTCCTGATTCTAAGTGGAATGACCATATTATTGCTGAGTTTAAAAAGGTAATAGAAGCTGGCTTTGACGGAATTCATATGGATCAATATGGTTTTCCAAAAAAAGCATATCGTAATGTAAAGGGAGAAAAAGAACTTGTTGATTTGGCTAAATGCTATCCTACCCTTATTAATGAAACGAAGAAACATCTATTAGAGGTAAATAAGGAAGTTGGATTGATTTTTAATAATGTGAGCAATTACCCTGTTCATACGACTGCCAAGTCGAATCAGGATGCCGTTTATATCGAGGTGTGGCCTCCTGTCATCCATTTAAGGGAGCTAAAGGGTTTAATCGATCGAGGACGAGAATTGAGCCATAAGCATGTTATTCTATCTGCTTATCTTCCTGATTTTAAACATCCTGAAGAGGATAACTTAAAATATGCAGAAAATGGAGCTATTTTAACAATGGCAACGATTTTTGCAAGTGGTGGTTACCATCTATTACTCGGAGAAGATAACAAAGTGCTGACCGAGGCTTACTATCCAAGCTACGGTATGATGAGGGAATCTTTTATTAAAGAGGTGCGCTCATATTACGATTTTATCGTTCGATTTGGAACGTTATTATACGATCATGCCTTAGTCGATTTGTCTATGACCTATACGGATGGCATCAATACAGAAATACAATTCAAGGGTGACGCCCCTTTTTCACCAAATGGTGATATCAATACAGTTTGGACAATTATCAAGGAGCTACCAAATTATCAAATCATCCATTTAATCAATTTAGTTAGTTTAGAAAATGATTATTGGGAAAACGGAAAATCACAGCGACCTATCATACAAGAGAACATCGAATGTACGGTATTAATGGAAAAAGAAATAGCAGGTGTATATCTGACAAGTCCTGATTTTGATTCTATAAAACCAAGGAAACTAGAATATGAGATAGTCGATCACGAGCATGGAAAAGGCATTCGTTTTCAAATTCCTAAACTATCGATTTGGGATATGGTTTATATTGAAACTAAAATTTAGCCGCCCTTATTTCAAGGATTGAAACAACTCCCTCTTACAGTGTTGAAGAGGGAGCCTTGTTGAAACCGAAGATAAAAAGAAATGAAAAAGTTACTGACATACATATACTATGTTAGTGGCTTTTTTTTAATTTGTAAAAAACGATTAGAGTGAAGAGTAAATAATTGGAGAAAAAAAGAAGGATTTTTCTCATTATTTTCGAAAAGATTAAGATAAGTACATACCAAAATTTTTAGCATTAGAAGGAGGAAAAAGAACATGAATATGAGATGGAGCCTGGATGACTTATATACTAGCTTTGATTCAACTCAATTTAAAAATGATGTAAGCAAGATAGAAAAAGAGATATCTAGCATGAAGGCATGGACGAAGACAAATCTAGGAGATAAAAATAATGCGCAGCAAAAATTAGAAGCATACATGACAAAACAGAATGAATTTCTAAATCTATATAGTCGTGTGTATCAATACGCTGAACTGACATTAAGTGTAGAGGCTAAAAATGAAGCTGCACTTGCTATGGTAGAAAAATTAGAGGAATTAGGCACAGAGCTTACCGAATCTATCGTTGTTTTCCGAAAATGGATAAGCTCTCTTGACCATCTAGATAGGATAATAGAGGCTTCAACCATTTTAAAGGAACATCGCTTCTATTTGAAAGAAATCATGGAGAAAAATAAATACCTGCTAAGCGAAAAGGAAGAGGTATTAATTGCGAAAATGAAAAATACAGGCTCGAATGCTTGGTCAAAGCTACAGGAGTTAATTTCCTCAACATTGCTTGTAGATATAGAGTTGGATGGCAAAGAAAAGCATTTACCATTGTCTGTAGTGAGAAACATGGCTTATGATGCAGATGGAGAAGTAAGAAAAAAAGCCTATGAAGCTGAATTGAAATCCTATAAAAAAATTGTAGAATCATCTGCTGCAAGCTTAAATGGGATAAAAGGTGAAGTCATAACTTTAAGTAAGAAGAGAGGATATAAATCTCCACTAGAAAAAACCTTAATTGATTCTAGGCTCTCTGAAAATGTATTAGAAGCTATGCTAGAGTCTATAAAAGAAAGTCTACCAAACTTTCATAAATTTTATCGTAAAAAAGCAGAGCTTCTTGGATACAAAGATGGATTACCTTTCTTTGAGCTATTTGCTCCGATAGGAAAAGTTGATTTGAGATATAGCTATGATCAGGCAAGAGAATTTATCGTAGAAAATTTCAAAAGCTTTAGTCAGCGTCTTTCAGATTTCGCAGATCATGCATTTGAAAATCGTTGGATTGATGCTGAACCAAGGGAAGGGAAACGTGGAGGTGCATTTTGCTCTAATTTGCATAGTATTAAAGAAAGTAGAATACTATCAAATTTCACAGGAAGCTTTAATGACGTGACGACTTTAGCCCATGAGCTAGGACATGGCTATCATGGCGCATGCTTAAATGATCAAACCTATTTAAATAGTGACTATCCAATGCCATTAGCAGAAACAGCATCCATATTTTGTGAGACGATCATTAAGAATGCTGCGATTCAAGAGGCAGATATGAACCAAGCATTATTTATTTTAGAAAATGATATCTCTGATGCAGGTCAGGTGATAGTGGATATATATAGTCGATTTTTATTTGAAAGTCAGCTCTTTAAAGAGAGGGAAAAGGCTTCGCTTTCTGTAAACAGACTAAAAGAAATGATGCTACATGCTCAAAAGGAAGCGTATGGTAACGGATTAGACCATCATTATCTGCACCCCTATATGTGGGTATGCAAGCCTCACTATTATTATGCAGAAAGCAACTATTATAATTTCCCGTATGCCTTTGGCATGCTGTTTGCAAAAGGACTTTATGCGGAGTATTTAAAAAGAGGGGACACCTTTATTCAAGACTATGATAACCTCCTCTCCGTTACTGGTAAGATGAACATAGATGATGTGGCAAAAATGATGGATATAGATATTAGCTCTAAGGATTTTTGGCGTAGCTCCTTAGCATTAATTGAACAGGATATCGAGACGTTTATCAATATAAAATAAAATCTGTTTAAATGGGCTGAATCAAGGATATAAAACTTGATTCAGCCCATTTATATGAAACGAATTATTTATGGATAGATATAATTTTCTTTTCTAAAAGTGAAACTCCTTGATACATAATAGTGGCCACTATACTGATAATAAAAAGGCTAAGCATGACTAGAGTAAGATTAAAAACTTGAAAACCGTATATAATTAGATATCCCAATCCAGCCTTTGAAACTAAGAATTCACCAACGATCACGCCAACCCAAGATAAACCAACGTTTACCTTTAAGGTTGAAACGATTGTGGGAAAGGAAGCAGGTAAAATAATTTTATAAAAAATTTGTGATTTCTTGGCTCCAAATGTTTTAGCCAATTTCAAATAGTTTTGATCTACCTCTTTAAAGCTAGTATAGACAACAATAGCGGTTATAATTATTGAAATAGCAAGGGCCATCGCTATAATTGATACATATCCTGCACCAAAGGTGACAATAAAAATTGGACCAAGTGCGATTTTAGGCATACCGTTTAAAACAACTAAATAGGGATCTAACACCCTTGCAAAAAAAGGAGATATCCAGATAAATGTAGCTATTAATGTTCCGATTAAAGTGCCCAAAATAAATCCAATAAAGGTTTCTGTCAGTGTTACATAGATATGATGCTGTAATTCCCCTGCATGAAGCATGGTAAGAAATAAATTCCATATTTTACTTGGCTTACTAAACAAAAATTCATCTACCCATTGTAGATTAACAGATAGCTCCCACATTCCGATAATGAAAACAAGCAAAAAAATCTGTGTAATCCTTACATATATGTGGTTCAATCTTATATTAGTTAAGTATTTTTCATGCTTCTTTGATTTGGCTCCCTTACTGAGGATTTTTTTGATCATGATTATCAAGCTCCTCCCAAATCATTTGAAAATAGCTTTGAAATTCCAATCTCTCTCTTGCTTGAAAAGGTAGGGGATCTCGAATCGATGGAGGCATCATAACAACTTTTTTAATATATCCAGGATTTTTACCAAGAATAATCACCCTGTCAGACATAGCAATCGCTTCATTAAGATCATGTGTCACAAGAATTGCTGTTTTTTTGTGCTTACGAATGGTTTTTACAACTAAGTCTTCAAGCTTTAGCTTTGTCTGATAATCAAGAGCAGAAAATGGCTCATCTAATAATAGAGTATCAGGATTTGTAGCTAACGTACGAACTAGTGCTACCCTTTGCCTCATCCCACCAGACATTTGATTGGGATAGGATTTTGCTGAGGATCCTAAGCCCATCTCATCGAGCAAAGACATGGCAAATGCTTTTGTTTTTGTATTTAATCTACCTTGGATCTCCAAACCAAGCATAATATTTTGTTCAATGGTTCTCCAATTAAGTAAATAATCCTGTTGTAGCATGTAGCCAATTTTTTGTGATGGTTTTATAATTTTTTGACCATTAATTTCAATGAACCCTTCAGATGCAGAGAATAGACCTGAAATCATCGATAATATGGTACTCTTTCCACATCCACTAGGTCCTACCAAACTAATAAATTCACCCTTTGCTATGTTTAAGGTAATATTTTTTACAGCAAGGATCTCATCTGCTTTTGTATGATAATGTTTACTTACATTTTTTAAGCTAATAAAGCTATCCATCTGTTATCCCACCTCACCTCCCTTCCATATTATTCAATAGGCGGGAGTTGGGTTCAATAAAAAAGACAGAGCAGCATGAATATGCAGCACTCTGTCTTTCTTTTTATGCTTTTAATGATTATTCATCGCTTTTTTTGCGAAATCAATATTTACGATGGCATCATAAGGAGCTTTTTCCTTTAATTCTCCCGAATAGTCCATCACTTTTTCTAAGTTTTGATATTCTTCTAGATCTAAAATAGGATCTGTGGCCCAAGAACCCTGAGAGCGATATCGATCAAGTACTTTTAGCATAATATCACGATCTATATCTTGAAATTGAGGAGTGATTACATCAGCTATTTCGTTAAGGGAATGGGTATCTACCCATTGTTGAGCCTTATAAAGGGCATTGGTGAATTTTTGAATCATTGCTGAATCCTTATCGATAACACTTTGTTTGGTAATAAAAACGGTATAAGGAAGCCTTACACCACTTTTACCAAAGGAAGCTACAATTTGACCTTTTCCTTCGGCCTCTAGCTTGGATGCGACTGGTTCAAATAGTTGAACAAATTCACCTGTACCTGAAATAAAGGCACTACTTAAATTCTGAAAATCAACATTTTGAATAATCTCATTGTCCACCTTAGGTTTAATGCCGTTTAAGTGTTGTACATATTCACTCACCATTTCTGGCATTCCACCTTTTCTCTGACCTAATAGTACTTTACCCTTCAGCATATCCCAATTAAAATGATCAATAGGTTTTCTTGATACTAAAAAGGAACCATCTGTTTGTGTTAATTGAGCAAAGTTTATCGCTGGATCTTTTGGATTTTGACTATACACATAGATAGTTGTTTCCGTTCCTACTAATATCACATCAGCATTACCACTTAGTAGTGCTGTCATGGTTTTGTCCCCACCAAATGCTGTGGTTAATTCAACATCAAGACCTTCATCTTTAAAAAATCCCTTCTCCAATGCTACATATTCTGGGGTATAGAAGATGGAATGTGTTACCTCTACAAGTCTCACCTTGTGATTCATCTCACTGTCAGCTGAGTTTGAGCATGCGATAGTAAAAATAAAGCTAATGAGTATAATAATAAGAAGAGTTATTTTTAATCCTTTTTTTAACATAACACACCTCCGCATATGCCTAGTTCATTGGTATCATATGATGGAAGGTTCTAAATGGTTCAAAAAAAAGTGAATTAAATGTTTTACTTTGCTATAATATAGGTTAGTGAGTTTTCAATTTTTCAAGCATTGGGGGAAAGACAGATGTATGTGATGACAGTAGGGTTAAACTATCGAACCACCCCTATAAAGATAAGAGAAAAGCTTGCTTTTTCTGAGGAGGCTTTAGAGACAGCATTAGAAAAATTAAAACAAACAAAAAGTGTTTTAGAAGCGGTTATTGTTAACACCTGTAATCGTACAGAAATATATGCGGTAGTTGATCAGCTTCATACTGGTGAGCATTTTATAAAAAAATATTTGGCCGAATGGTTCTCTATATCAAAGGATGTATTAATACCTTATCTTTATGTGTACAAGGATATTGAGGCGACAGAACACCTATTTCAAGTTATAACAGGTCTTGATTCCATGGTGCTTGGAGAAACACAGATATTAGGTCAAGTCAGGCAAGCCTTTATGTCTGCTCAAAAATATAATTGTACGGGTACTATTTTTAATACGCTATTCAAGCAAGCAATTTCCTTTGCAAAAAAAGTCCATGCAAATACAGGTATTGATGAGAATGCAGTATCTGTTAGTTATGCTGCAGTCGAATTGACAAAGAAAATCTTTGACCGTTTAGCGAAAAAAAACGTTTTAATTATTGGTGCTGGTGAAATGAGTGAATTAACGGCTATTCATCTTCACTCAGCTGGGGTGGAGAAGGTAATGGTTGTGAACCGAACCCTTGAAGTAGCAAAAGCTTTAGCAGAACCATTTCAAGGTGAAGCCTATCATATGGATGAATTAGCTGAGGCTTTAGTGAAAGCTGATATTGTCATTAGCTCTACAAGCTCTAATACCGTCATTATCGACAAGCCATTTATGGAATCGGTTATGACAAAGAGAAACAATAAAACACTGTTTATCATCGATATTGCCGTACCAAGGGATATTGATGGAAGCGTTCATGAATTAGATAATATATATCTTTATGATATAGATGATTTAAAGGATATTGTAGATGCAAATTTATTAGAACGAAAAAGAATTGCGCAGCAATTTAATAGCTGGATAGACGATGAAATATATAGCTTTTACCAATGGGTGAATACTTTAGGCGTAATTCCGTTGATTTCAGCACTTCGGGATAAAAGCATTAACATTCAAGAAGAGACAATGAAATCATTACAGAATAAGCTTCCTGACCTTTCTGAGCGAGAGGTAAAGATCATACGAAAGCACATGAAAAGTATTGTAAATCAAATGTTAAAAAACCCAATCATGCGAGTGAAAGAGATGTCTGCTGAACCTGATGCTGAAGAGATGATGAATTATTTTAAAAAAATCTTTGCAATTGAAGATGAAGAAATCATATCAAATCCAATCTATGAAGATATGAAAAGCAGAAATAAATCAAAATTACATGAAGTAAATCAAAAACGTTTATTACGATTAAATAGTAGGTTATAACGATGGTATATTTAATGATAATAGTAGCTTTTTTATATGGTTTAAGCTTCATCCTTTTAATGCTAGAAATACTGAAAAGAAATTATAAATATGGAACCGTAGCATATCGTGTATTATTAATTGGGGGAATATTTCAAGCGATTATTTTTATTGTTAGCATGGTACAAAGGGATATATTTCTCTTGCTGACCTTGTATGATGTTTTATTCTTTTACTCACTCATTTTAATGACGATTAGCCTTTTAATCTATTATCTTTTTAATTGGAAGCTTTTAGAAATCACAACTATTTTTATTAGTTTTATTACTTTAGTTGGAGCTATTTCAGTTGGGGAAACATCCCCATTAATCAATCAAGCTTTTTTATCAAAGCTATTATTTATACACATTTTACTTTCGATTATTAGCTATACAGCCTTTTCTTTATCATTTATTTTTTCACTATTATATTTTTTGCATGATTATTTACTAAAACGAAAAATTTGGAATGGATTAACAAAAGCATTATCAAGTTTAGAGAGTCTTGAAAGAAATGCTTTTTTTTCTAATATCATTGGTTCAATCTTACTATTTGCTGGTCTAATCATAGGCTCAAATTGGGCTAGTCTATTTTTTGGCTGGAGTTTTTTCTTAGATCCAAAGGTTTTGGTCTCCTATATTGTCCTAGGTATGTATGGATTATCTATTATAAAAAGGCAGCAAAAAGCTTGGACTAATAAGCAAGTAGCCTATTGGAATATCATTTCTTTTATTACAGTGATACTAAATTTAGCAATCACGCAGTTTTTCTTTTCCTTTCATCGTTGGCTATAGGAGGAAAGAGATGAAAGCCTATTATCCATTAATGATTGATTTAAGCAAAAAAAAATGCATCGTAATTGGTGGCGGTCAAATAGCTCAGCGAAAAGTATGGTCCTTGTTAAGGGCTAAAGCTAGCATCACCGTTATTAGTCCCAATCTTACAGAACATCTTGAAAAGCTAGTGATAGAAAATCAGATTGATTGGGTAAATCGCGCTTATCATAAAGGGGATTTATTAGGATATTTTATAGTGGTTATTGCAACGGATAACAAAAAGGTTAATATGGAGATTTATCAGCATGTAAATGAGGATAATCAATTTGTCAATATTGTAGATAATCCGGCGTTATGTACATTTATTGTTCCATCAACGATTACAAGAGGTAAATTACAGATAGCTATATCAACTAATGGAGCTAGTCCTGGTTTAGCAAAGAAAATTCGTATGGAGTTAGAACAGCAGTATGGAGAGCACTATACGAGATATACAGATTTCTTGGCTAATATGCGCCAATGGATTTTACAACAAAATTTGGATCAAGAACAGCGGAAAAAGCTTTTTTCTATGCTACTTGATGATGTCTATCTAGAAAGAGTAGCTAATGGTGAAAAAGAAGAAATAGAAATGGAGCTAAAGGGATTTATTGCACTTAAGTTTTTAAATGAAGAGAAATAGTTTACATATGGCAAGGTTCAAGGAAAAGTCAATTAGCACTGACGCAAACAGAATGGGTGATTAACAAGTTAAATTCACTTGGACTGCCCTATGAATTTGAGATTAAGGAAATTGTGACAAAAGGTGATAAAATTCTTGATGTAACCCTATCAAAGGTTGGTGGGAAAGGTCTATTTGTAAAGGAAATTGAACAGGCATTGTTAACTGGTGATATAGATTTAGCAGTACACAGTATGAAGGATATGCCGGCTGAAATGCCTGTAGGATTAGCAGCAGTACCCGAAAGAGAAGATCCAAGGGACTGGCTTATTTCAAACCACGAATATACTATTGACACATTACAAATAGGAGCAAAGGTTGGTACGAGTAGCTTACGAAGAGCAGCTCAGCTTTTAGCTTATCGAAATGAATTACAAATTGAGTCTATTAGAGGGAATATTAATTTCGTTGAATTGAGTGAAATAAGTACATATGTAAGTTATTATTCAAAATAATTTATGATATGATTTTTTATGCATATACTTGCCCTGATTTGGAGGTAAATGAATGGATAAAGAATCAAGAATTTGGTCCGATAAACTTTGGGAGGTATTCAGCTCAATGAGGTTAGGGCTGGGGCTTCTTGGAATTATTGCGTTCAGTGCTGGAATAGGTACTCTTTTCCCTCAAGTAGCTGAAAATCCTACAAGAGCACAAGCGGTTGCAAAGATATGGGTTAGCTTGGGTTTTACACATTTATATAGTACTTTTTGGTTTCGTTTATTACTTGGATTACTTTGTATAAACTTAATTGTATGCAGCAGAAGAGCCATACTGTATTTATATGCCTAAAAAATAGTTAATCATGAATTTTCTATATGATTGATATTCAAAATAAGTTATTATTAGGATGAGGTATAATGCATGTGATGATAGTTGGGTTAAATTATTTAACTACATCTATAGAATTTAGAGAAAAATTTACTTTTAATGAGGAATTGCTTGAAATTGCCCTGAACAGGCTGAAACAAATAAAAAGTGTTCTTGAAGCAGTGATTCTTAGCACCTGTAATCGTACGGAAATTTATGCGGTAGTAGACCAGTTACATACTGGTGAGCATTTTATTAAAAAGTTTTTAGCTGACTGGTTTCTAATCCCTAAGGATGAATTGGTACCTTTTTTCTATGTTAAGCTGGATATTGATGCAACGGAACATCTATTTAGAGTTATTACAGGACTTGATTCGATGATAGTTGGTGAGACGCAGATATTGGGTCAGATTCGCAATTCATTTATACAAGCCCAAAAAAGTAATGCCACAGGGACCATTTTTAATACCTTATTTAAGCAAGCAATAACCTTTGCTAAAAAAACACACACTAATACAGGTATTGGTGAAAATGCTGTTTCGGTTAGCTATGCAGCTATTGAGCTGACAAAAAAATATTCGAGCGTCTAGATAACAAAAAGGTTTTATTAATCGGTGCTGGAGAAACAAGTGAGCTAACAGCTATTCATTTACATTCCTATGGGGTTGAAAAGGTTATGGTCTTTAACCGTACCTTTGATGCAGCAATAAAATTAGCTAAATCGTTTAATGGTATTGCCTATCAGTTTGAAGAACTGCCAACGGCCCTCATCGAAGCGGATATTGTAATCAGCTCAACTAGCTCAGGAACAACGGTTATTGATAAGCATTTAGTTGAACAAGCGATGAAACACCGAAGATATAAAACACTATTTATGATTGATATCGCAGTTCCCCGTGATATCGACCCTGCTATTAACAACATTGAAAATGTTTATTTATATGATATAGATAATTTACAAGACATTGTAGATGCTAACCTGGAAGAACGAAAAAAAATAGCTAATCAAATAAATAATTGGATAGATGATGAAGTATATAGTTTTTACCAATGGATTAACACTTTAGGAGTAATTCCATTAATTGTAGCGTTGAGGGATAAAAGCTTTAAAATTCAAGAGGAAATAATGAAATCGATTGAAAATAAATTGCCAAGCTTAAATGAAAAAGAGTTAACTGTAATCCGCAAGCATACTAAAAGTATCGTAAATCAAATGCTTAAAGACCCAATCTTAAGAGTGAAGGAGATGGCTGTTGAGCCAGATGCGGAGCATATGATGAACTTTTTCAAAAAAATATTCGCAATTTCTGTTAGTGAAATCGAGTCAAATCCAATTTATGAAGATATGAAAAAAAAAGAGAGTCAAGAAAAAATATATAAACGAAGATTATTAAACTTTAATTCGGCAAGTGACATAAAAAAAGAATCATCACCTGCATAAAACGCAATATTTTACATTATATGGTTGATTAGTCATACGTATAAGCAAACTCCGAATAGCATGCACCATTGAATTATCATTTTAGATACGCTTAATAAGCCATATCATATATGACTTTTTAAAATAGTGTTTAGTATGTATTTGGGTAATGGTTACTATAATATCACCTTCTTTCTAAAAACTGAAAACGTTGTTCGTATATGAAGAACTATTCTTTCAAGTAACTTATTAGGGGCAAAGCTAATATGTTTATACCAACCATTCCCAACAATATTCCCAGCTACTTTATAAAAAAGCCTTCTTATAGTGCTGATTTCTTGATGTGTAAAATCTTTAGGTAAAAAACTTCTTTTAAACCAGTTATGTAGATTGTATGCAATCATTTTTATCAATAAAAATAGCTCATTGCATTTGTGGTTCATCTGACTATTTTCATCAAAAGCAAAGCCTTCTTTTAGCTCATCTATTTTGTTTTCAACATTACATCTTTGATTATAGTCATGAAAGATTTCAGAAGGTGTTAAGTAGTCTATATTTGTTACAATGGCTTGAAATTCATAAGTGAATTCATCAAAAATGAGTTGTTCATTATCTGTTTTAGGAAGAGTTTTTTTAATGATAATAAATCTTCTTGCTCTCTCCCAAGCAGGAAGTGGTACAGGGTACAGTAATCTCGGTTACACTAAAGGTTTTTTTGATCTTTGTAAAAGGGTATTCTTCTGGATGCTCATTCACGTAAGCAATTATCTTTTGAACATCCTTTTGCATTTTAGCTTTTGTAACATACTCATAACCGTTATTTTCAAAGTATTCAAAGTTCTTTTGGTCAAAGAAACCACGATCTGTTCTAATTCTCTTTAAGTACCAAGTGCTTGGTAATGTGTGGATGCATGTTTCCAAGAACTCAATAAAGTTAAAGTTGCTATGATGCGTCCCTTCTTCCAAAGTCACGTCTAACAATTCATGAGTTTGACTGATAATACCGACTTTTTCTTTAAAAGAAGGTCTGCCGTTGTAACGAGGATTGTAGCCACAAGCCGAGCCTTCTTGATTACCAAATACTGTGCAAACTGTGTCGTCAAAATCGAGCATCACTTCTCTTGGTTCTTGATTTTTGGCTTGCAAGGATAATAATTTTTTATTAAGAGTACGAAGTTCTGCTTTCGCTTCTACTGGTAAGCCTTTTAAAAGATCTCTACAAACCTTTTCACTAGGTAGATCAAAAGACTTCATTTTTGTATAGACAGGATCATTCCTAAGATCATCCATATGAGAAAATCTAGAGTAGCCTAAAACAATTACATCAATCATGTAATCGAGAATGTTGGCTACAGAATACTTCGAGTTTAAAGGATTTTGATAACTTATGGAGTTATTGATTAGATTTTCAAATTCTATTATGCTTTTAAAAGCTTCAACGTAGGTGTAGGAAGCGTTATTGGATACTGTTTGGTTAGTAAATGACGCTGAAATATTTAAATCGGAAAAACGATTATATTTTTCATGTTTTTGTGATAGAATCATGACTGGATCTTCCTTTCTGTATGTTTTCTTAGTCAAAAACATTTTATCAGAAATTTAGGGAGATCCTTCTTTTATTTTCAAAAATATTTGAGTGAATTTTCATGGGTTAAGCAAGTTACTTACTTTTACTTGCCGAATCTAAGTTAAAAATAAATAAGATAAAATAAGATGTACATTATGATTTTTTTGGTACTAGCTATTAGCTATAGTGTAAGCCTTGCTTTATATTTTTTGGAAATCATTAATAGAAACAATGAATACGGTGATGTTGCATATCGGTTATTATTTTTTGGTGGAGTTTTACAAACCTTGTACTTTACTTTTAACTTAGTAAGAGGGGAAAAATTTCCTCTTATTACGATGTTTGAGGTGTTGTTTTTATATTCATTACTATTAATTTTTCTAGTAGTACTTATTTACTATTTTACTAAATGGATACTTCTAGAACTAATTACTGTTTTTTTTAGCCTATTAGTATTCATTGGATCTTTTACTCTCGGAGAGACGCTACCAATTATAGATAAAGAATTTTTATCTAAATTACTCTTTGTACATATCTTAATTGCAGTAATCAGTTATTCTGCTTTTTTCTTCTCTGCTATTTTTTCGGGCCTTTACTTAATCCATGATTATTTACTTAAAAAAAAGATTTGGAATGCGTTTATAAAATTTTTACCTAGTATTGAAAGTCTAGTTAAAAATTCTATATATACTAACTTTATAGGAATATGTTTGCTATTTACCGTACTTGTTGTCGGTTCAATTTGGGCTAGTCTCTTTTTTAGCTGGACTTTTTTTCTTGACCCAAAGGTAATAATTTCGTTTATTATTTTATCCATGTATAGTTTTTCCTTAATTAATAGTAAGAAAAGAATATGGACAAGCAAACAAGCAGCAATTTGGAATGTTTTGACCTTTTTAATGGTATTAATAAATTTAATCATAACCTATCTAATTGAATCTTTTCATAGGTGGTCATAGGAGGAAAAAATGAAGCCCTATTATCCTATAATGCTAGACCTGAGTAATAAATTATGTGTTGTTGTCGGTGGGGGGAGTGTAGCAGAAAGAAAAATAGAAAAACTTTTAACAGCTAACGCAAGAGTTATTGTTATTAGTCCCGAAGCTACTGATAAGATAGCATTTTTTGTCGAGCACGGTTTAGTAGCTATAGAAAAAAAAGAGGATATATTAAAGGTGATTTGAAGGATAGCTTCTTAGTGATAATTGCTACTGATAATAATAATTTAAATAAAGAAATCCTGCAGGATGTTGATCATGCAAAGCAATTTGTTAATGTTGTAGATGAACCAGATTTATCGACCTTTATCGTTCCCGCACACCTTGATAGAGGACATCTACAAATAGCTATTTCAATTAATGGTGCAAGTCCGGGATTAGCAAAGAAAATTCAAAAAGAACTTGAACAAATATATGGTAAAGAATATATTGAGTACACCAAGTTTTTAGCTGAAATGAGGAAATGGATTCTTAAACAGGACTTTAATCAAGACAATAGAAAAAAATTATTTGCTAAACTAATAGAAGATGATATTTTTCAAAGGATTATTGCTGGAGAATAAATTACATTAAAAGAAGAATTAATGTCAGCAATTGGACAATTTTCGAATTAGCAAATCATTAAAGGTAGATTTATATTAATAAGTATGTTATCGAGATTAGGAAGAAGATAACCATAGAGGCTGGTGATTCAATGATAACAAGAGCATTCTTTTTTATTGAACACATTTATCAGATGGTATATTTTTTTTATGGTTTAGTTTTTTTTACCATGGGAATCACGATATTGAATAGAACACAAAAAGAAAGTCATTTTAAATTGGCTAAGAGCTTGTGGTTACTTGCTACTTTTGGTATTCTTCACGCTTTTACGGAATGGGGACGAATTTTTATTGGTATTACTTCCAATCATGTATCCGATGAATCAATTGAAAAATTAATTATGCTTCGAGATTTTTTGCGAGCATGTTCATTTTTATTTCTTTTTTATTTCGGTGCAAAACTAATTTATTTGTTAAAAGGTAAAAGCTATCGTTATTTGACTTATCTAGCTAATGTTCTATTTATTTTATGGTTATCTATCTTTGCCTTTTCATGGGAGGATGCAAATATCTGGTCAAGATATTTGTTAGCAATGCCTGCATCGCTTTTGACAAGCTATGCATTTTACTCTCAAAGAGAGCAAATAAAAAAACTTAATTACCCAAATATTGATAAATATATTTTGGGTTCTAGCATATTATTTGTAATTTATTTTTTCCTAGGTGGGTTATTTGTTCCAACATCCTCTTTTCCTCCAGCTTCTTTTTTAAATGAAAATAATTTTTTTCTAATAAGTGGAATTCCAATAGAAGTTATGAGAATATTGTTTGGTATTACAACTGCTATATTTGTTACCCAAACTATTAATCTATTTAATATGGAAAACATAAAGAAAACAAATATAATTAATGAAATTATTACGGTTAATCGCGAAAGAGAAAGAATTAGTAGAGATATGCATGATGGTATTCTTCAATCTATATACGCTGTTGGGTTAAAACTGGAAATGACAAAAAAAATAATTATTAAAAACAAGATCCAAAACGCCGTAGATGAAATAGGTACTGTTCAAGATAATTTAGAAACGATCATGCAAGATATCAGAAATTATATTTTTGAACAACATAAAGTCAGAATTTCGGAAAGTGATTTTAAAAGCGCTCTAGCTACAATCGTCAATAATTTACAAAAGGTATCAGTAGCGAAAATTGATCTTCAAATAAATGATGATTTTATCTCTCCATTTTCTAACGAACAAAATATACATTTGTTTCATATCATTACTGAACTAGTATATAACGCTATAAAACATTCACAATCCTCCTATATACAAGTTACCATAATAAGGGATATAAAAAGTATTGAATTGCAAATAGCAGATAATGGGATTGGTATCAAAAAATTGACAGAAATTTTAAATTCAAACGATTATAAGCACTTTGGATTAAAAAACGTTCATGATCGTGTCAAAATATTAGGTGGTACCATCAATATTAATAGTTTAATTGGTTATCGAACAACGATAGACATTTCTATTCCATGGAGAGGAGAATGAAAATAATGAAAAAAATTAGGATCATGATTATAGAAGATCATGAGTTGGTTCGCAAAGGATTAATCATGTTATTTCAAGCAGAAGATGATATGGAAATAGTTTCAGAAGCAGAAAATGGTGAAGAAATAGCAAAAAAAGTCATCGAACTTAATCTTGATGTAATTATTTTGGATATTCGCCTTGTTGGAAAAGACGGAACTCAAGTTTGTAAGGAAATAAAAGAAATGTTTCCCCACATTAAAATAATGATGTTGACTTCATATAGTGATCCAGAGACGATTCAAAAGGCTATTGAATCAGGCGCAGATGGTTATATGTTAAAGAATTCAAAAGTACAAACGCTTGTTGAATCGATACGAAAATTGGTCAATGGAGAACCCTTTTTCCAAAACGAAATAGCGATGGCATTAGTGCAATATCATAGAGAGAGGAAAGTAAAAGAGTTTAAAATTATTGATACTCTAACTGAAAGAGAAAGAGAGGTTCTACAGCTGGTGGCGGATGGCTTGACAAATAAAGAGATTGGAAGGAAGCTGTTCATTAGTGAAAACACCGTTCGAACCTATATTAGCAATATATTAAATAAATTAGGAGTAACTAATAGAACAGAAGCTACTCGTTTATATTGGGAAGAAATAACTACGTAATATGGATGATATTTAAATACGTCATTTGGATTAAATAAAAACACATCATTTGTATTAGGAAGATTCGTTGCTTACTCGATTATGCTTAAATCAATACTATAATATAATTAGGTAGAAATTATACTGAAAGGTTGTGAAATGATGCGCAAACTATTATTTCTATCTATTTTGTTTCTTTTAGTTTTCATGGTAGCGTGTGGACAAGTAGCAGAAAAACCAAAAGAAGATATAACTCCACAAGAACCAAAACTCGATAGCACTGTTTTAAATGCTGTGGTAATAAGTGAATCTATTAAATTGGATGGACAGGGAACTGAAAAAATTTGGAAGGATGCACCAGTTCTTACTTTGAAAAATGGTGCTGAGCTTCAAGCATCATATTCAAATGAAAAAGTTTATTTTCTAGCAAAGTGGAAAGATGAAACGATGAGTTTAACTAGAGGGGATTCATGGCACTTGGTAGATAATGCTTGGAAAACTACTAAAGATATGGGCATTAGTGCAGCTGAAGACCGATTTAATATTCTATGGAATATCAATGCAAGGGATTTTGCAACTCAAGGTGCAATAATAAAATGTCACGTTGGTGATGAGCCAGAGCTTTATTTAGAAAATGCAGGTGAAAGAGTTGATCTTTGGCATGGTAAATCAGCAAGAGATGCTGGAGTCATTGCTTCAGCTCAATCAGGAGATTTAGCATTTGCTAAAGAAGGCGATGTTTATCAAGTAACAGCTGGAACAATTAATTTGGAAGGTTATCTAGATGACCAGGTAATATTTTCTGGTCAAGATCCAGAGCTTACATTTAGTGAAGAAGATGGAGGTCGCTTAGGGGACCAAGGAAAATCTACATATGGTCGTAATCGCACAAAGGATAAGTCTGGACCTATTTATTTAGAGAAAAATCCTGCTGATTATATTGATGCTATGATATTGACACAAAAAGAAATTGATAATGGTGAGGCAATTGTTGCTGACGTGACCAGCCCTGACTTTGCTGAAGCAGAAGTAACTGCTGCTTGGGCTAAATATCAAGCTTTAAATGCAATTGTTCCTGAAAGGATCTTAAGAAATCCTGAAGGTAGCCGTGGGGATGTAAAAGTATCATCCGTATGGGCTAACGGATATTGGACAATTGAGATGGAGAGAAGCTTAGTAACTGGTAACTCAGATGATGTTCAATTTGATGATTTAACAAAAGAATATTACTTTGCTACTAGTATTCATGATAATTCAGGTGGAATTAAACATAACTTCAGTGACACACTTAATAAAATGGTTTTTGTAAAATAAAAATTAAGCTAAAAATAAATACAACATAATTAAATAAAATAATGCCGGTTAACAATTTAATATATATTTATTGGTTAATCGGCATTATTTTAATAATGAATAAAAATTTCTTATTTTTAATTAAAAAATCATAATGTTATCATGGAGTATGATTTTTTTGGAGGATGATCACAATGGAAAAACTTCTAAATAAAGCTATAATTCTTATATTTATACTACTTGTAGTGAATATAGGACTGGCTACAATGGCAATTAAATATTGGCTTGCAAGTGATTATCGCATTACATCACTATTTCTTGGTAGTATATTTGTTTTTTTTGGTTTAATTCTATACACTTTTCGCTTAGTGATGTTTCCTGATGAAAGGGTTGATGAACTTGAAAAATAAGGATGTAAATTTATCACGAAGAAAATTTCTTACTGGTATGACAGGCGTAGTTGCTACTGGTCTTACTGTTGGACCTTTAGTTGCTGCAGCACAATATATCTATCCTCCTTCGTCAATGACTAAGTTGCCTGATTCACTTGAAGTAATTAGAGTTGATGAAATTAAAATCGGTGGTGCATTTAATTTTGCTTATAATGATGCGGCAGCAGTAATTGTAAGACCTGATAAAGATACGTATCATGCTTTTTACACAAAATGCACTCATTTGGGTTGTACATCAATTTGGCAGGAAGAAGAAAAAATATTTTTATGCCCATGTCATGCTGGTAAGTTTAATATTAATGGTGATGTTATTGCAGGGCCACCACCAGCTCCATTTGTAAGACTTAATTTAACTATTAAAGATGGAATGATTTGGGTCCAAGAAAAGGAAGTGTGATAAGTGAAAAATTGGTTAAATGAACGATTTGGAACAAATGAAAAATGGGAAAAATTCTCAAGTCATCCCGTGCCAAAACATGCGCTAAATCCAATATATTGTTTTGGTGGATTAACTTTCTTGGCTTTTTTAATACAGGTTGTGACAGGGATATTTTTAGCATTATATTATAAACCATCACCCGAAACAGCATACGCAAGCATTGAATTTATTATGAATGAAGTTAGATTTGGTGCGATTGTACGAAGTATTCATCATTGGTCAGCAAATTTAATGGTAGTTTTAGTTTTATTGCATATGATAAGGGTTTTCTATACAGGTTCATTCAAAAAACCACGAGAGTTAAATTGGGTTGTAGGAGTTATGTTGTTCATAATAACTTTAGGTTTTGGTTTTACGGGGTATATTCTTCCATGGGATCAAATTGGCTATTGGGCATCCACTGTCGGTACTGAAATCGCTGGAGGGGTCCCTTTTATTGGAAAAGGAATAATGGCATTATTACGTGGAGGTTCAAAAATAACGGACTTCACATTAATTAGATTTTTCATTGCTCATGTAGTTATATTACCTGTAATAACAATAATTCTATTGGGTGCTCATTTTATGATGATTAGAATTCAGGGCATTTCAGATGAAATGTAGGTGGTAGAAAAATGGAAGAAAAAAATCAAAAAAAAGGAATACCTTTTATTCCAAACCATATATTAACTGAAGCTTCATTAGCGATGGTATTTATTGGGGCAGTGTTTATTTTAGCAGCACTATTACCACGAGAAATTGGAACGCCTGCTGATCCAACTACAACACCAGCACATATTTTACCTGAATGGTATTTTTTATGGATGTTTGAATTGCTGAAACTACTTCCAAAAATATTAGGTATTACAATACCGGGGATTATTTTTGGGCTTTTAGTTATAGTACCTTGGCTTGATCGAAGTCCTCATGTACGACCTTCAAAAAGACCGATTTCCAGTATATTATTTACATTAGCATTTATTATGGCAATAATTCTTACCTATATTGCTTTATAGGGAGTGGTAAAATTGAAAATAATGTTAAAAATGTTTATTGGTTTAACATTAGCTACAATCGGATTTGATATAGTGAAAGATAGTATTTTTAATTATAGTTGGTTCCTTGTAATAGGTTTAGTGCTTTTGATAATTGGCTTGTTAATTGTAGCAAGGGAAATCTACTCTAAGGATAAAGAAAATAAGCGAGTAAAAAAAGCTGTTAATTTATTTGAAAATAAGGATTAATAATTGCTTAAATTAGAAGTTTATTATTCGAATAGACGGAAAATATTTCTGCTGTTTCCAGGTTTACCTTTAATTAGCAAAGGTTTTTTTGCTAATATATAATTTTCGGAAGGAGAAAGTTATGGATGAAGAATAAATCTAAATTTTATATTGGCGGTATTGTAATAATTATCGCTGTCTTTTCATTGCTTTTAACTTCAATTCCAAGTTTTGCTAGCACTGAGGTTGATTTAACAGATATATTAAATAATCCTGAGAATTATGTGGATAAATTTATTTTAACTGAAGGATTTTTAATTGAAAACTCAATTGATTGGAATTCTAGTACAATTGAATTGAATTTTAAAATAAAGGATGAAAATGATAGAACATTAGCAGTACACTATAATGGCGTTAGTCCTGATAATTTCTCTGATGGTATTATTGTAATATTGAATGGTAATATTAAACAAAATGGAATATTTGAGACTGAACAATTACTTACAAAGTGTCCTTCAAAATATGAAAGTGAAAATCAGAGTGTCTATAATGCTGATAAATATAAAATTAATCTACCAATAAACAAGTAGACTTACTGGAAAAGGTGATAAAAATGTATTTTATTGGTAATCTATCTATTTATCTTGGATTTTCATTATCTATTTTAGCGTTGTTTTGTTTTATAGTTGGCATATTCAAAAAAAACCAAAAGTTGATCAGGGTAGGAAAAATAGCAATATTTTCTGTCTTTATTTCAGCTTTGACATCAATAATTACGATGGAGTATCTATTAGTTACTAGTCAATTTAAATTTAAATATGTTGCAAGTTATACTAACTTCAACTTACCTTTAATATATAAAGTGACTGCTTTATGGGCTGGTAAATCTGGTTCTCTATTATTTTGGGGATTTATTTTAGCCTTATTTGTTATGATTATTACATTCTCTAAGAAAACAAAGAATAGCCAGTTGACGCCATATGCAGTAATTATAATACTTCTAAATTTTATCTTTTTTTTCCTGATTATTATCTTTTTTGATAGACCATTCGCAATACTAGATAGTGTGCAGCTAGATGGTAAGGGTTTAAATCCGATGTTACAAAACCTTGGGATGATACTGCATCCTTTTACATTATATTTAGGATATATTGGGTTAGTTGTGCCGTTTGCGTATGCTATCGCTCAATTGGTACTAAAGAAGGCTGACTTTACATGGATTAGTTTGATAAGAAGATGGACAATCACATCTTGGTTATTCTTAACTATAGGTAATTTGATAGGGGGATATTGGGCTTATACGGAACTGGGTTGGGGGGGATATTGGGCATGGGACCCAGTAGAAAATGCCTCGTTAATGCCTTGGTTGACGGTTACAGCTTTTATACATTCAGCTATTGTTCAAGAAAGAAAAAATAAATTTAAGATTTGGAATGTTATCCTCATTATCATCTCTTATTCATTAACATTGTTTGGAGCTTTTCTTGTAAGAGGGGGTTTTTTAAACTCCGTACATGCCTTTGGTAAGTCAAATTTAGGTATATACTTTCTGACTTTCATGGCTATGATGATCGTTATATCAATTTATTTATTAATGAGTCGTTCTAATATACTTAGAAGTGATACCACAAAAATAGACTCGTATCTATCAAAAGAAGGTAGTTTTTATATTAATAATATAATATTAGTGGGAGCAACATTTGTTGTTTTGTTGGGGACTATTTCCCCTCAAATTTCGCAGCTGTTTATGGGTTCGAAAATTTCACTTGGAATATCTTTCTATAATACTGTTCTAGCTCCTGTATTTCTAGGACTCCTAGTTTTACTAGCGATTTGCCCATTATTGAATTGGAATTCAACATCAAATATAAATTTTAAAACATCACTTTTTATACCCGCAATTATAAGTGTTGTGGTAGTAATCATTATTTATTTAATGGGAATAAGAGCATTATACCCTGTCCTTTCATTTTTTATTGTAACCTTCATGATTTCGATACACTTTATAGATTTTCACACTAGTATAAAACCAAAAAGTAAAATAGAAACCGAAAATTATTATAGAGGCTTAAGGAAACCTATAACTAAGAATCATTTTAATTACGGTGGTTTTATCGTGCATATTGGCATTGCACTTATCGCGATTGGAATTATTGGTTCTTCTAATTATGGTTTGGAAAAGGTTGTTTCTCTTGGGACTGGAGAAAGAATTGTAATTAAAGATTATTCAATTCTATACGATGATATAACTGTAACTGAATTAGGTGAAAAGTATGTTTTTTCAGCTAAAATACGTGTAGAAAAAAATGGAAATTTTATTACAAATCTTCAACCAAAAAAAACATATTATAGCGATACAAAGACCATGTATTCTATTATCGCTATTAAGAGTACTCTGAAAGAGGATTTGTATATAGTTTTAAATAGTTGGGAATCTGATAAATCAGCTACGTTTTTAGTGAAAGTTAATCCATTAATAATATGGATATGGATTGGTGGAATATTTATTTTAATTGGAACACTGATAGCTATTTGGAGAAGAAAATCACCCATGTATACATCTTTTTAAAGACAAAGAATATAACAATCCATTAAAAATTAGGTGAATGATGATGATACAGATAAGTGAATTGACAAAAAGAATAGGTGAAAAAACAATTCTAAAGGGAATCAACTTAACTGTTAACAAAGGTGAAACAATTGCTTTTCTTGGCCCAAATGGAGCTGGTAAAAGCACTATTCTTAATATATTAAGTGGTTTGGTGAAACCTTCGTCAGGCGTCATAAAAATAGATGAATTGTACTTCAAGGATCATAAAATTGAAATCAAGAAAAAAATAGGTTTTTTAGCTCACGATAGTTATTTGTACGATTACTTTTCAGCGTTAGAAAATTTGATGTTTTTCGGCAGGTTGTATCAAGTACCTGATATAGAAAATAGGGCTAAAAAACTTATACAGGAGATTGGACTAAATTTTTTTATCAATGACCCTGTACGCACATTTTCAAGAGGGATGATTCAGCGTTTAGCAATAGCTAGAGCAATGCTTCATTCGCCACAAGTACTTTTACTTGATGAACCATTTACTGGACTAGATCAGCAGGGAAAGAACCTATTAAATAATATGATTTTTAATATGAAAGCTAATGGAACGACTACAATCTTTGTAACTCATGATATTGATAAAGCTGTTACAATTAGTGATCGAATAATGATTATTAAAGGGGGCCAATTAGCGGATAATTTCTCCGTTGATGGCAAAACCACGAAGTTGGTAACTGATAAATACATGAGACTGGTGGAAGAACGATGATCGACTTAATAAGAGCTGCCTTGATTATTGTTTGGAAGGACTTGTACTCAGAATGGAAAACACGTCAGATCATTAGTAGTATGCTACTATTTTCAGGATTAGTAGTTGTAACCTTCAGCTTTAGCTTTGATCATTCAAAGCAAACGGTAAATACATTAATGCCTGGTTTAATATGGGTGATTACAATTTTTTCTGGTATCTTGGCATTAAATCAATCATTTTTAAAAGAGAATCAAAATGAAAATATTAAAGGAATAATTATTGCACCAATTGATCCTACAAGTATTTATCTCGGAAAAATCATTTTTAATTTTATAATAGTCTTTGTCGTCCAACTTATTTCAATTCCAACACTCTTTTTATTGTTTGATTATCATGGAACAGGTAATGTTTTTTATTTATTGTTGATACTTTTTATTGGTACTTTTGGTTTTGTTAGTGTAGGAACCTTTTTAGCAGCCATTTCGGCAAATTCTAAAAACAGTGAGATGCTTTTGCCCGTTATACTTTTTCCAATAATCGTTCCTATTGTAATCTCAGTTGTGGAGATGACAAAAATTGTAATGTCAACAACTGAAAGTTTAGATAATATTATGTCTTGGATACATTTAGTTACCGTTTATGATGTGGTTACTTTTATGTTAGGATTTTTACTAATTGAATATGTTTTGGAGGTATAATAATGAAAATAATAGGTCTTCAGAGATTTTTGAACTTTATTATCGCTCCATTTGTGCTAACGGCATTATATTTAGTATTTATTTGGTCACCTGTTGAAAGACAAATGGGAATAGTTCAGAAAATATTTTATTTTCATGTTGGATCTGCTTGGAATTCTTTTCTAGCATTTTTTATCGTTTTTATATTTAGTATAATTTATTTAATTCGTCAAAAAAGAATCTTTGATTTAGTAGCTGAGGTGTCAGCAGAAATTGGTGTGGTTTTCACAACAATTTCTCTAATAACGGGTTCAATATGGGGAAGATCAGCATGGAATACATGGTGGTCATGGGAACCAAGATTGTCAACAACATTAATCTTATGGTTTATTTATTTTGCTTATGTAATGATTCGTAAAATTGATATCTCTTGGGAAAAAAAAGCAAGATTATCTTCAGTATTTGGAATAATTGGTTTTATAAATGTTCCGGTTGTTTATATGTCTATTCGCTGGTGGAGGTCTAAGCTTCATCCAATCGTTTTTGGAGAAAAAGGTGGGGGAATTGAACCGGAAATGTTATTCACGTTAATCTTTTGTGTAGTAACAACATCTATAATTTATTATCTTTTCCTACAAAAGAGAATTGCTATTAGGAAAGCAGAATTAGAATTATTACAAATAAAGGAAAATATTAAAGAGAAATTATTAAAAGGAGGAGATTTAATTTGACGTACTTATTTGTCGCATATTCACTCTTCTTTATCATAATAACTGGTTATATGTTCACGTTAGATAGACACCAAAAGAAAATCGATAAAGAAATTAAATTTTTACAAGAATTATTAGGTAATAAGTAAAATGATACTGTTGAAAAATAGTTTAAACTAAATAAAATTCAAGAGGTGTAATAAATGAATAAGTTAATCAGGAAATTTAATATTTTGTTTGGTGTGAGTATGGTTACAATATTGTTTTTAGGTGCAATCATTATCTATGCTGTTGTGTATGATATGAACAAAGGTGATCAAGATAGTAAAAGCTTAGTACTCGCAAACCTCCCTGCATATGAAGAACTATATAAGGACGCTAGTAGCAAATGCCATGAATCACCAGATCCAAAATCGCAAAAAACACTAGAAAATTTGGATGAGATGTTAAAATTAACTGGTTTATCTACTGATGATGCGAATAAAATTCGTGACTATGTGGATTACAATCAAAATTTAAAGTAAGATAATCATAAATTAAATAAAATATGAGTAACTAAAAGGAGAAATGAACGTGATAGGTATTACTAAATTACTTACTAACTCTAGTAATTTTGGAGATAAATTACGTTATAGTGAACATTCTAAAGGCAGAGTACATGGAACACATTTAAATCATGGTCCAGTTGTAGTTTGGAATGTTACAAGAACATGTAATTTGCATTGCATTCATTGTTACAGTAGCTCTGAATCAAAAAAATATTCAGAGGAGCTTTCTACTGAGGAAGCTAGAACAATGATAGACCAATTAGCAGAGTTTCAAGTTCCTGTATTATTACTATCTGGAGGGGAACCATTAATTCGACCTGATATATTGGATTTATCTGAATATGCTGTCAAAAAAGGGTTAAGAGTTACCTTTTCTACCAATGGTACATTAATAGATAAGGAAATGGCCAAAAAAATCAAAGATATAGGTGTTGGCTATGTTGGTGTGTCATTTGATGGCATAAAAGAAAAGCACGACTCCTTCAGGAGATCTGAAGGCGCATTTGATAAGGCACTTCAAGGTATTAGAAATTTAATTGAAGTAGGCCAAAGAGTAGGTTTGCGTTTTACCATTAATAAACATAATTACCTTCAGCTTAATGATATATTTAACTTTATGGAAAAAGAAAACATACCTAGAGCTTGTTTCTATCATCTAGTTTATTCTGGACGCGGCAGTGAAATGATGAAGGAAGATCTATCACATGAAGAAACAAGAGACGCTTTAGATATTATAATAAATAGGACATTAGATTTTCATAAACGAGGTTTAAATAAAGAAATTTTAACAGTTGATAACCATGCTGACAGTGTATATTTATATTTAAAAATGAAAGAAGAAAATCCAGAACAAGCAGCACTTATATGGGAAATGCTCCAAAGAAATGGCGGAAATCGTTCCGGTATAGCAATTGCAAATATCGATAACCGCGGTTATGTTCACCCAGATCAATTTACCCAAAATCATACAATTGGTAATATCAGAGAGAAACACTTTGGAGATATCTGGACAAATTCCGATCATCCAATTTTACAAGGTCTTAAAAATAGAAAATCCTTATTAAAAGGAAGATGTGCTTCATGTAAATGGTTAGAAGTATGTAATGGTAATTTCAGACCGAGGGCAGAAGCAGTATACGGAGATTTTTGGGAATCAGATCCAGCTTGTTATCTGACAGATCAAGAAATTGGTATAGTCTAAATAATAGATATTTGGGAGGAATAACGAATGCATCCCATGCACGGAAAAGGATATACTCCACGCTTAATTTTCTGGGAATTGACAGAAGGCTGTAATCTAAAATGCGTACATTGTCGGGCTACGGCAC
>CAZEQK010000012.1:0-20326 GCA_964514395.1 uncultured Bacillaceae bacterium
AAAGGAGAATAACTTACTTTTTAAAATTCGTGTCTTGACAGTGGGGGGCATTATAATCAAACCCCGTAATTAAAAAGTATAATTACGGGTTTTTTACTTTACTCATACTTTTTCAATACAATGACCGCATTATGACCACCAAAGCCAAATGAATTAGATAGTCCTATGTTAAGACTTACTTGGCGAGCAACGTTTGGCACATAATCTAAATCACATAAGGGGTCAGGCTGTTCTAGATTTATTGTTGGTGGTATGATTCCATCTTGAAGAGTTTTTACCAATGCAATAGCTTCAACACCACCTGATGCACCCAATAGATGTCCTGTCATGGACTTATTTGCTGTTATTGGAATCTTGTATGCCTGTGTGCCAAACAATTTCTTTATTGCCATTGTTTCGGATAAATCACCAGGCTTTGTACTTGTTGCATGGGCGCTGATTACATCTATATCGTTAGTAGAAATGGCGGCATTATGTAGCGCCATTTTCATAGCAAGATATGCACCTTTACCTTCTGGATGTGGAGAAACCATGTGATGTGCATCTGAACTTGCACCGAATCCTATTACTTCGGCATAGATTCGTGCATTTCTGCGTATTGCGTGGAATAATGATTCGAGTATGACAATTCCGGCTCCTTCTGACATTACGAATCCATCTCGGTTTGCATCAAACGGTCGACTGGCTTTCTTTGGTTCATCATTCCTTGTAGACAGGGCAGTAGCATTCTCAAAACTAGCTATAGACAGTTCTGTTACGGCGGCTTCAGTGCCTCCAGCAAATACAATATCTGCATCACCGGAACGAATAAGTCTGAACGCCTCGCCAATGGCTGTATTCCCAATTGCGCATGCAGAAACAGGGGACATCGTTGGACCCAGCGCACCCCATTTCATACTGATTTGTGCTGAAGCTGCATTGGAAATCATCGCAGGTACTAAAGTTGGACTTACTCTCCCCGGTCCTCTTTTTCGAAGTATATCTACATTTTCAATTAATGTCTCAATTCCGCCAATACCTGAACCAACGTATACGCTAAGACGTTCCGGGTCAATTTGATTAAGATTCAAATTGGAATCAATCCATGCTTGTTCGGCTGCAATTAATGCGAATTGAGAAAATCGGTCTAAACGCCTTGTATCCTTTCGCCCCAATATTTCTTCTGGATGGAAATCATGTATAAGTCCCGCAATTTTCGTTTTATGTCTGGCTGCATCAAATGTATCAATAGGGGTAATTCCAGATTTACCTGCAACTAAATTATTCCAAAAATTCTCAACGCTATTACCCAAAGGTGAGACAACACCCATTCCTGTAATTACTACTCGTTCCAACTTCAATTCCTCCTTATAGGCTTTTCATATATTTTTACATGAGGCTTATCCTATTACAAGTTGTTATTTATCATAGTATAATAAGTACTATGCTAAACCTTTTCATTAAGGAGGGAAATGCAACAATGAATAATCAGACAAGGTTAGAAGCACTCTCAGCGTTTTTGAAATCAAAGCGTGCCAATATTCAACCACAATCTGTGGGATTTCCGATAGGAACAAGAAGGAGAACACCCGGACTAAGAAGAGAGGAAGTGGCTCAGTTAGCAGGAGTGAGTATTACTTGGTACACTTGGTTAGAGCAAGGGCGGGACATAAAAGTCTCTTCGTCTGTGCTAGATTCCATAGCAATGGCTCTACAGTTAAATAATGATGAACGAAGGTACCTATACGATCTAGCTTTAGAAGTAAATACAAGTGTGGCTCAGCAAGAAGTTTTACAAACAAAAATTCCCACTTCTTTAGAAAAAATATTAACCGAGCTTAAATATTGTCCAACACTAATCACGGATCGACATTTCCAAATCGTTGGTTGGAATCGTGCTGCCGCACATGTTTTTTTGGATTTTGAACAGATTCCCACTGAGCAGAGAAACTTGATTCGTTTAGTGTTTGCTAGAAAAGAATTGAGGGCCTTAGCAGTTAATTGGGAGCATTTTGTTAAAGGCTTTCTTGCCATTTTTCGAGCTTATTACGGACAATATGTGGGGGATGAATGGTACAACCTATTTCTTGATGAAATGATGAGTCTCTACCCAGAGTTTCAATCCTTGTGGCAAGAAAATCAAGTAAGTATGGCTCCAGAAGTACAAATTGAATTTAGGCATGCTAAAGCAGGAAAAATGCTTTATAACTTAACTTCTCTACAAGTTCAGGGTAATGATGCTTTATGGTGTAGTGTTTATACCCCAGTAGAAGAATCTTCAACTGAAGCTAAGTTAAAGCATTTGATGGAAATGAGTGAAAATACTTGATAACTAAAAAAAGAAGCAATTGAAAAGTGATGAATAATAAAACCAGACCACTCCATAAGTAATGAATGGTCTGATTTCCGTTTAAAGAATTTATAAGTGTAATTCAAACTGCTTCGAATATAAATTTGCGTATGCTCCATCAATTTTTAGCAACTCATCATGTACTTGTATCAATGAAAAAAAGCACCTACATTTCTCAAATAAAAAAATAGGAAAAATTATTTCCTATTTTTTAATATAAATTATTTGTTTCATTATTGGACATTTGACAAACTTTTAATTATCCTATTGTAGCTATTAATATATGATAGTTCGCCAATCTGGATACCACCACTTGAGTTCTTACTTTTAATATTCTCCTTTAATGATAAAAAACGAGCCCCGAATTGTTCCAGCTAGTTTAGATTTCTGCCTAGCAAACTTAAACTTCTCTTCTAATTCCTTTGGTACCTCCATCCCATCAGAAAGTTTAAAACCTACAGCTCGTTTCTTAGGGTTATCAATCGTATACATGACGTTGACCGCAAGACCATCCTCAAAAAAGACGTAGGCAAATTTGATATTTTCCACTTGAAAACGCGACGTTTCTAAAGGTTTGGCCGCAAACTCAATATCACGTTCTGTTGAAATTTTATAAGAAAATATTTATGATACAACTTTCTTTTACATTAGTTCAAAACTATATGGGAAATAAAGGGTTTTTATGATGTGACTTTCTTTGTATGTAATAATAGATTAGTTAATAATTATTAATGGTTTTATATTAAATTACGATACAACTTTCTTTTACCAATACACATATTTGTAAGTGGACATTATTGTTAGTAACTAGGCAATAATGCTAGTAACTAAATATTATGTTGGAGTAAGTGTTAAATTATAAAAAAGTCCGATGAAAGATCAAAAAGTCTGATGATATGAAAATAAAGTGTGGTGAAACCCGTGGGTGTAATCAGGAGCAATCCGATTGCCATCACGGGTTTTTTATTTCCCCAACCCTAAATTTCGACTTGTTTATACACTTGTCGATTTTTTATTTTTGTAAGCTATCTTACAGACTAATTCCATCTTTCATGATACTTTAATGAATATTATTTAACTGAAAAAGTGTAGGAGCTGATGAAATGTCAACAGAATTAGTCCAAGCTACTGAGCAAGTTAAAAAGGCACAATCTTCAATGAAAGATCAGCAGTATCTAGTTCAAACCTTAGTTGATACATCGAATCAGGTTTCCATTTATACGAATGATGTATCGAATCGTATTAAAAGTGTGCGAAGCCTTTCCAATGAAACGGAAGAGCTAGCTGTAAATGGTGAGGATCGTATGAATCAATTAGTAGAGCAGATGAATCGGATTGATGAGCGTACTAATGAAACCCAACGAAGGATGATCGTACTCAATGAATTATCAAAAGAGATCATGAATATTACTAGTGTTCTTCAAGACATTGCTTCTCAAACAAAATTGTTATCGCTTAACGCTGCACTTGAGGCTGCACGAGCAGGAGAGCATGGGCTGGGTTTTAATGTGGTTGCTACAGAAGTGAGAAAATTAGCGGAAAGCAGCAATACGTCTTCAAAAAATGTTGAAAGTATTGTTAAAAAAATATCATCTGAGATAGATATGCTTGTTCAATCAGCAAAAAATGGAGCAGAGGAATCAAAAAAAGGTACAGCAGATCTGGAAGAAACAAAACGAACCTTTCAAAGTATTCATGAAAATATCAACGGTTTGAAGGAGAATCATGAAGTAATCCATGCGAAAATGAAAAATCTTAATGAAATTAGTGAAAAGATAAATTCGTTAAGCAAACCGATTGCTAGTAATAGAATTTTAATTTCTGAAGGTTTAGAAGCAGCAGGACGATTACAATTACAAATGAAGGTGGTTGAATAATTACTTATTCAAGATATTCGATCTATTAAATATAAACGACTTAAACGTTTAGTTGATAAAAGAGAGGTACTTACGAATGGTAGGTTTGAGAAAAACTGCTATTGATTTTATCATTTCTATACTCATTGTGTCCTTTATGCTCTGGGTAGCTGAATCCTTGAAATTGCCGGAAATCATATTTCCAGAAATATCTGCACTAGCGATGGGTTCACTTGTTTTTAAGAAAAAGAAATGGTTATTAAATTATTGGGAAATTTGGTTTGCTCCTACGATTGGAGCATCAATTGGTGTGGGTATCAACTTATTAAATATTCAACAGATGTGGAAAGAGATATTGTGTCTATTCATTATTGTAGCATGCATGACATGGTTTCAAGTTAAGGTCGCACCAACCATATCTGCGGGGCTGCTACCTGTTGTATTAGGAATCACCTCATGGTTTTTTGTGATATCTGTTGGGATTCTAACATTCCTCATTTTTGTAGGAATTAAAATGAATAAATGGTCTCCATTTGTTCATAAGGGAAATTACATAGAGAAAACATATCATACAAGTTATTTGGTATTTTTAATTTTATGGATCTTTGTTTGTAACTTATTTAATCTCAATGAATTGTTGATTCCACCAATTTTTGTGGTTGTTTTTGAAACCTTGCACCGAGAATATGTATCTGTTTCATATGGTTTAAAGCAGGTTGTTTTATTGACTGGTTCTGCGATTATAGGATCGTTCTTTTTTTCCTTATTTCCACAATCCTTTGTTTTAATTGGGGTGCTTGATTTAATCGTTGTATTTATATTGACTCAAATTGTTAAATTACAACTTTCACCAGCTTTTGCAATCTCATTATTACCATTTGTATTACCAAATTTTATAATTTGGAGGTATTCATTATTTGTTTTTTTGACTTCATTTATTCTTATAAACACGATGATTTTTTATCGAATAAAGGAAAAGAAATTTCAAAATAAGAGAACTCGGTATTTTGTGCATGAATGAACGTAGAAAAAAAGGAGGGAATAGCATTGGAAAATCTTTTTTCAAATGTAGATTTGAAAGATTTAAATTTCAGTCTAGAAGTAATAAACACTTTAGTTAGAGCAATTGAAGCGAAAGACCCTTATACGGCTGGTCATGTTTGGCGGGTATCCCAATATACGAAAATGATTGCCAAACGTCTCGGATGGGATGTGAAAAAAATTACTTGGATAGAAACAGGTGCTATTCTTCACGATCTTGGAAAAATCGGAATTACAGATTTGATTCTACAAAAAGATGGGAAATTAACGATTGAGGAATTTTCAGAAATAAAAAAACACCCCATTATTGGTGTAGAAATTATTGAAAAAAGTCCATTTTTATCTCAATATAAAACTTGTATCGAATATCATCATGAACGTTATGATGGCAATGGTTATCCGTATAACTTAAAAGGTGATGAAATTCCAATTGAGGGTCGGATTATTGCAATTGCGGATACATTTGATGCTTTAACCAGTAATCGACCTTACCGATGGGGAATGCATTCGGAAGAAGCAATTAAGATTATTCACGAGGAGTCAGGAACTCAGTTTGATCCGGATATTGTCGAGGTGTTTATCAAGTTATGGTGGGAAAACCACTTCAAAGAAATTATATTTCATTCTGCTCCTGATATTTCGCTTGTTTCTTGTCCGGAACATCGAGAGATTATTGAAATATCATCCCAAACGAAATCAGGGGATGTCGTCAGTTGTCCGGTTTGTAAAATGAATTTTATATTGGAGAAAATCGGTGAAAAATGGGCTCCAGTTATGAAATGAAAAAAATAATTGTGAGCTTTGTAAGGTAGCTTACAGAACCTCATAAATAGAATGGCTAGATAGAAAAAACAAATCAGAATTCGCAATTTAAAAAGGAGTGAGTAGAAGTTGAAAAAATAGAGGTGTATCAGTCAATTGCAACGATGCCATGCATCAAGTGAAATATGGAATGAACGCAATCCCAAAAATGAAATCGGATAAGCTATCTACAAATTATACTCTTGATGGGTGAATAACCAGAATTGGCATTTATCAAAACTCAATCTAAGGAGGAAGAAAAGGAATGAAAAAGTTCGCTATAGTATTGCATGCTGGTGAATCAGAAGGCGCAAAAGCGTTACACGCGCTGTTATATGCTCAAGAACTACATGAGGATGGGTATCAGGTGAAGGTGATTTTTGATGGAGCTGGAACGGTGTGGTTGAAAAAATTTGAAAATCCAGAAAATAAATATAATCCTCTTTATAAATCAGTAAAAAATCTGGGTGTTATTGCAGGTGTTTGTGAATATTGTGCAGGTGCATTTGGGGTGGAAAACGAAGTGCGCGAGTCTGGAATTCAAATTTTGGGTGAATCAAATGGTCATCCTAGTCTAACTAATTTAGTAGCGGAAGATTATCAGATCATTACATTATAAATATTATTAAAGTGATAGCAAAGAGACTGTAGATCAGTCTCTTTGTTATCTTTTTGAGTCGCAGACTAGTCAAAGAGATATCTGATAATGGATAATTCTTAATGAATCGCTTCATACAGAATAATATGTCTGTTTTTCTGTTATTAGTTGAATACCTCTTTATTTTTTTACAGTATTTTACACAGTTTTTGATGCCATAATTAGAAATCAAGAATTTCATGGATTTATAAAATAGTAATAAAGCCTGTAGATTTTCGCTACAGGCTCTTCTAAGTGAAATTTATTTTTATTTTGTCATCATTTTATAAACGATACCGGTAATCAAACCATAAATAAGATGTCCCATCAAACTCATCATAGTAGCTGAAGTAAAATGGAACGCCATGTTTCCCATCCCCATCATCATTGGCATGAGAATGAAAGGGAACAAGAACCAAAGAATTAGACCAAAAAGTAGCCCAGATACGACACCGTTTAATTTTGTCATCCTAGCAAAAACGGTGAAAACCATCCCAAATATAAAACTGATCATCATATGAATAATAAATCCAATAACTGCTGATTTGCTGCCCATCATTCCGGCAATCGTTTGGAGCATGCCCATCATTGCCATCATACCTCCAAATACCAAGCCACCGATCAAACTTCCTGTAGTACCAGCTTTCCAAAATAATGTTTTGTTCTTATTATCATTTGTTTGTATCATTATTATTACCTCCTTGTTTAATGTTTCGTAACGCTATCATTGTAACCTGACTGGATTATTCTTTCTGTAAGCTATCTTACAGAAAGTATTAATATTGTTTATTAAGATGAATGTAAATTGAAGAACACCCTATTATAGAAGAGGAGAGGATAATTTGAAAGTGAAAATAAATGTTATAAGATAACTCGTAATGGTAAATGAAAAACGGATAGGAAATTCAAAAAATATGGATATCATGTATTATCGGTGAGAATTTCAAAGCAGAAAAGGCAATCTATTACTATGTAATAGTAATGAAAAAGTGATATAACAAGGAAAGGAAAACTTAAAAATGATGTTTTATGGAATTATATTTCTATTTCTTGATTTTTTTTCAAAGGAATGGATGAAGTCCAACTTAATTTTGAATAAAGCAGTTACGATCAATCCGCGTTGGATTCAATGGCATCTTATTCATAATTCTGGTATGAGCTTTGGATTGTTATCAGGATATACAGATATTTTGACAGGGGTAAGTTTTATAGCTATATTGACTATTTACTATTTGTATCGAAAAGTTGAAATCAAGTCGATAGTTGTACAAATCGGTTTTGCACTCGTATTGAGTGGATCAATCGGAAATTTTATCGATCGTTTATGGTTCGGATATGTTATAGATTTTATTGAGTTCTGCTGGTGGCCAGCAATATTTAATGTTGCAGATATAGAAATTCGCACAGGTATAGGAGTCTTAATCGGGTGGTTTCTTATAAAAAAGTTAAGTCATCAATGTGTATCGACGTATGATTGATATGAGAAGAGTCTTTAATCAATAAACAGAACCAATTAAAGTTTGTTTAAGCTACCTGACAGAAAGCAGATATACATTTGCTTTATTATAATAAAATAAAAAGGTATGCTAACGAGAAAGATTAGACTTTACAAAAGAAGGTGTGTTGGTTGAAAGTAAAAATGTATGTGAGTAAACATTGTTTGAGTTGCAATGTTGCTCGTCAATATTTTGTTAAAAAAGGAATTCAGTATGAAGAAGTTGATATCACTAACAACCAAATAAAGTTCGAGGAAATGCTTTCACTAGGCGGTATTGCTACTCCACTCATCATTATAGGGGACCAAATAATTCACAGCTTCGACTCTACGAAGCTTGATAAAGCATTGGAGGAATTCATTTGAATAAATTATGGTATTTATCGCAAATAAGTTTGTTTAATGCTTTACCAAAGGAAGATTTAATGGAAATCGATAAAATGGCACCAATGAGTACGATAAAAAAGGGAACATTAATTCAAACACCTGATACATTCCGTGAGGGACTGTATTTTCTGAAAAAAGGGAAGTTAAAGCTATACAAAATTAATGTTGAAGGAAAAAAATTTATCGTCAGTATTCTGGGAGCAGGTAACGTGTTTGGAGAGATTGATACGTTTTCACTAGGTACAAAAGGTTTATTCATCGAAACAGTAGAAGATACGTTATTATGCGCGATGGGAAAAGAACAATTTGAACAATTTTTATTAGTTAGACCCGAATTAGCCTTGAAAATGTTAAAGGAATTAAGCGCTTTATTGAATGAAAGAGATGCATTACTTGCTCAACTAGCTCTTGGAGGGGTAAGAGATAAACTTTTACATTTACTTATTAATTTAGCTGAAAAATTTGGAATGAATGAGAAGGATGGTTTATACAAGATTGATTTGCGACTATCTCATCAGGAAATTGCAAATATGATAGGCTCAACTAGAGAAACGGTAACCGTTGTATTAAATGATCTTGTAGCAGAGGGTGTTATCAAGACTGGACGAATGACTATTGAGATTAACTTAGAAAAAGCCAAGTATTATTTGAGTTATTAACGATTTAATATTCTAGATTTTGAACAAGTCTAAATCGTTTATTCCGGTATTATTGTTCTATATTTTCAAGAGGTAGTTTTTGAATTTCTTACAACAACAATGAAGTTGGAGGGAAATACATCTCCGATTGCTTTCAAATTATTTATACTTGCTGGATTATCTAAAATTTGGGGAGGTTATTTGAGCTAGTTATGAACATCTACTAATTGTGATTGTGAGTTATTAATTATGTCATAGATTATTGAAAATACCACTCAATGAACGCTCCTATTATGGAAAAGTATATCTATAATAGGGGTTTTTTATTATTAAAGATGTACTACTTATGACAAAATACAGAACCCCTTCTTCAAAGGTGGGAGGTTATATCATTTTCTTTGAATTGCAAATTTCAATAAATTATACAGAATCAATATGATAAAATCGAAACATAAGAATGTAGAGTCAAAAAATGAAATGAGCTTTCTAGTTATTGTTTCTCTATTTTTTACTATAAACATTGCTTTTACCGTTAGCCAAGCTATAGTATTTACAACTTCCTTTTACCACCACATGATTGTAAACTTCATAAGCATTCATGGGGTTATTTTATTGTTTTATTATGATACTCATATTATGGAGGTGAATAAATGAAAAAGCTACTCTTGTTTTTATTAATATTTATATTGATTGCTGTACTTAGGCTATCCCAACTATAAAATGATTATAGTAGATAGGGAAAAATAGGCGTAGGATATATCGTTTATGAAGATTACAAGGGCAAATCTGTTTCCCTGTGGTACAGTTAAAAACTATAAAAGTAGCTTTTAAAATATGGTATATAAATCGGCTTAAATCTTCGTAGCGCATATATCTGCTCTCTTCATTGTTTATTTCTAATTTTCTTTATGATTGAACAACATTAATATATAAATGTTAAGCATTTTTCCCGCGGAAGTACATCTGTGAATCTATGAGATGTAATGGTAAATATCACACAAGACAATGTTATTTGTGTAAAGATTGTAACAAATCATTCAATGATATGACTAATATATCAGATCAAGATACCATAAATATGGAACGCAATAGGGAGCTTTGGTTTCTATTAATAGAAAGTACGATTGAGGGTGATGAAATCTTCTTTCGTAAGTATTAGAAAGGCAGAAAAATGACTCGTAGAAAATCCTAGAAATGGTTGAGAAAAACAAGAAATGAGGTTTATTGTGACGTCAAGTAAAATTAAACACCTTTTTGCTCATTAAAATTGAACATGTGAGAAAGTAGGATGTGTAACGGATTGATATGTAAGTTTTCAAATTAATGCTGTCGGTCTTATTGAATATGGAATAAAGGAGGATTCTACCTTGATATATAGATTAATGAAGGTTGTTTCTATCATGGCTGTACTTTTTCTTGTCATCATAGTTAGTTCATGTTCACAGCCTATGGAAGAAAATATGAATAAAGAAAACACGGATGGGTTGAATAATAAAAAGCTTGTAACGGAAGTAAAAGAAATCAATCAGGTGGTAGGGGATAAAACTCAAATTTTAAATGGTTATGTAACATATCAGGATAAAAAAGACACCTATCTTTACAATCCTATATCAGGAGACACCTATAAAGTGCCTAGTGAAATCAGAATCACTAGATTTTTGGATATTACTGATCATGTTGCAACTGTTATAGGCTTTAACGAAACATCGAACCTGATTATTTCAAAATGGGATATGAAAACGAATGGGTTAACCCAAAAAGAATATCATTTATCTAATCCTTCCTTGGAATTTATCGATGCTCAATATTTTGATGACAATATTTTCATAGCAATGAGTGGTGGCCTCATCCTAAGAATAAACGGAGAGATGAATACCTATAAAATCAAGCATGGCATTGATTTTGTCAATCAATCAGATGTCTTAGTTGTCCATCATGATCATTTATTTGTAAATGCTGACATTGGTGATGTTTATCAATTTGATAAAGATAAGGATGAATTTAATCTATTTAGCCCTTCACCAACCTATGCTACAGATAAAGGGTTATATTATGTACAGGATAGAAACAACATGAAAGTCATTAATGACAACTACTCATCAAGTATTGTATTACCCCAAATTCCAGAGGATAAAAGTATAGACAAGGAAAATTCTTATTACTTGATAGATGCCTATAAAAATACATATGTAATGAGAAGATTCTCCATTCCCCATGGATTTTTATATGTTTATAAAGAAGGTAATTTGGTCGAAATCTCCATTGCTAGTGATCATTTACCTAAAGTAACACTTCTAAATGAAAATGAATTGCTCTATACAGATGAAAATAATTTATATCTTTATCATATAGAATCTTCTGACAAGAGGCTCATTTTACATGATGTTTCTCCCTTTAATATTAGAAAAGTGAACGATAATAATTACTACGCACTTCTTAGTTTTGAAGATATCAAGGTGATTAGAATTGAAAAATAGAATCATATTGATAAAAATGTAAAAACCAGATATGGTTTTTACATTTTCCATTTATAAGCCTCTCACTAGATATAGTATAATAGAGATAAATACTAAAGGATAGGAAGGAATTTACATATGAAGCTATTATTTATATCGGATATACATGGTTCTTTATTACACCTAGAAAGCATTGGAAGTCTATAAGAAGGAAAATGCTGATTATATGGTGATTCTAGGTGATGAATTATATCATGGTCCAAGAAACCCACTACCGATGGAGTATAATCCAAATGAAGTAGCACAATTACTTAATAAGTATGCAGATCACATCATTGCCGTTAGGGGTAATTGTGATAGTGAAGTGGATGAGATGGTCCTTGATTTTCCTATGATGGCCACCTATTCAACCATTTTATATCAGGATAGACGGTTATTCTTGACACATGGTCATATTTATAACGAGGTTAATTTACCTAAACTACGTGATGGTGATGTCTTTTTCTATGGACATACCCATATACCGAAAGCAGAAAAAAAGGGAAATATCTTTGTCATTAATCCAGGCTCTATTGCCTTACCAAAAGAGAATAATCCCAATACATACGGAATATTAGAGGGGAATACCTTTATTATAAAAGACTTCGATGGGAATGTGTTTAAAGAATTGACGATGTAGACCATTCTAAAAAATGAAGAGGAAGACTACTATTAGGGAAGAAGAAAGTAGTATTAGATGTAGGGATGACACGAAAGAGGATTAGGAGGAGATAACCATGAAGGAGTATATAACCGTTTGCCCCCACGATTGTCCTGATACCTGCTCCATTATAGCAAAGGTGAAAGATGGAAAGGTTGTTGCTACGAAGGGAGACCCAAGCCATCCCTTTACAAGAGGAGCCTTATGCGCAAAGGTGCTTCGCTATAAAGAACGAATCTATTCCCCAGATCGATTACTTTTTCCAATGAAAAGAGTTGGAAAAAAGGGGGAAGGACTATTTGAACGAATAAGCTGGGATGAAGCATTAGAAGTAATGAAAGAGAAGATAGAGAATACATTAGATAGATTTGGAGGAGAAGCAATCTATCATTATAAAGGTAGTGGAACGATGGGAATTCTCCAAACGAAATTCCCCTCTGCCTTCTTTCATAAATTAGGAGCCAGTCAAACACAGGGTTCTTTATGCTGTCCTGCTGGAGACAAAGGCTGGAATTATTCAGTAGGTCCCTATGCTGTTAATCGCCCTGAATCAATGGCCCATTCTGATTTATTGCTTGTATGGGGAATGAATATGGCAACGACGAATATGCACATGCTCTCTTTTTTTCAAGAGGCAAAGAAAAAGGGAGCAAAATTAATTGTGATTGACCCTTATCGAAACAGAACAGCAAAGCAAGCGGATTGGTATCTTCCTATTCGCCCTGGGACAGATGCTGCATTGGCACTAGGAATGATGCATGTATTAGTAGAAGAGGATCTTCTTGATCATGAATATATCGCTAACTATACATTAGGCTTTGATCAGCTAAAGAAAGAATTAGCTGCTTATTCTCCTAAACGGGTAGAAGCGATCACCGGTATTCCTGTAGCTGATATTCAGAAGCTTGCTAGACTGTATGGAAAAGCGCGTGCTCCATTTATTCGGTTGGGGATGGGGTTATCGCGTAATCGAAGGGGCGGTATGTCCATTCGTACGATTTCATTGCTTCCTGGCTTAGTAGGAGCATATCACAAAAAAGGTGGAGGAGCGTTTTTTGCAACGGAAGGGGCTTTTCCATTAACTACAAATAAGGCTTTACAATTGGATACCCTTAAAAAACCTACTAGGTTACTAGACAAAGTAAGGTTAGGAAGACATTTATTAGAGGAGACCAATCCAACTATATCCCTATTATTTATCTACGGTGGAAATCCTATCCTTTCTAGTCCAGAGGCAGGAAAAGTGAAAGAGGGATTATTACGTGACGACTTATTCACGGTGGTACATGAGCAATTTATGACAGATACAGCGATGTATGCAGATTTATTACTACCAGCGACAACTTCCTTTGAGGCGTTTGATGTATATCAAAGCTATGGGCATACCTATTTACAAAAGGCAGAGCCAGTGATAGCACCACTTGGGGAAGCTTGGAGCAACTATAAGCTATATAGTCAACTTGCAAAAAAACTAGGCTTCACAGAGGATGTTTTTAATAAACCAATCGAGCAGCTTGCAGAAGAGCTACTCCCTTCCTTTGTTTCTAATACAGAATATGAAGACTTTCTCCTTGGAAAACCAATTGAACTGATAAAGCTGGAAGAAACCTTTACAGGCTCATTTTCTACCCCGTCAAAAAAATTAGAGTTTTTCTCAGAAACGATGGTAAAGGAAGGTTATCCAGGATTACCAACCTATACCGAGGTTAGTCATGAAGGAAATGGTGATTTGCATTTACTTACAGCACCAGCACATTATACCTTGAATACCTCCTTTGGTGGTGTGGAATCATTACGAAATAAAGAAGAGCGTCCCAAGCTATTGATACACCCAAAGGATGCTTTTGAGCGTGGAATTCAAGAGGATAGTTGGATTGAAGCCTACAATGAAAGAGGTAGTACTCGTTTATGGGCAAGACTATCAGAGGATACCCAGCGTGGTGTGGTAATAGCAGAAGGAGTTTGGTGGGGGAAGTATAATCATGGTGAGGCGCCGCTTAATACCCTAGCAAACGATAAATTGACAGATATGGGGCGTGGAAGTACCTTGCATGATAATAGAATTTCCGTAAGGAAAATATAATAAAAAAAATAAAAAAAGCAAGCTCTGTTCCTAAAGGAACGGAGCTGCTTTTTTATTATGAGTAAATATTTTAAACTGTCTAATTAAATTTTTTACCTGCTAACAATTTTTTGTAACCAGATTGGAATTGATAATATATATTTATTTTATAGCTCGCCATATTAATTAAACTTTTATCATAGGTTAGCGTATAGCTTAAATAATGTGTACCTAACTCAAGATTAGGATAAGTAGATGATTGTAAACCTTCAAAATCCAAGACTTGTGAGAATAATTTATTTCCGCCAGCATCAATCATTTCTAAAACATAATTTTGTCCATCTATATTTCTCTCACCAATCAATTTCTTTCCTAAAGTGTAATCAAAGCTTATTGTAATTTTTTTATTTCTATAGTCCACCTGAGGAGTATAAAAGTCGTTTATTGTTAAGTTGTATGGATACAATGCGAGATCATTTAAATATTTCTTCGAATTTTTGATTTCTTCTGGAAGCTGATAAGAAACAGCTTTTACAAAAGAATCCGCTTGAATTTCACTTGTAGCAGTACTGTTTCCAGTGATTGCTTCACCAATAATTAATTGTAAGTTTGAAGTGTCAAATCCTTGGGGAAAAGTACCCCAAACATCTAATATGGCCTGTTCCTGTGGAAGTATGTTCTGATCCACCTGAGAAACAGTTGCCGGAAATACAGTTCCATCTGGAGTTCGGAATTGAGCTAATATATTTGTAATAGGAATGGAGCGTTTTTCTAAATTTTTTGTTAAAAGTTTAACAGAAAAAATATCATAGGAATCACCATTAAAGGTATCAACTGCATCTACTGTATACGACCATTTGTTACCAATATCGTCTAGTATGAAAGAATCTCCACTATTAATGACATGCATCGCCTCTGTTTCTGATACAGAAATGTGTAAGATGTCTGTATTAGCAGCTTGATCTGCACCCTCTAGATAAATATTAGTAGTAGTAAAGGCATTTAAATAAGGTATCTTTGCTTGAAGCTCCATGGTTATTTGTTGACCAGGTAATAATGAGATAATATGATCTGTATTTATCATCTTTGCATTTACAGTAATGGCATGATCTAGCTTATAATAACCAGTAAGGGAAGGAATAGGCAAGGTTTGATCACCATTATTTTCAATTGTAAAGGTTGCTGCTAAAATATCTTGATCCTGCCATGGCCACTTTTGAAGGGAATCAAACATCACCGTATATGTACCTGAATCATTGGTATAATGATAGGATTTACTTATTGTTCCCTTGCTAAATAAATCTGAAGATAAAGCATATTCCGCAACAGGTAATTCTACCGTTCCATTATTTACTGGAATCGATTGAGAGACGATTAGCTCCCATCCTTTTTCACCAGCTGTTACTGGTATATTACCAGATAAGGCACCATCGATTGTTGTAGATGGAGATACGGTTTTTCCTTGTTCAAAATCGCTACTGTCTAATGGATACATTGATCCGTTGTCTGTACGAATATAAAAGTGTGTGCTAGGAAGCTGAGCATTTAACTTTCCTGTATTTTTTGCAGAAAAATAGACAGTTGGCTGTAAATAGATCTCATTTTTATTTAATGAAACTCCCTGAACAGAAGTAGAAAAAGGATTTCCATTGAGCGCAATAAAGCGCTGGTTGTGTGCTGGAGTGATTGTAGAATAGTCTGCTGGTATGGTCAATTGACCAAGTGGTTTTTCTAAATCTGCAGCATTAAAATCCCATTTACTAGCTTTAAAAACTAAATCATGAAGGTTTACATTAGAATCAATGACAGTATAAAAATGATAGTCACGTGATGATCCAGCTAGGATTTGGTTTTGTCCTACATCCTGTGGGTATAGGTTTGTCGTATATTGAGTGCCAGAAGTTGATTCAAGTGTTATATGATAATCTGTTAATTGAATCGCTTTGCTACTTTCATTGTGAATAGAAATGGTATATGTCACATAATTACCGTCATTTTTTGGTAGAATGTTGATATCTTTAAATTGAGCATAACTATTCTGATCCAAATCAATTTTACCCAATACAGTGGTATAAACTGCTTGATCTTCTGTTTGTAGCTGTGTGCTATCTGCAAATACGGGTAATGCTACAAAAATAGACAATAGAATACTAAAACTGATATATAACCAACGTTTCTGTGAAAATACTTTATTCAATATGTTTCCCTCCTTGTTTTATTCAAATTTCAATGCGTCGACTGGTCTTAAGGTGGATGCCTTATTTGCTGGTAATAATCCAAAAATTACACCGATTAATAAGGAAAAAGTAAAAGCAATGAGAATAACTTGACTAGATAATACGACTGCTAAACTTAAGAATTTACCCAACAATTCAGCTCCACCAGCTCCCACGAAGATGCCCAATATACCTCCTGCACCGCCAAGAACCATAGATTCAATAAGAAATTGAATAAGAATATCCTTTCTTTTGGCTCCAATTGCCTTACGGATTCCAATCTCTCTTGTTCTTTCACTGACGGAAACTAACATAATATTCATGATACCTATTCCACCGACTAAAAGTGATATACTGGCAATACCTCCAAGCATCAAAGTCATTGTTTTGGTTATGGAACTAACTGTATCTAAGGTTTCCTGTTGGTTATATATCCTATATGGCTCATTATTTGAACGACTCTGACTTTGGGTAGTAGGGAATTTCTTTTTTAAATCCGCTTCTAAGATAGACATTACACTATCTACTTCATCAGGTGAATTTGCTTGAATATACATTGTTCTAATACCTTTGTTTCTTAAAAGACGTTCTGCAGTAGTAATCGGAATTAAGATAATATCATCATTGGAACCTGTCATGCTGGATCCTTTAGATTCAAGAAGTCCTACAACATTAAACTTCGATCCGTTAATGATGACGCTTTGTCCAATCGGATTCTCCGTAGCAAATAGAGTTTTGGCCGTATCGACACCTAAAAGAGCAACCTTTTGTCGATATTGAATATCAATTGGTAGAATAAAACGACCACCTGATTGTACCTTATAATTACGAACCTCGGAATAATCGGGAGTAATTCCATCCACAGATACATCTTCGTTATTGGTGCCATTTTTTGCTTTTACATTCCCACTAATTACTGGTGCTACTGCCTTTACACCAGGATTGTCAGCAAAGGTAATTGCTTCATTATAATTAAGTGTCGTTTTTGTTCCTTGACCCGTTATACGTACGGTTAACAAGTTGGAGCCAAGGCTTTCCACGCTGTCTTTAATCTGTTTCGTTGTCCCTTGAGCGATGGATATCAACAGAATAACTGCTGAAACACCGATGATGATACCAAGCATTGTTAAGAAAGATCGTAATTTATTACTGTAAATACTTTTCCAAGCCATTTTAAATCCCTGACTCATGTTCATGTTCATTCCCCCGATCCTCAAGAATTTTACCATCCTGAATTCTAATGATGCGCTTTGCTTGATCGGCGATAGCTAAATCATGAGTGATGATAATGATGGTATGTCCCTGCTCGTTTAACTCCTTCATCATCCCCATAATTTCTTTTCCAGTAATGGTATCTAACGCCCCAGTAGGTTCGTCAGCAAGCAGAATCGGAGGATTTCCAGATAGAGCCCTAGCAATTGCAACACGTTGCTGTTGTCCACCTGATAGCTCGCTAGGTCGATGATATATCCTGTCTCCTAGCCCAACCATCATTAATGAATCCTCTGCCTGCTTCTTTCTCTTTTTATGAGGCAATCCACGATATATTAATGGGAGCTCTACATTTTCTAAGGCAGATAGCTTTGGTAAAAGATTAAAGCTTTGAAAAATAAAGCCTATCTTTTCGTTTCGAATTTTGGCTAAACTATTATCTGATTGTTTGCTTATTTCCTGACTATCAAGCTTATAGCTTCCTTCATTAGGAATGTCTAAACAACCAATCATATTCATCAATGTAGTTTTACCAGAACCAGATGGCCCAATAATAGCTACAAATTCTCCAGAATAAATAGTGAAGGATACTTTTTGAAGTGCGTGAACCGTTTCTCCACCCATTTTATACCATCTACTTAAATTCTCTATCTTGATCAATGGCTCGTCATGTCTCATTAGCGATTGCCTCCTGGACCCGCTCCTCCACCTAGGCCAGGGGCTCTAAATCCACTAAATTGACGGTTGGTATTTGTTTGAGATTGAGAACTACTAGGTAAAACAATCTGATCTTCTTCTTTTAAACCACTTGTGATTTCAATAAAGTTTTCATTATGTAGCCCAACCTCTACTGGCGTACGTTGTGTACCAGAATCAGTAGAAATAAGAACAAAGCTTTTGTTACGCATCTGTTCTACTGCTTCAATAGGAACGACCAATACATTATTTTTTTCCGCTACTTTAATTACTGTTTCTGCAGTCATGCCAATTTTAATATTTTTAGGATCTTTTAGATGAATGGTAACATCATAAACAGATACACCATTCTGAGATTGGCCTTCTTCACCAATGTCAGTAACTGTTCCAGTAAATAATTGATTAGGGAAAGCATCTAAAGTGACTTGTGCTGTTTGTCCTTTTTTTATCTTTGTGATGTCTAATTCATCTACCTGAATAGTAACTTCTAAATCGCTATAATCGGTCACTGTTCCAATGGTAGAACCGTTATTAATCTGTTGCCCACTATCAACACTTAATGTTGATAAGTACCCATCAATTGGAGAAACAATAGGGTTAGGTGGGATCTCATCCTCTTGATAGTTATGTATTTTAATCTGAGATTGCTTTATACTTATTTGTAGCTTTTGGATATTAGCTTTTAAAGTATCTACATCGCTTTCTAACGATTGATTTCGAAGGTTTTTCTCTGCACTCTTTAAATCTATTTGATTTTTTTCAAGATTTAACTCTTCCTGTTGAATGGAATCGCTATTGTCATTGCCGCTAAAAGTGACTATTATTTGTCCTTTCTTTACTTTATCTCCTTGGTTAACTAAGACATCCTTAATTTGACCTGCATCCAATACTCTTATAGATTCAACATTTACAGGGTTTACTGTCCCTGAACCAGAAACACTCACTAGCAAATTGCCTTTTTTTACAGTCATGGTATTAACCTTCGTATTTGTTGTTTGAGCTGTCTTTTTTGAACTCATCCCATAAACCGTAGCTCCTGCAGCAATAATAATGAGTGCTACAGCTATTAACCACCATTTTTTCTTCATTCTTTGTCATCACTCCTTTATAAGGTATAAAATCACTCCCAGGGTTTATTAAAGGTTTTTTTTCACTTTCTATCTAAGAGTAGCCCTGTAATATGTCAGGATGATGTCAAATTTATCAATGCAGGAAATAATTTGAAAAATTATGTTAATTTCTAGGAAGAATAGATTAATTAGAATTAAAAAGGGGACAATATTTACTGGTTGATAGTTTCTGACATATGCCTGACGTATTCCTTCGTTAAGATGAGTTTGCGACAGACAGAATTTTATAAAAGGAGGGTAACTTAATCAATGAAGAAAATGTGGCCAAAGCTTATGGTTGGTGCTTTATCCTTAGCATTAATCGTTCCAACGGTATCGTATGCAGCAAGTAATGGTGATACATCCACACAGGATAACAATCAACAAACAGTAACTCAAAAGGAAACGCAAAAGTCTACCTTTAAACATCAAAGAGGAGATTTCCAGAAGCTAGATGATGCAACAAAGCAAAAACTAGCTGAAATACGCCAAAAGGTGAAAGATGGTACCTTAACAAAGGAACAGGCGCAAGAAGAAATGACAAAGCTAGGGATTAACTTTCCAGGAAAAAGAGGAGATTTCCCTAAGCTAGATGATGCAACAAAGCAAAAACTAGCTGAAATACGCCAAAAGGTGAAAGATGGTACCTTAACAAAGGAACAGGCGCAAGAAGAAATGACAAAGCTAGGGA
>CAZEQK010000012.1:20426-76371 GCA_964514395.1 uncultured Bacillaceae bacterium
AAAGATGGTACCTTAACAAAGGAACAGGCGCAAGAAGAAATGACAAAGCTAGGGATTAACTTTCCAGGAAAAAGAGGAGATTTCCCTAAGCTAGACGATGCAACAAAGCAAAAACTAGCTGAAATACGTCAAAAGGTAAAAGATGGTACCTTAACAAAGGAACAAGCACAAGAGGAAATGTCAAAGCTAGGAATAAAATTTCCGCTTAGACAAAAGAAATAAAGTAATCCATATCTATAACAGAACATAGATATGAGAGGATATATATGCATTTAAGTCATTTGCAACAAGTAAATAAGTACTTACTTATAGAATGAACAAACATAGAGAATGGAACATGACTTTCTATTAGATCAAAGTCTTGTTCCTTTCTTCATTTGTTGTTTCTTTACATATTTTTTAGCCTAAGGAGAGGATTTAATGAAATTAAAATTTATGCATATCTTGATTTACACCTTGGGATATCTCTTCGCAGGTATCTCTATTGTTGCGATACCGTTCTATTATTTATATATTAATAATGCAAATTACAGATTTATGCTAAGAGGCTCAAGCAATCTATTAGGTAATATCGCTTTAGGTGCCAGTATTGCAGCGGTTGGAATATGGGTCATTAGAAAAATTTACTTAGAAATAAAAAAGAGAGAAATAAAAGACTATAATATCACTAAACAATCTGCTCTATTTTTACGTAAGCATCATATTTTGATTGGTTGGGTCGTCATATTTGCTTCAACGGCTCACGGTATTTATTTTCTATTGAACTATCCTAATAGACAAAATGAGATATATACAGGTTTATTTATATGGCTAGCACTTGTATTTCTTGCTGGTATTGGAGCTTTCTTTGATTTTAAGCTTAAAGATAAAAGGAAACATAAGAAAATAAGAATTTACCATATTACTTTTTCTGTATTATTTTTATTGGGACTTATCATTCATGTTATGTGAGGTGTTATAATAATGAATCGTTGGAAGCTAATCATTTCACTTACTGTGCTCATAATTGTGGTTTCTACTGTAAGTAGTACATTTATATATAAGCTATCACATCCTTCACAAGTAGAGCATTTTCGAGATTTTCGTAGATCACATTAGTAGAATCTGTAGTAAAAAGTAAAGCTATATTAAATCTAAAGGAAATTTTTAAAAAAATGTAGTAGTATAAATTGGTGAAGAGTAGATCATGATTTTAAGTGGATGAAAGGAGCTTCTTTTATGGAAAAAATCCTTATAGTTGAAGATGAATTAGTGATTTCAAGGGTGCTAAAGGCGTATTTGATGAAAGTGAATTTTCAAGTAGAGCAGGCCTATAGTGGAGAAGAAGCGATAGAAAAATTCCATAGTTTTAACCCTTCACTTTTGCTATTAGATGTCATGCTACCAGACAAGGATGGCTGGAGTATATTGCAATATGTTCGTGAAAGAAGCTCTTGTCCAGTTATTATGCTAACTGCTCTCGGTCAAATAAACCAAAAATTATCCGGTTTAAATCAAGGAGCCGATGATTATATCACAAAACCATTCATTGCAGAGGAAGTTGTAGCTAGAGTACAGGCGGTGTTAAGAAGGCCAAAAAATATTATCGAGGATAGAAACATCAAATATTTCGGAAGCTTAAAGATAGATTTTCAAGCACATGCTGTGTTTCTTCATGGAATCGAGCTAGTTTTTACACCTAAAGATCTCTCCTTATTACTATTTCTTGCAAAGCATCCAAATCAAACATTTACGAGAGAGCAATTAATTGAACAGATTTGGGGGATCGATTATGAAGGAAGTGATCGTGCCGTCGATTTAGCAATTAAAAGGGTGCGAAAAATATTAAACAATTGGCCAACGAATCAGGGAGAAATAAAAACTTTAAGAGGATTGGGGTATCAATTTTGTGTATATGAAAAATAAAAAACAAACCTCATTACTACGATATTGGACTACCCGTTATTTATTAACCATATTAATTGGATTAATTATTATAGGAGTTATCTCCACATTATGGATTAATTATTTTGCAACGATGAGACAGCTAGATATTATGAAATTACTAGCAGAAGAAATCTCTGATAGAATTGTTGGTCCACAGGGACAAATTCAAATAGATTACTTTTTACCAAAGGTACTAGAAAGAGGCGAAAGATTCATCCACCTTGATACAAAACCATTTTATATGATTCTTGATAAAGATAAAAAAATCATCTTTAGTAAACCAATAGGTATACCACAGGAATTTTTGGCAAGAATTTCGACTACGATTGATGATAATAATAACCTTGAACAATTGGTATTGAATCATGGGATCAATGTCTATGTTGTTAAACGGTCAATTACATATAATGACAATACAATTGGTTGGGTAATTATTTTGCTCCCTAAAACAGGAGTATTTATCAATTTAGAACAGGTTAGATTGATTATTATTATGTTAGGTAGTTTGGCTATTCTAGGATGGATGGTTATCTATTTATTAACTAAAAAATTATCAGAACCAATAAAAGAGGTTGCTGACGCAGCAAAGCAGATTGTAGAAGGTAATTATAGGGTGGAACTAAAGAAGAATATAAAAGAAAAAGAGATCAATGAATTAGTTGAATCCTTTAAGGATATGGCTAATCGCTTACAGCAGTTAGAAATGATGAGGACAGAGCTACTAGCAGGGGTAACTCATGAATTAAAGACGCCAGTAACATCGATTAGTGCATTAGTTCAAGCTGTAAAAGATGATATTGTAACTGGAGAAGAAGCAAAAGAGTTTCTTGATATAACAACGAAGGAAACAAATAGACTACAAAAAATGGTTGAAGATCTACTCGATTTTAACTCCTTTGCAATTGGTGAGCTAAAAGTGAATAAGAAAGATTATAATATGAATCAATTAGTAGAAGAAATTATTTATCAATGGGATATTGTTCAAGAAGAGAATCCAATTAAATTAACAACAAAATTACCAGAACATACGTTGATGACATATACCGATTCAGCTAGGGTTCAGCAGATTCTGTATAATTTATTAAACAATTCAAAGCAGGCAATAAAGGGCAAGGGAACCATTGAGGTTACTCTATATGAAACAGAAGCCGATATTAGAATAGATGTGGCAGATAATGGACCAGGTATTTTAGCAGAGGAGAAGGATTTAGTCTTTGAGCGCTTTTTCCGTGGTAGGGATAAAAAACAAACCGTACATGGATTAGGTCTTGGTTTATCCTTTAGTAAGATATTAGCAAAGGGATTAGATGGTGAATTATTATTAAAAGAAACATCTAAAGCTGGAACGACATTTACCCTTGCCTTACCTAAATTGAAAGCACAACCTTAAATGTCAAAAGCATGCAAAGAATTTGCATGCTTTTGACTGTTTTCTAATTCCCATGATGATCTAGAACTTCATCATGCTGAAGGTCATATACGCCTTCTATTTCAAATTCCAATGCTTCCATTACATAGAATCTACATATTTATAGAGTAGATTAAATATAAGGGTGATATCACGTAATAAAATTACCGATGAAAGTTAAATAAATAAAAAAGGAGGACTAAACATGGGGTGTGGACATAAAAAGGCTATGAATCATCTAATGGATCATAGAATGGAAAATGAGGATCATCAACATCCACAAGATGGTATGAGGAATAATCAAGCGGATGATAATGACCCGCTAAATATAGTAAAGAAAAGGTTAGCAAATGGAGAAATTTCAGTAGAGGAATATCATCAGATAAAAAAAATGCTATGAGACGATGAGGTTTAACAATTAGTCATCATAGTAGGAATTTTTCTTAAAGAGGGAAGTGTAATCACTGAACTCTTTTTTTGTTTAAAAGACTATCTTATTTGCCCGATAGCTAAACCCCGCTAATGCACTGTGTGAACAAGCGGCGCTAAGCTCCTAGATAAGGTCAACTAACATTCAGGAAAATCATCTGAATGAAGTTTCACTTTGCCTCTATACTTATGATAATCTAGATAAGGGGTGATTTAACAATGTGTGGAAGATTTACTTTAGTTGCAGATGCAGAAGTACTTAAAAATAGATTTTCATTAAAGAATATGGATCATTTAGATGTTCATAAACGGTATAATATTGCTCCAACTCAGGATGTTTTAACTGTTATTCATGATGGATTACAGAATAAGGCAGGATTTCTGCGCTGGGGATTAATTCCTCATTGGACAAAGGATAAATCGATAGGTAATAAAATGATCAATGCTAGAGTAGAAACAATAAATACCAAACCAAGCTTTAGAACACTACTTGAACGAAGAAGATGCCTTGTCATTGCGGATGGCTTTTATGAATGGAAAAAGATGAAGGAAAAAAAACAGCCATACCACATATTGTTAAAAACAAAGGAACCATTTGCCTTTGCAGGGCTGTGGGATAAATGGGAGGATGGCAATGAAGTCATTTATTCCTGTACGATAATTACCACAAAATCAAGCGGGGAAATGGAAGACATTCATACCCGGATGCCAATTATTTTAGATAAAGAGCAAGAAGAGATTTGGTTAGACCGTTCTATGAAAAATACAGAGGTTCTAAAAAATTTATTAACTGTAGATATGAATGAGGAAAGATTAGACTACTATAAAGTATCATCAATCGTCAACTCTCCAAAAGTGGATAATGAAGCATGTTTGACACCATTCGGCGAGGAGACAATGCTCCCCGATCCCAAGTAGGATGGGTTTTTTCATTATCACAAAAAATAGGCTTTCATTTGAAATTTTGGGTGTGTCCCTCTAGACAAATGTACTACCAAATATTGTATGCTATAGCATAGATTATAGGGCATGAGTTTAAAAAAATGTGAAAGGAGAAATATGATGGGATTTCCTAGTGATGACAAATGGACACCTCTATTATTAAATGGATCCCCCTTATTTGATCCACCAAATGATGAATTCCCAGGTAGTACTGATATCGTCGGTGATTCTAACTTTCCAGCAGCCTACTTTGCTTACGATGGTACGAATATTTTTATTAGAATACGTTTAAAGAATGATCCAAGAGCCCAAACAGGATTTCGACAGTTTGCTTGGGGAGCATTAATCAATACAGATGGTGTAGATGGAACCTACCAATGGTTATTATCTGTTGATGGTCTAAATGAACGGATTGATTTAATTCAGAATACAATAGTAGAATTTAATTCTTGGAACGACCCAGCAGAAGGAACAGATGGTAGGGGTAGCCCTAATTTTAGCATACCAATTAGTAATTATAATGTTGCTAGGGCACGTTTAACCAATGATGGTTCTAATTTTGGTGGCGTACCAAACTATTTTCTAGAGTTTACGATTCCTGCAAGTATCTTATTCTCATATCTTGGTATCAACGAAAACACAGTCATTAAACTCTTAATCTATACGTCAGCAACAATCAATGTATATAATAAGGATTCGTTGCAAAATCAAGGGTTTACCTTTATTGACGGATTTACAGATGATACCACTCCAGGAGATAATGATGTTCGGGCAAGGCTGACGACAGAGAAAACGTTAGTTTCAGGACCTAGCACCGTAGTTACTGGAAGCTTAGAGGAATGGACAGGTAAAATAACAGTATCAAATATAGGGAAAAGTACTGCAACACAGGTTTTTGTAGAAGATAATATAAGACTTGATACGACATCCAGCTTTTCAATCGATAGCTTAACAGCAGGTAGTGCAAGCTATAACTACAATACAAATACACTTTCATGGGATATTGGGAATATAGCTGCAGAAGCTACAGCAGAACTTCAATTCACAGTCAGAGGGACATTTAATTCTGTAGATGGTGGTGTTAGAAAATTAAATAGGGCAAAAACCACTGGTATTGATAGTTTTACCGGTAACATGCTTCCTGTCACCCTAGATTCGATTGATATTAACGTCGTTCAGACAGGTAGTATTGAAGGAATGGTGCTAGACCAAGCAACTGGACTACCAATCCAAGGTAGCACAGTTGAACTTAGACTAAATGGCCAGCTTATTGCTACGGATTCAACGGATATTGGGGGAGGCTTCTCTTTTAGTCAATTAGTTGCAGGTAATTACGATCTTGTTGTTTCCTACCCTAATTATACGACTAAAACACAGGCAGTAGCTGTGGTCGCAAATCAAGTAACATCCGTTACTGTTTTTCTAGAGCCAATACTATCTACGATACAGGGAAACATACGAGATACTAGTACGAATCCTATTGCAAGTGCTGATATACTACTACTCAATTCATTTGGTAATATCGTACAGCAAACGACAAGTGATGGAAATGGATTTTATCAATTTACTAGTTTACCTCCAAGTAGCTATACCATTCAAGTGACTAAATCAGGCTTTCAATCAGCATCCCAATCCATTATTCTAAATGCTAACGAAACGAGAACGATAGATTTTATTCTATTAACAAGTCCAGGTAGGGTAGTTGGTACGGTTACAGACCAAGCAAGCAATCCAATTAATGGCGTGGTTGTTGAGATATTAGATAGTAATCAAGTAGTTGTAGCTACGACGACGACGAATAATATCGGGCAGTATGAAGTAAATGCATTAGCTCCAGGTAGTTATTTAGTAAGGTTTACTGCAACAAATTTTATTATAGCAGTAATAGGCTTTAGTGTTGCTGCTGGTGAAACAGCCATTGTTGATGCAACCCTTGCTCCAGCACCTGGTAGCTTGCAGGGTACAGTTACCGATGGGAATACAGGTCTACCTTTAGAAAATGTAAATGTAGTAGTGGTTGACCACTCAAACGTAATTGTTGCCGAAGCATTTACAGATGCGAATGGATATTATCAAATACCATCACTAGCACCAGAAAACTATTCCGTTACCTTTATAAAATCTGGCTATGCCAGTACGACATTAGGAACGATTATCTCTCCAAATATGATTACTACACTTGATGTAGCACTTAATACAAATGCAGGTGCATTGCGGGGAACGGTAACAACACTAGATGGAACACCTATTGAAAATACTAGTATTAAGGTTTTCCTAAATAACGTTCTTGTTAATATGACTACCACAGATGCGAATGGAAGCTATGAAATAAACAATCTAGGGCCTGGTGTATATACCGTAACTGCCACAGCTGAAAATTTCCAAGCTAAAACATCTGGAGCAACAATTGAAGCTCATCAAATAACAATCGTCGATTTCCAATTAATTGAGAATCCGGGTGGGATTTTTGGTAGTGTAACAGATGCTGTAGGTAATCCGATTAACGGGGCAGAAATTAGTATCCGTGAAAATTCAGTGGATGGTCCTGAGGTTGCAGTAGCTGTAACAGATACAAATGGAAATTACAGTGTATCAAATTTAGCGCCAGGAAATTATGTGGCTATTGCGTTGGCAAATGGCTTCCAATCTGCAATTGCAGGGGCCACGGTAGTAGCTAATGTGTCAACAGAGGTTAATTTTACCCTACAATCAAATCCAGGTTCAATCGGTGGGAAAATAACAAATGCAAATACAGGTTCTCCTATTCAAGGAGCGAGAGTAGAGGTTAGAATTATAAATATTAATGGTGTAGTGATAGAAACCATTTTCACCGATAATCAAGGAGATTACCTCGCTACGTTATTAGAACCAGGGAATTATACGGTTGTTGCTTTTGCAGATGGCTTCCAATTTGGAAGTGGAAGTACATTAGTGCAAGCAGGTCAAACAAGTATTGTAAATATAGCTCTTTTACCAAATCCTGGTCGGATTATAGGGATTATATCAGATGCAACGACAGGAATTGGAATACCAGGTGCCCTAGTTAATATAACCTTAAGTGGCGCTTTTATTACGACAGTAGTAACGGATAATAGCGGTAGCTATACAGTTGAAGGATTAAGTCCAGGTAATTATGTCGTAGAGGCTACAGCAAATGGCTTCCAAAATGGTTTCGTTGGAGCAATCGTTTCGCCCAATATTACAACACCCGCAAATATTCAACTCGAAAAAAATCCTGGTGCTATCTTTGGATATGTAGAGCCACGAGTTCCAGGAGTGATCATTAAATTATTTACAAATCATAGCGTATTGATTTCAACAGTTGTCACAGATGGGAACGGTAACTTTAGATTTGATAATCTAGCTCCGGGCGAATATGTGGTCACAGCTTCACACTTGAATTTTGCTACCAAAGCAGAAGGAGCAACCGTATTAGCAGGTGAGGAGACTCAAGTGATCTTTAATCTTGATGAGCTACCAGGGAGTATTAGTGGTAATGTAACCAATCGAACGACTGGAGAGCCTATACCCAATGCTAGAATTCAGGTACAGGATTTAAATGAAAAAATTATAGGTACTGTGTTTACCGATAGTAATGGGAATTATTCCATTGGTGGCATTCCTTCTGGTACATTCTTTGTGATTGCTTCTGCTGATAACTTTTCAACGGCAACACGAGGGGTGAATTTAACAACTGGGCAAGATTTAATAGATATCAACTTTAGATTACAAGAAGCTCCTGGCGGAATATCTGGTACCATTACAAATGCTGTAACAGGTGGTGTAATCGAAGGGGCCACGGTAGAGGTCAGATTAGCAGGGACACAAACAGTGGTTGCTAGTACAGTAACTAGTCCATTTGGAAATTACTTGATTGAAAATCTATTACCAGGTAAATATACAATAGGTGTCACGAAAAGTGGCTTTGGAGAAGGCACAAGGGGTGTAATTGTTATTACAGGTGAAACGACTGATGGTAGTCTCTCCTTGAATCCTGTGTTTGGTCAAATTTCAGGATATATACTAGATCAGGACGGGAATAGGATTACTGGCAATAATACCAGTGTTATTCTAAGAAATGAAAATGGTATTCTCATCGCATCCGGCTTTGCGAACAGTGATGGTAGCTATCATTTCTTTAACGTGACCCCAGGAAGGTATTATATCAGTGCATCTGCTCCAGATTTTGCTACAAATCAGGTATTTGTAAATGTTGTAGCAGGGGAAGTGACAAATGCAAATATTATCCTCTCTAAAAATCCTGCTACATTAAAGGGTAGTGTAGTAAATAGTGAAACTGGGGAATTGATTAGATGCGTTGTTATAACAGTAAGGGATAATAATGGGATTGTGATCGCAACAGGCTCATCGTGTCAAGATGGGAATTTCATTATTCCTAACTTACCTGCTGGTTCATTTGTAGTGGTAGCTTCTGTTGCCAATTTTGGTAGTGAAGCACAAGGAGTAATCCTTAACCAAGGGGAAACAAAAACCATCCAATTCAGATTAACCCCATTTCCAGGCAGAGTGACAGGAGTAGTGACAAGCTTAAATAGTGCACAGGGAATAGTAGGTGCAACTGTAAAAATATATAATAGCTTCAATGCGCTAATCGCCACAACATTGACTGGTACAGCCGGTAGATATGTCTTTGAAGGTCTTGCACCTGGTAATTATTGGGCTGTTGCCAGCGCTCCAGGATTTGTAAACCAACTTGGTAGCTTTGTTATTGTATCTAATGAGACTTCGTATTTTAGCTTCGTTTTAGATGAAAATCCTGCTATTATACGTGGTAAAGTAACAAATGAAATAAATGGTCGTCCAATTGAAGGGGCAGTTATTCAAGTAAGAAGATTTAATTCCTTCGACCCTATATTAGCAACAGCGTTTTCAGATACAGAAGGGAATTATGAAATAACAGGTCTCTCTTCAGGTAACTATGTCATTATTGCGAACAAGGATAACTTTGAGGAAGAAATAACAGCCACTGGAATAGCAAAGGGTGAAACACAGATTATTGATTTTAGCCTACGTCCTAATTTATCTGAGATTAATGGTCGCATTATAAATGCGATATCAGGCTTGCCAGTACCAAATTCACTCATTCGTTTAGTTGATGAAACAGGAGTCATTATTCAAACGGTTCAAAGTAATGTAGATGGATATTATCAAATGAAAGGGATTTTTGCAGGGGATTACTTTCTCGTTGCCTCAAATGGAAATAAACAGACCAATACAAAATTCATTAGTATAGGCTTTAATGAAAAATTAACGATAAATTTTGACTTAGATGATTTTCCAGGCTCTGTAACAGGAGTAATTACAGACAAACAAAATGGCAAGGTGATACCAGGTGCGACAGTTGAGGTCGTTGATGTGTTGAACAATGTCATACAAGGAAGGGATATAACAGACGAAAAGGGAAGGTATATAATAGTTGGGCTTGCACCAGGCAGATATATCATTACAGTCTCTAAAGAAAATTATGGTAGTGCGAGTAAAGATGTTAACATTCAGGAAAGTGAGCAGGAAATAGTAAACCTTCAATTAGAATCATTGTATGGGACAGTCAAGGGAACGGTTTTAGACGAAAATAACAACCCATTATATAAGGTGATTGTAGAAATTTTTGATATAAACGATAATTTAGTTCGCTTGACGATTACTAATTTTGATGGTGAATACGAAATTTCAAATCTTGCACCGGGGACTTACTTTATCGTATTCTCGTATCCCGGTAAAAAAACAGTAGTTAAGAAAATAACCATAACAGCCAACGAAACCAAAATCCTAAACGTCATACTATTAGACGAAGGAGAAGAATAGAATTAATCTAAAAGTTACCAGGGTGTAGACGATGTCTGCACCCTAAAACATCGTATATCCTAACGATGTTTTTTTATTTTTTAAGTTTTGAAGTTTATTAATGGTCTAGAAAAACAATAATAATTGTTATACTATATTTATGTTAAAAAAAGAAAGGGGTAAAAAAATGGAAATAAAACAATATTCTAATCCACCAGAAATGCAAATTGATACAAATAAAGAATATCTTGCAACGATTCATACGAATAAAGGGGATATTAAAGTTCAGCTTTTTTCAAATGGAGCACCAAAAACAGTGAATAATTTTATATTCCTAGCTAGGGATGGATACTATAATAACGTTAAGTTTCATCGTGTGATTGAGTCCTTTATGATTCAAACAGGTGACCCACTAGGAAATGGAATGGGTGGCCCAGGCTATAGCTTTGAGGATGAGTTACCTCCTGTTACAGGCTACCAACCAGGTATTGTAGCAATGGCAAATGCTGGACCAAATACTAATGGAAGCCAATTTTTCATCTGTAGTGGGAGTGATAGCTCCTTCTTAAATCAAAGCCCAAATTACACTGTATTTGGAGAGGTTATTGAAGGTATGGACACTGTAACTGCGATTGCTACTGTTCCTGTTAGTTCTTCCTTTAGTGGAGAAATGAGTAGCCCAAAAGAAGAAGTGTTTATGAAATCAATTGATATAGAAGAAAAGTAATTAATCTTTGAAAATCTTTAAGGCTTAACAAAAATTTAAACTTATAGTAACCTATCCTTATAGATTACTTAACTGAATTTTTATATCACAGGTTGTATTACAAGATATAGAGTGCTGTATTACAAAAGTATTATTGGAGGTGTAATAGTGTCCGTATTTGATGATTATGGGATTGCCCCAATTGAATTTACAGGAATTGAAGAGGATGATATAAAGCGAAAAATAATAGAGGCATTAATGGAAGTTAATGACCCAGAAATTCATATTGATATCATTAGTTTAGGCTTAGTTTATGAGGCACACATGGATGCTGATAAAAATCTTTCTGTAAATATGACATTAACAGCAATGGGTTGTCCTCTTGCAGGACAAATTACTGGTGAAGCAGCACAAGCTTTAAATAATATACCAGATATTAATCATGCAACGGTTGATGTTGTATGGAGCCCACCTTGGGATAGGAACCGTGTCTCTAAAATCGCTGCAATGAGATTAGGCATAAGATAGTATAACAATAGTTGACACTAGATTTCTTTCGTGATACCCTTGTATTAAAGGGGAGTAGCTATTTAGCGGCAAAGTCGTCAAGACGGGATGATGTATCCTCGGCTTTGTTGGCAACTCTTAAAGTTGTTAGCAAGACCTTTATCTTAAATGATAAAGGTCTTTTTTTAATGATTTTATCATTTTAGGTAATCCTATTATGGGAGGTGTTTATGGGATGGAACTATTCAGTCTACAATTTTTTAGTAGCTTATTAAGTATCGTAATGATAGACATTATATTAGGTGGAGATAATGCGATACTCATAGCCTTAGCAACTAGGAGATTACCTAAGAAAAATAGAAAAAAAGCAATTTTTTGGGGTGTTGTAGGAGCAATCGCTGTTAGAGTAGCTTTAACAGCTTTAGCTGTTTATGTATTGAATATTCCTTTAGTTCATTTTTTGGGCGGTGTGTTTTTAATATGGATCGCTTTTAAATTGCTTGTTGATGAAGAGAATCAGGGAAATGTGAAATCTGGGGAAAGCATTAGAGAAGCAGTAAGGACAATTATTGTAGCTGACTTATTAATGGGTTTGGATAATGTCTTGGCTGTAGCAGGTGCAGCAAAAGGGCACCCACTTTTAGTGGTATTAGGTTTACTTATAAGTATTCCTATTATTGTATGGGGAAGTAATCTCATTCTATATTTCATTGAAAAGTACCCTGCCATTATTTTTGTTGGTGCAGCTGTTATAGCATGGACGGCTGGAAATATGGTTGTAAGTGATGTTTACGTACATGAATATTTTATTACTAAATTGCCATTATTAGATTTAGCTATCCCAATCATTACAACCTTGCTGGTCACATCGATTGGTTTTATCATAAGAAAAAAAAACGTGACCTATCATAAAGCATAAATCATTTACTATCATCTAGATCATAATATTGTTACCTCGACTATCTGATTGAACAAAAGATATAGTCGAGTTTTCTTTATCCGATAGCAAACCACCGCTTATAATCCCTCTATAACATGGTAGGACTAATGAGCTTTGCTCATTTAACATAACTTGTGCACTGTGTGTAGAAGTGGGGACAAGCGAAGCTAGACAATGAGAAAAAGGAGCATTTAGATGATTATTGGAATCGGTATTGACCTAATAGATTTAAGTAGAATTGAAGATATTTTGGAGAGAAAGGGAGAAATATTCTTAACAAAAATTTTTACACAACAAGAAATAAAAAAATCTCCCATTCAACAGAAAAGAAGGATAGAATATTATGCAGGTAGGTTTGCTGCAAAAGAAGCAGTGGCAAAAGCATTAGGCACAGGTATTGGGAAACAATTAGGTTGGAAAGATGTGGAGATTATAAACGAAGACTCTGGTAGACCAATTGTAGAAGTGAACAATACTAATCTTATCAATGATGAGTCAATTATTCATATCAGCATCTCCCATTCTACTACTTTAGCAATAGCTAAAGTTATTATTGAACAAAAATAGACAGCCTGCATATCTGTCCAATTTCGGACATACATATATAAAAGCAGTGAAGGAGGAGGAAATGTGTTATTAGTAACTGCAGAAGAAATGCGTGAAATTGACCGTCAAGCCATAGAAACGATTGGAATTCCTGGGGTTGTCTTAATGGAGAACGCAGGAGCACAGGTGGCAAGGGAAGTCATGAAATTAGTTCCAAACAATCATGCAAAAATAGTGATTATTGCCGGACGAGGAAATAATGGTGGAGATGGATTTGTCATTGCAAGACATCTTGGGAATCATAGCTATGACGTAGAAACATGGGTGATTGGGGATATTAATAAGTTTTCTAAGGATTCCGCCATTAATTTCCATGCATTAGTTCATTCGGGATATAGGATAAAAATCTGGGCAGAGAATAATGAAGACTTATTGATGCATTCGCTGGATCAGGCAGATGTTGTAGTGGATGCCATGCTAGGGACAGGTGCAGTAGGGAGATTGCGAGAGCCATACAAAAGTATTGTTCAATATGCGAATCAAGTAGAAGCAATTCGGGTCGCAGTTGATATTCCTAGTGGTGTCAATAGCAATACAGGTGAAATCGTTGATACGGCATTTCAAGCAAATGTTACTGTAACCTTTGCATACCCTAAAATTGGACAATATCTTTATCCAGGTGCAGATTATATTGGAAAACTAGTTATCGCTGACATAGCAATACCAGAAGCTTCTGTCGAAAAAGATCATATTCAAAAACATCTAATAACAAATAAAATGGTCAAGGATTTTTTACATCCAAGAAAAAAAAATAGTCATAAAGGAACTTATGGCCATGCTTTGTTAATTGGTGGCTCAAAGGATATGCCAGGAGCACCAACCTTAGCAACCGTTGCTGCGATGCGTTCGGGAGCGGGATTGACGACTATTGCAGTTCCAAATACCATTCAATCTATGGTCTTTACACTTGTACCAGAAGCAATCTGTATTGGATTATCAGAGACAGCAACAGGTAATTTTTCGTTAAAAAGTGTAGATGAACTAAAAGTGGAAGAACAAAAATATACAGCCTTAGGAATAGGACCAGGAATCGGAAAGTGGGGCCAAGGTAGAGACTTTATTTTAAGACTATTAGAGACTAATAAAAAAGCTGTTATAGATGCAGACGGGCTTAATCTAATAGCTAGTGATCTAAGTCCCTTAAAGAATCGAACAGCGGCTACTATTTTGACTCCCCATCCAGGAGAAATGGCGCGATTGCTGCAAAAAACCACAAAATATGTTGAAAAAAACAGAGTAGATGTTGCGAGAGACCTTGCTACAATGTATGGTATTTATGTTGTACTTAAAGGTGCACATACCATTATTGCATTACCTAACGGTGAAATCTTTGTTAATTCGACAGGTGGCCCAGAGCTAGCAAAAGGAGGAACAGGCGATGTGTTGACTGGAATGATAGTCGGATTTTTAGCACAACAAATCCCTGTAAAGGAAGCACTAATATTAGCTGTTTACCTACACGGTTTAGCAGGAACATTGTCTAGTTATCCATCAGATTATAGTACAATCGCAACGGAAATAATCGACAATATTGGATCAGCTATTCATCATACAATGTCAAATCACGCAACATAATATGCGACACATTTCCCAGGAAATTGACAAAGTTAAATAACTTGTCAAAAGCTATGGGAGGATGATGAAATGCGAAAGACAAAGTTGGTTTTAGCTCTATTATTAATATTCAGTATTATGGTTACTGGATGTGGTAAAAAGGATGCAAATGATGTCGTAAGTGATTTAAAAAATAAAATGGATTCATTAGACAGCTATAAAGCAATTGGCACTATGAAGATAAATGCGGGGGATAATCCACAGGTATACTCAGTGGAAGTATGGTATAAAACACCACATTACTATCGGATTGAATTAAATAATGTTGAGTCAAAGGTTACTCAGATTGTTTTACGAAATGATGATGGTGTATTCGTATTAGATCCGGCATTAAATAAAAGCTACCGATTTAAAAGTGATTGGCCTGAATCAAATGGTGCTGTTTATCTATTTCAATCTTTAGCTGCTAGTATTATTGATGATACTGATCGTTTGTTTACAGCGGATAAGGATATGTACCTTTTTGAGGTGAAGGCAAATTATCAAAATCAGACATTAACAAAGCAGAAGGTTTGGTTAGATAAGAAGGCTAGACCTATGAAAGTTGCAGTATTTGATCCAAATGAAACCCAATTGGTTGAAATGGAATTTACTAGCTTTGAATTTGGTAGTGAATTTGACAAAGATTCCTTTGATATGGAGAGGAATTTATCTAGCTTTGGGGTTAATTCATTACCTGCAATGAATACTATTGAACCATCAGACAGCTTTGGTTTTATAGAGCCTGCTTATATTCCAGAAGGTATATCAAAAAACTCTCCTAAATTCGTTAGTAAAGAAGAAGGAGATGCAGTCGTGATTAAATATATGGGGCAATATAATTATAATATCGTCGAAACCAGAGCCAAATCCATTATGACGACAGCTCCTGAGGCTTCGAAAACCGATATCGTAAATTTAGGATTTGGTATCGGAATATTAAATGATATGACTGATATGAGAAGCTTAACCTGGACCTATGATGGTGTCGATTTCAAATTAACTGGTGACCTACCAGTAAATGAGATGATTACTGTTGCAAAATCTGTGCTTGGGCAAGCTGCAAAATAAAAATATTAGGATTTTAAAAACTTCGACATGAAACAAAATAATGTTTCTAGTCGGAGTTTTTTGTTTTTTAGTCCAATCCATTTTATTTAAAAATGTTTTTATTACATTTAGTAAAATCCAATAGAGAAAATTTGTCATTTATACTCTATTTGATGAAATGACTTTAATTTGTTTATAATGATTGATAAAATGAATTGTTAGATGAACTGAATAGGAAGTGAAAAATGATGGAAATTTTAAAAGAGGAAACACCTAATTTTTTTACGATTATGCTTAGAAAACCTTTTAAAGTAAAAGTGATAGAAACAATGGTATTTATTTTCCTGATTGTCATCCTAAGTGCAAAGCTAGGATATTCCAATCCCTACTTTAAAATAAGTGCTGTGATAAGTGCCATCCTATCAGTGTCCTTTACCCCAATCTACAGCAAATTTTTTATGAAAACAAAATATGTTTTAACAAAAAATGAAGTGGTCATTAGAAAAAATGATAGTGAAACAAAAATATCATTATATAAAATAAGTCAACCCTATGATATGCACCACATGATTAAAGTGGACGGTAAAAAAATTACGCTTGGAGTGTCTGATGATTTTATTGTGGCATTAGAAAATCGACTTCGTGCTATAAAAGGAAAATAGGAGTGGTCACACATGAACAAACTACATCGGCCAACAGTAGCACTGATAGATTTAGATGCGATTACTAATAACATCAATTTTATTAAGAGTAAACTACAAAATAGAGCCAATATTATGACCGTTGTAAAAGCAGATGCTTATGGACATGGTGCCATATCTATCGTTAAACATTTACAATCTATAGGTATTAACCATTTCGCTGTTGCTTTTTTGGATGAAGCTATTCAGCTTAGGAAAGCGGGTATATTAGATCCTATTCTAGTATTAGGTAGTACTCCCATTACTTCCATAGATGAAGCCTTCAAATATGATATTACCTTGACTGTTTTTACAAAGAAAATGGTAGAACAAATCGATGAAATTGGAAAAAGCTACAAAAAAAAGCTAAAGATTCATATTAAAGTTGATACAGGTATGGGAAGAATAGGGGTCTTTCCAGAAGAGGCAGAGGAATTCTTGATTTATATCAAAGATAAGCATTGGATAGAGATAGAAGGAATATTTACTCATTTTGCAACTGCAGATGAAAGGGACAAGGCCTTTACTTTAAAGCAATATGAGCTATTCAAGAAAATGATGGATAGGTTATTAGCCATTCATGAAATACCGTTACAGCATCTGTCTAATAGTGCTGCTTCTATTGATTTACCAGAGTTAGAACAAAACATGGTTAGACTAGGCATTAGTCTATATGGTTTGTTTCCATCAGATGAAGTGAATGTTACCAGGGAAGAACTAACACCTGTTATGACGTTAAAAACAGAAATCATCTTCTTAAAAGAAATAAGAGCTGGACAAACTGTAAGCTATGGTGCTACGTATATAGCAGATAAGAATACACTAGTTGCGACATTACCAATCGGATATGCAGATGGCTTACCAAGAAAATTATCTAACAAAGGCTCTGTACTAATTCATGGAAAAAGGGCTCCTATCATCGGAAGGGTATGTATGGACCAAATAATGATAGATGTTACTCATATCCCTAGTGTAGAGATTGGAGATGAAGTAGTTATTTTTGGGTCGCAATCTGGAGATTTTATTAGCTTAAATGAACTTGCAGGGCACGCTGATACAATCAATTACGAGTTAGCAACTCTTATTGGGAAAAGGGTTCCTAGAATCTATATGAAGAACGGAGAAGTTATAAATATTGTCAATCTATTATTGTAATCGGAGGTAACATGAATAAGCAAATCCCTTTAAAAATAGCAGTAATACCCATTATTTTTACCATTATAGGTTTAGTATTAACTGTCTTATTTTTTAAAACACCTCTATTTATTTCTTTATTGATAGGATATTTATTTACATTATTTGTTTCAACCATTTATTACCGAGATGTAATACAATTAGTACGAGCGTCCTTTGAAGGGATAAAATCGGTATCCATTGTATTTATTATATTACTTTTAATAGGTATTTTAATAGCTATATGGTCAAGTAGTGGCACGATTGATGCTCTCGTATATTATGGATTAGCCTTGATAAAGCCAAAATTTCTTATCATTTTGGCCTTCATTATTAGCACGATTATTTCAATGATTTTAGGAACCTCGGTGGGGACGATGAGTACGATTGGAGTCGCTTTTATGGGTATGGCCCATAGTCTTGGGATAAATCCAACGGTCGTAGCAGGTGCATTAGTATCTGGGGCCTTTGTAGGTGATAGAACCTCACCGTTATCTTCTGCTCTTCATATTAATTCGACGGTTACAAATACCAACCATTATGCTAATATTAGGAGCCTAATGAAAACATTAATACCTGTTTTATTGCTTACCGCTATCATCTATTATTTAATTGGCATTGGGATTGCAGATATTCATGTGAAAGCAAGTATAGTAAATATAGCAAAAAGAAGAATATTAGAGATGAATCATCAGATCAGTCCATGGCTTTTAATAGCGCCCATAAGTATCATTATTTTAGCTATTTTTAAGGTTTCAGTTAAATTTAATTTGCTTATAGGTAGTCTTATTGGTTTGATTTTAGCATATATTTTTCAAGAACGGAGTTTATATCAAATATTTCACGACGCTATTTTTGGTTATCATCATCCTGACGGCTTGATATATGGTGGTGGACTAAACATTTCTTTTCAAATATTATTAGTTGTTGTTGCTGGGGCTTATTATGGATTAATTGAAGAATCTGGTATACTATCGAGCATGATTGAAAAAATAACGACAGGATTAGATAATAAACTTTCATTATATCGTAGAACCATGTTGATTAGCATCTCAGCTGCTATGCTGTCGTCTACGCAAACGATGGGTATTTTAATTCCAGGAAAAATCATGTTGAAATACTATGAAAATGATCAGTTTGATACAATATATTTAAATAGGGCTATATCCGACTCGGGTATGGTGGTTGCTGGCTTGATTCCTTGGAACTTAAATGCTATTCTAATAGGGATTGCATTACATATTCCTGTTGTAGACTATATTCCATATGCTTTCTTATTATATTTACTGCCAATATATAGCTATTTTAATTTTAGGCAAGAATATTCAAGAAAGAGCATACAACAGGAAGGAATTTAGCAAATTATCTCGAATTATAGTATGTAATGTAAGTTATCATTTTATTAAGATACTTTTAAACAGTATATTTTCGCGGTAATATCGACATAATGGTACTAATAATGCTTTATTTTTTCTTTTCTTTATATTTTGGGGGTGCAAGATAGTGGCAAATACCAAACGCATAATGATTAGCTTACCTCAAAACCTTTTACAAGAGGTTGATGGAGTCGTAGAAAAAGAAAAGTCTAATAGAAGTGAATTAATTAGAGAAGCGATGAAGCTGTATTTACATGAAAGAAAGAAAAAATATATACGTGAAAGTATGCAAAAAGGGTATATGGAAATGGCAAATATCAATCTTGACCTTGCATCAGAATCATTTTTATTGGAAGAAGAGGCTGATTCTGCTCTAGACCGCTTAGTAAGCGGGGTGTAGATCTTGATTGTAAAACGTGGTGATGTTTTTTTTGCGGATTTGTCTCCTGTAGTAGGTTCGGAACAGGGTGGTATTAGGCCAGTATTGATTGTTCAAAATGATATAGGGAACCGTTTCAGTCCTACCGTCATCGTAGCAGCGATTACAGCACAGATTCAAAAGGCAAAACTACCAACACATGTCGAAATCGATGCCCAAACGTATGGATTTGATCGAAATTCTGTTATTTTATTAGAACAAATAAGGACCATTGATAAGCAAAGACTAACAGATAAAATTACTAGTTTGGATGATGAGATGATGTCTAAAGTTAATGAAGCAGTTCAGATTAGTCTTGGCTTAATAAGTTTTTAAAAAAGAAAGGGTATCCTTTCTTTTTTCTTTTGAGGGATATATAGTATACTTTCATTGAGAAGCAAGATAGAATATTTTCAGGAGGAGAATATGGAAGAACTACAGTTTATGATCGAGCAAGTCTCAAACGAGCTAAAATTAAGAAAAAATCAAGTAGAACAGGTTATTCATCTGTTGGATGATGGGAATACCATTCCTTTTATTGCAAGATACCGTAAAGAGATGACTGGTCAATTAGATGAGGCTGTTCTAAGAGAGATATCTGAAAGAATTACTTATTTAAGAAATTTACAGCAACGAAAAATTGAAGTGATTCGTTTAATTGAGGAGCAAGGGAAGCTAACAGATGTGTTACGAAAGAAAATTGAAACCGCATCAAAGTTACAAAAGGTTGAAGATCTTTATCGTCCTTTCAAACAAAAAAGAAAAACAAGGGCTAGTGTTGCAAAGGAGAAGGGCTTAGAACCGTTTGCTTTGTATATGCTAGATCAGCCTGTTAATAATGAAGCACTGATAGATGAAGCAAAAAAATATATCTCTAGCGAACATGAATTAAATACACCTGAGGATGTAGTAAAGGGTGGACAAGATATTATCGCTGAAATGCTCTCTGATGATCCGATTGTAAGGGAATGGATAAGAAATGAAACATTGCAAAAGGGTATACTAGTAATACAGGCGAAGGACAAAGAAGAAGAAAGTGTATATGAAATGTATTACGATTATAAAGAGGCTGTCAAGTCCATTAGAGAGCATCGGATATTAGCGATAAATCGTGGTGAAAAGGAAGGAATCTTAAAGGTTAAGATTGATTTAGAAGATCCTAGAATCATGGATGGTCTAATTAGTAAATTCATCCCACTTTCTAAATTCAAAAGGATTCCTGATTACATTTTACAAGCTATAGAAGACAGCTATAAAAGATTAATTTCTCCTTCAGTAGAAAGAGAGATAAGACAAATATTAACGGAAAAAGCTGAAGAGCAAGCAATACATATTTTCTCAGCTAATTTGCGACAGCTTTTATTACAGCCACCAATAAAAGGTAGAACAGTTTTAGGTGTAGATCCTGCTTATAGAACAGGATGTAAATTATCTGTGGTAAATCCTGTTGGTAGGGTTGAAGATATTAGGGTAATCTATCCAACTCCACCACAAAGTAAAGTGGCCGAAGCAAAAGAGCAGCTAAAAAAAGTAATCGAAAAATTTGGTGTTGAAATAATAACCATTGGCAACGGTACTGCTTCTAGAGAAACAGAGCAATTTATTGCGGATTTTATTCGTGAAAACAATTATAATATGTATTACATCATTGTTAGTGAAGCAGGAGCAAGTGTATACTCTGCCTCAAATCTTGCTCGTGAGGAGTTTCCAGAGCTTGATGTTTCCGAGCGAAGTGCTATATCTATAGCAAGACGTTTGCAAGATCCATTGGCTGAGCTTGTAAAAATTGACCCAAAATCAGTGGGGGTTGGACAATATCAACATGATGTTTCACAAAAGAAGTTGGAGGGCAGTTTAACACAAGTAGTTGAATCTGTTGTAAACTATGTAGGGGTTGATGTGAATACTGCTTCAGTATCACTATTACAGTATATTTCAGGCATGAATAAAACAACAGCCAAAAATATTGTAAAGCATCGAGAGGAAAAGGACAGGTTTAATAACAGAGAGGAATTAAAAAAAGTTCCAAGATTTGGAGAAAAGACCTATGAACAAGCTATTGGCTTTTTAAGAATTGACGGAGAAAATCCATTAGATAAGACCCCTATTCATCCAGAATCCTATGCTGCTACTTATCAATTATTAGAATATGCAGGGCTTTCCATAGATGATATTGGCACGGGCGAGGTAAAGCAAAAATTAAACAATATAGATATTAAAAGTATTAGTGAAAAATTAACGATTGGTATTCCAACACTAAAGGATATTATTGACAGTTTAATCAGACCATTCCGTGATCCTCGGGATGAGCTGCCTAAGCCAATTTTTCATCAGGATGTATTAAAAATAGAGGATCTTAAACCAGGGATGTATTTACAGGGAACAGTAAGGAATATTGTTGATTTTGGTGCATTTATTGATATTGGTGTCAAAGAGGATGGGTTAGTCCATATTTCAGAAATGAGTGAAAAATTCATAAAACATCCATTAGATGTCGTTGCTGTTGGTGATATTATTGATGTATGGGTACTTCAAATTGAAATTCAAAAGAAAAGAATAGCACTTACTATGAAAAAGCCAGTATAAAAATGAGCGACTCATAGAAGTCGCTCCTGTTCCATTTTTTCCTTTTCAAGATAGGAGAACCAAAAGTCATTTAAAAGTTTGATTCTGTACTTATCTTTGAAATAAAAAGCTTGCGTAAACTGTTTGCTTAACCAATCTGGCACAGAATCGCCCCTTTCATGTTGTTATAATGTTATTTTATGTAGAAAGCAAATGAGAGGTTCTTTAAATATAGATTGTTCAAAAACGAAAAAATAATTTATTCCAAATTTGAACCTTAAAGGTTATTTGAAGTAGGGTAGGCTTATTATGGAAGAATCAGAATTGCAAATGCTAGTCGAAAAGATATCAATTGAATATTTTTCTAAACCCTTTAAGCATAAAGCGCGGTTTAATCATAGATTAAGAACAACAGGCGGTAGATATCTGACTAAAAGTCACCATCTAGAATTTAACAGAAATTCCTATGAAAAGTACGGACTAGATGAGTTAATTGGAATTATTAAACATGAATTGTGCCATTATCATCTCCATTTACAAGGGAAAGGTTATTTACATCGTGATGCCAGCTTTAAGGATTGTTTAAAAATGACAAAAGGTAGCAGGTTTGCAAAAACATTACATACTAATCAGCAAAAAAAGCCAGCTTATATTCTAAAATGTGATGACTGTCATTTCATCTATTATCGCAAGAGAAAGATGGATCCAGCTAAGTATCGTTGCGGAAAATGTGGAGGAAGACTTACCTTGGGAAATTGCTAATTTCATCTTGACATGTTTTTTTATTTATGTTACATTATGAAAGTCGCTTTTATTTAATGTTCCTCGTTAGCTCAGCTGGTAGAGCACTCGGCTGTTAACCGAGTTGTCGTAGGTTCGAGTCCTACACGAGGAGCCATGCTCCCATAGCTCAGTAGGTAGAGCGCTTCCATGGTAAGGAAGAGGTCACCAGTTCAAATCTGGTTGGGAGCTCCAGGTAAAATGTATGTCTTTTGATCAAGGCCCGTTGGTCAAGCGGTTAAGACACCGCCCTTTCACGGCGGTAACAGGGGTTCGAGTCCCCTACGGGTCACCATATTCGGACGATTAGCTCAGCTGGGAGAGCACCTGCCTTACAAGCAGGGGGTCGGCGGTTCGAACCCGTCATCGTCCACCATCTTATGGAGCTGTAGTGTAGTGGCCTACCACGCCTGCCTGTCACGCAGGAGATCGCGGGTTCGACCCCCGTCAGCTCCGCCATTTATTTTTTAACCAATTCAATAACTATATGAAAATATGGCGGTCATGGCGAAGTGGTTAACGCACCGGATTGTGGCTCCGGGATCCGTGGGTTCGATTCCCACTGGTCGCCCCATATCATTTATTGGGCTGTAGCCAAGCGGTAAGGCAACGGACTTTGACTCCGTCATTCGCTGGTTCGATCCCAGCCAGCCCAGCCATGTTTTTATGGGCCATTAGCTCAGTCGGTAGAGCACCTGACTTTTAATCAGGGTGTCGCAGGTTCGAATCCTGCATGGCTCACCATTTTTTGATCCTGCGGGTGTGGCGGAATTGGCAGACGCACTAGACTTAGGATCTAGCGCCTTTGGCGTGGGGGTTCGACTCCCTTCACCCGCACCATTAAAATTGAGTGCAACAACGTCGAGTGTACAGCTTTGCAAACGAAGATTGTAGTACTCTCGAGTGCACCATTATTTATGAGTACAACAACGTCGAAATACATCAATGATAAACGAAAACGGTAGTACTCTTGGGTGTACCATAACGACCAAAGTAATTATGACGAAGGTTTGTAATTCATATATGCGGTCGTGGTGGAATCGGCAGACACGCTATCTTGAGGGGGTAGTGGTCTTTGACCGTGCGAGTTCAAGTCTCGCCGACCGCACCAACTAGAATAACTATACAATATCGGGATGTGGCTCAGCTTGGTAGAGCACCTGGTTTGGGACCAGGGGGTCGCAGGTTCAAATCCTGTCATCCCGACCATTTATTACAATATAATTACAAAGAATATTTATGCGGGTGTAGTTCAATGGTAGAACTCCAGCCTTCCAAGCTGGTCGCGTGGGTTCGATTCCCATCACCCGCTCCATACATAAAGATAAGTACCCATATGGGTACTTTTTTTACAATGGAGACTTTTTTAATGTACACCTAATGTGTTATCTTAACTTTACATTAAGGGGTATTTTTGTGCATAATAAAGTGAATACATGTGAAGAGAGGGAGATAGATGGAGAATTTTACTTTTTATAATCAAACAAAACTTATATTTGGTAAGGGACAAATCGAAAAGCTTCATAATGAAATAAATAATTATGGAAAAAGGGTATTAGTAGTAATCGGTGGTGGAAGTGTCAAAAGAATTGGTTTGTATGACAAAGTAATGGATATACTCCATCAAAATAATTGTGATATTTATGAATTAGCAGGCGTTGAACCAAATCCAAGATTGACTACCGTTTATAAAGGTGTAGATATATGTAAAACGAACCTGGTTGATTTTGTATTAGCAATTGGTGGTGGAAGCGTAATTGACGCCTCTAAAGCGATATGTGCAGGTGCAAAATATGAGGGGGATGTTTGGGACTTCTTTCTTAATAAAGCAACTGTAAAGGAAGCTCTCCCTCTAGGTACCGTTCTTACTTTAGCAGCTACTGGAACTGAAATGAATGGTAATTCTGTAGTAACGAAATGGGACACAAACGAAAAGATTGCACTTGGTAATGAACACTTATATCCTAAATTCTCAATCCTTGATCCTGTTTATACCTATACCGTTCCAAAGGATCACACCATTTATGGCATCGTTGATATGATGGCACACGTATTTGAACAATACTTTAGTCATACAAAGAATACACCAATCCAAGATCAATTCTGTGAGTCAGTGCTAAGAACAGTTATAGAAAATGCTCAACCAGTTCTTGAACATCCAGATCATTATGATTATCGTGCCAATATTTTATATAGTGGAACAATGGCTTTAAACGGAATAATTAGTATGGGGATGTTTAGTATGGGGATGGATGGAGATTGGGCAACGCATGGTATTGAACATCAGATTAGCGCCTATTACGATATTCCTCATGGTGGTGGGCTAGCCATTATTTTTCCAAATTGGATGAAGTATGTATTAGATGATGGAGTGGAAAAATTCAAAAGATATGCCATAGAGGTTTGGAATGTTGACCCAGCGAAAAAAACAGATAGAGAGATTGCACTTGAGGGCATAGAAAAAACAAAAGAATTTTTCAAAACAATCGGAGCGCCAACAAGATTGCAGGATTACGGAATTAATGACGAAAAAATCGATATAATGGCAGAAAATGCGACCAAAGGGAAAACAATTGGTCAATATAAGAAGCTTTCAAAAGATGATGTAGCAGAAATTCTACGGATGTGCTTATAAAACATAAAGATAATTGGGTCATGACAAAGGATGGTCTATTCTATGTATAAAGTAGAAGTGGATAGTGCAGAAGAAACACAATTCATTGCATCGAAATTAAGCGAGTATCTAGTACCTGGGAGCGTAATAACCCTTGAAGGAGATCTTGGTATTGGTAAGACAGTATTTACTCAAGGAATAGCAAAAGGACTTGGTATTCAACAGGTTGTAAATAGTCCAACCTTTACCATTATTAAAGAGTATATAGGCAAATTCCCTTTATATCATATGGATGTTTATCGTTTAGATGGGGATCATGAAGATTTAGGCTTTGAAGAGTACTTTTTTGGTGAAGGGATAACTGTTATTGAATGGGCATCCATTATTAAAGAATATCTACCAGAAGAATATTTGAAGATAAAGCTTGAACAGATCGATGGTGACCAGCGTAGGATTACTTTTATGCCAAAAGGCGAAAGGTATGAAAAATTGTGCAAGGAGTTTTTTAATCATGAAAATTTTAGCGATTGATACCTCAACCTCAGTCATGGGAATAGCTTTACTTGATGGAAATAAGGTCTTCGCAGAAATGACAACGAATTTGAAAAAAAATCATTCTGTTCGACTGATGACCGCAATGGATCAATTATTTTCAGAGGTGAACTGGTCTCCAAATGAGATAGACTTAATTGGTGTCGCGAAGGGACCAGGATCTTATACTGGGGTTAGAATAGGTGTCACAACTGCAAAGACACTTTCCCTTGCTTTAAACATACCACTTATAGGCGTTTCCACATTAGAAAGCATGGCCTATGCAGCCAATTTCTATCATGGTTATATCTCTCCTATCATTGATGCAAGAAGAGGGCAGGTTTATACGGGATTATATCAAACAGTAGATGGTAAAATCATCAATGTAGAGCCTGACAGTATTTTGCTTTTGTCGGAATGGTTAGAAAAACTCAAGGACGAAGACAGTAATCATGAAGTTTTATTTGTCGGTGATGATATTTATATCCATAATAAAACCATTAAAGATATCTATGAGAAAGTAAAATTCACTTCACCGGGCTTCAACCTAATCCGCCCTAGTCTAATAGGCTGGTTAGCGAAGGAAAAATATGAAGGCGGTCAGGTTGATAATATATTTGACTTTGCTCCTTCCTATTTAAAATTAGCAGAGGCAGAAGAAAACTTGTTAAAAAATAATAAAGGCTAGGTGCTAATAATGGAGAAGGACTTAATTAGCATTAGAAGGGCTACTGTGGATGATGTAGATCCAATTTGGGAAGTAGAAAAGCAATCTTTCACCACTCCATGGTCAAGAGATGCACTTCTTAACGAATTAACGACAAATAAGTTTGCTTATTATTTTGTTATTGAAATAGAGAAGGAAGTTGTTGGTTACGCGGGGATGTGGATCATTCTGGATGAAGCACATATTACGAATGTTGCGATAAGTCCTAAATCAAGGGGTTTAAAGCTTGGTGAATTAATCATGCGACATATGATGTCTATGGCAAGTTTTTATGGAGCGTATCATATGACATTAGAGGTAAGAGCTTCAAATGAAATTGCACAAAATCTTTATCATAAGCTAGATTTTAAGGAAAAAGGCATAAGAAAAAATTACTATGCAGACTCCATGGAGGATGCGTTAATCATGTGGGTGGAGCTATGAGCTGGCAAGAAGAAATAAATATTAAATTAAACAAACTGAGTGAAAATGGTGTAGAAGGACCAATCCATATATTGGGGATCGAAACAAGCTGTGATGAAACTTCAGTTGCGGTTGTCCGAAATGGAACAGAAGTACTTTCTAATGTTATCTCTTCACAGATAGATATTCATAAACGCTTTGGTGGAGTAGTACCAGAGGTAGCATCTAGAAAGCATGTTGAAGGGATAAATTTTATTATTGAAAAGGCTTTGAAGGAATCGGGTATCGATTTAGAGGAGATTACAGCTGTCGCAGTTACCCATGGCCCTGGTTTAGTTGGTGCTTTGTTGGTGGGGATCGCAGCTGCAAAATCTATCGCTTTTGCTAAAAGAATACCCCTTATTGGAGTTCACCATATTGCTGGTCATATCTATGCAAATCATATAGTAAAACCATTAACATTCCCATTGATCGCCCTAGTAGTATCTGGTGGGCATACCGAAATAGTGTATATGAAAGATCACCTTCAATTTGAAGTGCTAGGACAAACCCGTGATGATGCTGCAGGAGAAGCCTTTGATAAGGTAGCCCGAACACTTACATTACCTTACCCTGGTGGACCTGAAATTGATAAATTGGCTAAGCAAGGAGAAGCAAATATAGCCTTACCAAGAGCACTTATGGATGATTCCTATGATTTTAGCTTTAGCGGTTTAAAATCAGCGGTGATCAATTATTTACATAATAAAGAGCAAAAAAACGAGCAGGTGGCTACAGAAGACATGGCGGCTAGCTTCCAAGAGGCAGTTGTCGATGTGCTTGTAACCAAAACAATGCGAGCAATGAAGGAAAAAGAAGTGAATCAGCTCATTCTAGCAGGTGGTGTCGCAGCAAATAGTGGACTACGTAGAAGGCTAGAGGAAGAATGTAATAAGGAAGGTATAACTTTGACAATACCTCCATTAAAGCTTTGTACCGATAATGCAGCCATGATTGCAAGTGTAGGCTATTATTTGTATAGGCAGGGAAGCTGGAGTCAGCTTGATTTAAATGGCGTTCCAGGACTAAATCTATACTAAGATTCTTTCATAAAAAGCTTTTGCTATATGTAGTTCAATGAAGATAAATCGTAGTTCTTTATCTTTTGTATGATTACTCATTTAGTAGAAGCTTTCTTTGTTTTATCTTTGGCAACCCTTTGACAACCATCTCATAAGAATGGTCAATCATCCATAGTATATCATCTTTAGGAATAGAATCATCAATAATAACGGTGTTCCAATTTCTTTTATTAAGATGATACCCTGGAACAACAGAAGCATATTGCTCACGAAGCTGTTCAGCGATAACTGGATCACATTTTAAAGAAATATTTATTTTGTTCTCTCTTTCAGAAAGGAGTGCAAACATCTTTGCTTCGACCTTTATCACGAAGACATCCTTTCCAAATGGAAAGTCCTCCATCGCTCCTCTCTTTTCTAAACAATATTCTTTTAACATTTTGAAATTCATAACATTCCCTCCACTATAAAACAGCTCATCATACATAACAACAAAAGAAAAAAAGTTAAATTTTGTTCCCAAATAAATGCTCTAAATTTTATAGGAATTAAATCCGCCTTTTCTTGTGACAATCGCTAAATATTGTTATGCTTATTTTAGAACTATTATATCAAAACAAGAAGCGTAGAAATAAAATATTTCATAGTAGGTAGGTGGTGCAATGCCAGCAAAGAAGGTATTTATTCTTATATTAATAACAATAACTATAGTGGTTTTTTATGTTTATCATTCTGATGATACCAAAAAAATAAAGCCAAGAAATATCCAAAATGGTTTTTTTGAATATAATACTAATTTGGCAAAAGAATGGTATGAAAAAAAAGGATACCCTTTTCCAAACTATAATAAGCCGCCGAAATCTACTTTAATTATTAAAACATTGGAAGACTGGCATAAATTTAGAAGCGATTATCTTCCTGGTGCTCCATTAATTCCAATGGTTGATTTAGCAAATGCAAATTTTTTTAATAAATATGACCTATTATATGTTAACCGTTTTAATAATAATAACGATGCCTCCCATATAACTCATGCAATTGAAATAAAAAATCTGAAACTTAATAACAATAAACTTAAAGTAGAGATAGGAATTTTACAGGTTGCTATTTCAAATCCCCAAGGTATATATTTTGGAGGATATTCTTTGGCTGCTATAGATAAAGGAGTAGTACCTTCTAATATAGACATAGATGTTTCAACAATAGAACAAAGCAATGAAAACAAAGAGGTAAATCAAGTTGAAAACATATATACAGGTTTTACTGATAATTGGGATTTATACAAGCAACAGGTTAAGATAATTAATAGCAAAACCGAATGGCAAGCTATGAAGGATAAATATTTATACGATATGTCTTTAAAACCAATAGATTTTGACCAATATTCAATCGTAGTTCTCGAAACATTTAACGGAGCAAAGCCTACATTATCTTCCGCGTTTAAAATTAAAGGTGTATTTGTTAATAACAGTATATTAAATATTGAATACACGGATGAGCCTGTTACTAATAACAATGAATTGTTTGTGGGTATCGCAATAGTAAAAGTAAAAAAGTCACTCATTAATGATTACAGCAATATTAAAATCTACTTTAAATGATCTCCTATTCTGACACTAAGGACTTCCTCTAAGAGAGGGAGTTTTTTTGTGTGGATAAAAGTTATCCACAACATTGTGAACATGTTGATAACTAATGGTAAATTGAAGATCTATCACTAATCAGCTATCCTCGGAGTTTATGAATAACTTTTTTTATGAAATTGTGGATAATGTGAATAAGTCGATTACAATAAGAGATTAAAGCTTCTTACTGTTGATAACCTTGTGGACAATTAAATATAAAAAAAATAAAGAAAAAGAAAGGAATTTAAATTAAATTATAGAAATTTAACTTGTTTAGGATATGGAGAGGGGACTATTTTGTGAGAAAAAATTGGGATTCTTTTGAATTTAAAATTCTTATCATTATTCTCATACCAATGATATTATTAATCTCCTATTTTTATTATGAAAAGCAACAATCCTATGAATCACATATTAAAAAATATGAGAAAAGTATGGTTGACATTATGCTTCAAGAGGATCAATTTGTTCAAGAAAGATTACACTCTCCTCCTTTATTGCTTTTCCAAAATAAAGAAGCAATTAATCAACAGTTTTTACAGGGCCATCCCCAAGGTGTTGAAAATTTATTGTTAAAGCTAGCAATAGATCGTTTGGATTGTGGGGTTATAGGCATTTACAGTAAAGAACGTAATGAAGTAGTATTCCATATTGGCAATAAAGATATATATAATACCTTGGATCCTTCCCTTATTCAAAAAAAATTGGGTGATGATAATAAACCAATATTTATAGAGAATAATAATCACTTGATCTATATTTACCCAATAGTAAATGGATATATCTATACGTATCAGGACAATATTCAAAATATGCCAAACCAAGCGTTGTTTGTGGAAATGATTATACTTGCAATTATTCTAGCGGTTTTTGGAGCAAAGTTGGCTGAAAATAAGACACAAAAAAGAATAAAAAATTTTAAACAGGAATTACATGCATTAAAGGAAAGCGGAGAACCACTACCGTTATATAATGATAATTTTAATGAAATCGTGAATTCCGTTAACGAATTAAAGGAGCATCTCTCAAGCATTCAAAAGCTATTATATTCGATATTAGATAGTCTGCCTTTAGGCATTGTCTATTACGATGAAGAGGGAAAGGTGATGTATGTAAACAAAACTGTCACAACAATCACAGGATACTGTGAAAATGAGATAAAGAATTTTATGATTTCTGGAAATATATTAAACAGTAATGAAAGTGTATTCTGGGAAACGTTACGTTCTGGGGAATCTTTTTTAGGATTTGAAAGCTATTGCCCAACGAAGGATGGAAAAGAGATTCCAGTGATGACTTCGACAAAACCACTTATAGACCATTCCGATAAATTTATTGGCACGATTAGTTCATTTTTTGATATATCAGAGCAGCAACGTTTAAGAAAAATTGAATATCGAGCCAAGGTGATGCTTGACCATATTTCTGATGGAGTGATGATGGTAGATAATGGAGGTGTAATCATCGGCTTTAACAGAGGGGCAGAAGTAATGACAGGCTTTAAGTCTGATCAAGTACTAGGGAAAAAATATGATGACATTTTCATTAAGCGAAAAACCATTTTTACAAAGCTAACACAAACCCTAGAAAGCAAAAGAGAGTATAGCAATTATAAAAAAGAGACAAAGATGGAAGATGGCCGAAAAGTGTATTTAATAATTACAACGAAGCTATTGTGGGATGAAGAAGGGAAGCAGTTAGGAGCAATGGGCATTTATAAGGACATAACCCATTTAGAAGAACTTTCCCAACAAATCCAAAGAGCAGATAAATTATCTGTTGTCGGAGAACTAGCTGCAGGAACTGCTCACGAAATCAGGAATCCTTTGACGACGATTAAAGGCTTTATTCAATTACTAATTACTGAATTTAAAGATACAAATAAAGAACAGTATATTCACTTAATTTTAGATGAAATAAATCATATTAACGAAATCATTAGAGAGATGCTATTATTAGCAAAGCCTGTTTACCCAAGAAAAACATTAGTCTCATTAAATCAAATTATTAAAGATATCGTCGTGTTTATGAATCCAGAAGCTGTTTTATATAATGTAGAGTTACATTATCAGCTTGATGTAGAGTTACCTAAAGTGGATCTAGATGATCGTCAAATTAAACAGGTATTTATTAACCTTGTTAGAAATGCAATCCAAGCTGTGAAAAAAGATGGTCATATTACAATTACCTCAGGGTACAATAAAAATACAGAAATGATTGAAATCACCTTTGAGGATAATGGGGAAGGTATACCAGAGAATAAAATAGCAAAAATCTATGAACCATTTTATACAACAAAGGATGATGGAACTGGCTTAGGAATCCCAGTTTCCTATCGGATTATGAAGAATCATGGTGGGGATTTACAAATATTTAGTGAGTTCAATAAAGGAACGACAGTTAAACTATATTTTCCAATTGTGAAGGATGATTCTTCCGAAGATAGGTAAAAATAAAGACAATATTTATTTTCGGAAGGTGTTGGAAATGAGCCGGAAAATTCGTCGATTTTTCACGATTTTGATGACGATCTTTCTAATAGGATCGTCTTTTTCTTATGTTCAAGGGAAAGACAATAAACAAATCATCCTTATTATGATAAACCAGCTTTCTTTTACTGATCAGACTATTTATAGCAATAGCCCAGGCTTTCAAGATCTTGAGAATCATGGAGCAAGGGGAGCGATGAATATAAATTCAGGAGGCACAAGAAATACAGGCAATAGCTACTTTTCAATTGGAGGAGGAAGTAAAGGGATAGGTGTAAAGGGAATAGAACAATCCTATTTAATGAGTGAGTACATCACAACAAATAAGATTATGTTAGCACAAGATTATTATCTTCAAAAAACAGGGAAAACAATTTCTGACAACAATAAAATCATTTTGTTTCCAATCATGCAGCTGATACAGATAAAACAAAAATTCCCTTTTCAGATTGGTGCTATTGGAAAAACACTGAAGGAGCATCATCTAACTGCAGTGGTGTACGGAAATAGTGATACGGATGAAAAGGTAAGATATGCCCCACTTATCGTGATGGATAATCAGGGAATAAGTAACGGAGATATAGGCGATCGTACAGTAATTAACAATTTTTCAAGACCCTATGGCTATAAAACAAATTACAACTATTTTCTAGAAAAATTGACTGAAGAAGAAGCGAAGGGAACTTCTTTAATCGTATTTGATTTAGGGGATTTATATCGGTTAGAACAATTTAAGGAAGAGATGGACCCTGTATATGAGCAAGAGGTACGTCAGAAAATCCTGAATGAAATGGGGGGATTTATTTATACTATCGCTAATCATCTTAATCATAATCAAACATTATTCGTTCTTTCTCCTATGGTAAATAATCAGTCGATAGAAAAAGATTATTTGTTATCACCAGTTTGGATGTATAACAAAAGTATTCAAGGGAACATATTAACATCGGCCACCACGAAAAGAGACGGAATCATTGCAAATATTGATATTGCTCCTACCATCTTTCAGATATTAGGTATAACTAAATCGAACAAAGTGCTTGGACAAGAGATAAAGCCAATTGATTCAAAAGTAAATTTAATTCAAGAATTAAAGCATATTTCAACCATATATAAATTCAGACCCTCTGTCTTATATCCCTATGTGATGTGGCAAATTTTCATACTTATTGCCTCAATGGTTATATGGTTACTAAAGGATACACGCCATTATAGCTTTGCTAAAAAGGGCTTAATTAGTATGCTATTTTTGCCAATCATACTACTTTATACTGCCTATTGGACACCTGCTAATGTTACAATATATGTAATCTCCATATTATTAATCAGCTTGGTGCTTGCTTTCTTTACATCTTTTTTATCCTCCATCACCACCTTTACACTTATTGGTGCACTAACATTCACTTCGATAACAATAGATATCTTATTGGGAGGAAACCTATTAAAAAGGTCTTTTTTAGGTTATGATCCAATTATTGGTGCAAGGTACTACGGCATTGGTAACGAATATATGGGTATTTATATTGGCGCTTCCTTATTATTTGGGGGTGCTCTACTCTACCTAAAAAAGAATGTTTGGACAATGGGGTTGGTCTACCTAATATATAGCACTGTAGTGTTTGTGTTGATATATCCAACCCTTGGTACAAACGCTGGGGGTGCTATTGCTGCTATCGTTGGAGTAGCTCTGATTATATATCATCTTACTACAAGTATAAGTAGAAAAAAGAAATATCTCTTTTTTAGCAGCCTCGTTGTGATCGGAATAACTTTATTGATTGTCATTAATTATTTGATTAGTGCCGAAAATCAGTCTCACATTGGCAGGGCAGTAAATCACTTGTTTCAAGGGGATTTTACCACGGTTTTTTTAACCATTATAAGAAAAATAAAGATGAATTTACGTCTCATACAAGTTTCGTCATGGAGTAAGGTTCTCATTACTTCTCTCATCGTGATTGGCTTATTATTACATAAAAATAGCTTTAAAAAATTAAAGGTTCAATATGTCTATTTATTTTATAGCTTTTATGGGATTATTGCTGGAGCCTTTGTCTCTTTGATTGTGAATGATTCAGGAATAGTTGCAGCATCAACGATGATTGTTTATGTGGCAATACCACTATTATATATGGTATTAATTAAAAAAGAAGAGCCTTAGACTCCTAGCTCTTCCTGTAACGCTTCCCATTCTAATAAAAGCTCATCTAACTTCTCTTTATTCCTGTTCATTTGCTCATTTGTCTTATTTGCTAATTGATGATCAGAATAGATTTCTGGCAAAAGTAATTCTGCTTCTAGCTCTTTTATTGATGATTCAAATTCTTCGATTTCCTCTTCAAGGGCAACTATTCTTCTTTTCATTTGGCGTTCCGTTTTTTGTTTTTGACGCTGTTCAAAATACTCATTTTTGTTATCGTTGTTACTCTCAAATAGATCTTTTTGCTGTTGCATTTCTGCTAATTCCGTTTTCTTCTCTATATAGTAGTCATAATTCCCAAGATAGTCTATCATTCCATTTACAGATAATTCAAAGGTTCTTGTTGAAATTTTATTTAAAAAATATCGGTCGTGTGATATGAAGAAAATAGTTCCAGAAAAATGAAGAATGGCTTGCTCTAGTATTTCTCTACTATAAATATCCAAATGGTTTGTGGGCTCATCTAATAATAAAAAATTAGCTTTTTGTAGCATAAGTTTAGCAAGACTTACCCTTGCTTTTTCTCCCCCACTTAAATCACTAATTTTTTTGAAGACATCATCCCCAGAAAACAAAAAATTACCAAGGGTTGTACGAATTTCACTTTCTATCAAACTAGGATAGGTATCCCATATTTCATCAATAATTGTTTTATCCCAATTCAAATCATCATGTTCCTGACGATAATAGCCTAGCCTTACATTAGAGCCATAAGCTATGGTTCCACTATGTTGTGTTAGCTCTTTTAATATAAGCTTAAATAAAGTAGATTTTCCGACTCCGTTAGGGCCAACAAGCGCCACTCTTTCTTGTTTATTAATTTCAAATGAGACATTTTTAAACACAGGGGAATTATTAAATGCCATGATTAAGTCTTTAACCATTAGAATGTTATTACCACTTTCTATATCCGTATCAAATGAAAAAGAGGCCTTTTGGTCAAATAATGTTGGTTTATCGATTCTATCTAATTTTTCTAGTGTCTTTCTTTTACTTTGTGCTCTTTTAGTTGTTGATGCTCGTGCAATATTTTTTTGAACAAAATCCTCTAATTTTGAAATTTCCTTTTGCTGCTTTTCATATTTCTTCTCCGCAATTTCCTTGGATTTTTCTTTTTGAATTAAATATTTGCTATAATTGCCAATATATTTAGTTGCCTTCGTTCTTTCAATCTCATAGATTGTTGTTACAAGTGTATCTAAAAAGTATCTGTCATGAGAGACGACAAGAATTGCACCAGAATAAGCTTTTAGATAGCTTTCTAGCCATGTTAGTGTATCAACATCTAGATAATTAGTAGGCTCATCTAATATTAATAAATTAGGTTCTTCAAGTAGAAGTTTTGCTAAAGCGAGTCTTGTTTTCTGGCCGCCACTTAAAATATCGATATTTTGATTTTTGTAATCATATTTTTGAAACCCCAATCCGTGAAGAATGCTCCTTATTTGTGCTTCATATGCATACCCGCCTTCCTCCTTGAATTCTTCGGTTAAGGTAGCATATTTGCCCATGATCTTTTCATATTCTTCATGATTATCTATCACATTGGGCATTGCCATTTTCTTTTCTAAATTTCGTATAAGTGTTTCTTTTTTCTGTAAATGAGAAAAGACAGTAATCATCTCATCCCAAATAGTACTTTCTGATTCAAGTCCAGTATTTTGTGCTAAATAGCCAATTTTCACATCCTTTGCTATTTGAATGTCACCAGTATCAGGCAGCGTGTTAGAAGCAAGTATTTTTAATAGTGTGGTTTTTCCTGCACCATTTGCTCCGACTAAACCAATTCTATCCTTTGATTGAATCTGTAAATTAATATTCGTTAAAATCGGCTCAATACCAAATGATTTTGAAATATTTATTGCTTGTAGTATAATCAAAAGAATCACCTCAGATATAACAAAGAAATAAAAAATTAACTTGCATATAATATAAAGTTTAACTTATTTATTGATCATTGGGCAACCTGGTTTATGCAAAGGCAGGTAAAAATATGTTAGAAAATAATGTGAAAATGTTAAAAAGAGATTTAAGAATACGATTATTGCAAAAAAGAGCAGAAGTGAGTCGTGAGGTAATGAACAACGTATCGGACAAAATATGTAAAACAATCATAGCCCATCCTTTATTTAAAGCCTCACAGAACATGATGGTATATATTCCCTTTAGAGATGAAGTTGATATCAGAGAAGTAATAGAAACGGCATGGCTTAGTAAAAAAAACATACTAGTTCCAAAAACAGAAAAAAAAAGAAAATGGATGGACCTATACAAGATTGATTCATGGAAAGATTTAGAGCTAGGGAATTATCAACTTTCTGAACCTGTAATTCTTAATAAAACTCCTTTTCCTATTGAAAAGATTGAGCTGGTTTTAGTTCCTGGTGTGGGGTTTGATGTTCACGGGTTTCGTTTAGGCTATGGAGGAGGCTATTATGACCGCTTTTTTGATAGATTCACCCTACTACCTAATAGAATCGGTATTGGTTACGATTTTCAAATGCTAGAGGAAATTCCCATTTCAGAACACGATTATCAAATGAATGAAGTAATAACAGAGAATCGACATCTAAAATGGTGATATAAATAAATGCTCTGTATAAAAAATCAGATTTTTTTGTTAATTTATTTGTTCAATAATGAGCAAATAAAAGAAAAATATAGTACAATAAAAGTTGGAGTAGAGAAGATGAACATTAATTCTATCTTATTAGCTGGTGGACAAAACAAAAGAATGAACGGTACTCCTAAATGGGAATTACAATTTGGTCATCTGACCATGCTAGAAAGATCCATTGTAAAACTTAGCACAATCTCTAAAAAGATATTCGTCATATCTGGAGGGGATTACACCTTTGAAATACCAAAGGTTGAAGGAACAGAAATTGACTTAATCTATGATAAAAAACCATTTTTAGGTCCTTTAAATGGAATTCATACAGCTTTAATGAATAGTGATGAAAAATATAATTTTATTATCGCGGCTGATATGCCATTTTTTTCAACGAAATTGGTCAACTACATGAAAAAAATAGCAGAAAATAAATACACAGATTTAGTTATTCCTGTGTGGAAAGAGAAGCTACAGCCATTACATGGGTTATATGCCACCTCACTTTTACCGTCGATAAAAATGGATTTACAACAAAATAAATATAGCTTGATAAAATGGATACAGAATCAAAAAAACATTTATTATATAGAAGAAGCTGAATTATTGGCGCAGGATATTAATGAGCATACATTTTTTAATATGAATTTTCCTATGGAATATAAAGAGGCATTGTTTAGGGTTAAAGAGGAGGAAGATTGTGAATAAATCAAGTATGTTGAAAGAAATAAGAGTAGAAGATGCGATTGGATACACATTAGGGCATGATTTAACAAGAATTGTTCCTGGGGAGTTTAAAGGCATTGCTTTTAAGAAAGGGTATGTCATAACAAAAGAAGATATTCCTGAGCTTTTAAAAATTGGTAAGGAAAATATATATATCATAGAATTAGAGGAAGGCTATTTACATGAGAATGACGTTGCTTATCGTTTAGCTAATGCCATTACAGGAAAAAACGTTCAATTGAATGAACCTCATGAGGGCAAGATTACTTTAACCTCAAAAATATTTGGATTAGCAAAAATTAATGAAGCAATCGTTCACCAAATTAATAGCGTTCCAGATATTGCATTAGCAACCGTATTAGATAATAAAATTGTCATGGCTGATGGGAAATTAGCAGGAACAAGAGCACTACCACTTATTATTGAAGAGAAGCACGTAGAAGAAGTAGAGAAAATCACAAAGGGCAAAGTGGTAATAGAAGTAAAGGAATTTCAAAAATTCAATGTTGGTATTGTTACGACTGGAAGCGAAGTGTATAAAGGAAGAATCAAAGATCGATTTGGAGCAATTGTGGAGAAAAAATTAAACTATTTTGGCTCAAAACTTGTAGAACAGCGCTTTGCTCCTGATGATATTGAAATGATAAAACAAGAAATAAATTATTTTCTAAATCATAAAGATATTAATATGATTATGCTAACAGGGGGGATGTCTGTAGATCCAGATGACAGGACTCCATATGCTATTAGGGAAATGGCAACAGATGTCATTACACAGGGATCACCAATGTTACCTGGTTCAAACCTGATGATTGCCTACAATGGGACAACACCAATACTTGGTTTACCAGGTGGGGTACTTCACGATCCTTATACTGCCCTTGATGCTGCACTACCAAGAATTTTAGCAGGAGAGCGTATTACAAAAGAAGAGATTATTCGTTCTGGTTACGGGGGGTACTTTGGTTGCTAAGTTCACATTCTACACCAATTATTAGCTTTGTTGGATTTTCTGGTAGTGGTAAAACAACATTAATGACAAAAGTGATTAAGCATTTCAAGCAAAAAGGATTTAGAGTGGCTACCATTAAGCATGATGCACATAAATTTGAGATAGATCATGAAGGTAAGGATACTTGGAATTATGCTCATGCAGGCTCAGATGTTATACTCATTAATTCACAAGAAAAGTTAGCAATGATAGAAAAATTACAGAATCCAATTACATTTGATGAGCTAATAGCTAAAGTAGTAAACGTTGATATTATCTTTGTTGAAGGATATAAACATGAATCTCCACCAAAAATACTACTTGTAAGACGTGAAAGTGATTTAGCCCTATTTTCACAAATTAAAGACGTTATTGCTATTGCAACTTCACTATCGTTGAAGGAAGAGAAAATACCTGTTTTTAATCTGAATGATGATATAGGGATTGTAGAATTTATACAATCTAAAATTCTGGAGGAGAAAAATTATGGTACAAGAAAATAAAATACCACAAGTAACCGCAAAAAGATTACCTTTGTATTACCGTTATTTAGAAAAGCTACATTTAATGGGGAAGCAAAGAGTGTCATCTGCTCAATTAAGTAAAGAGCTATTAATAGATCCAGCAACCATTCGACGAGATTTTTCCTATTTAGGGGAGCTTGGGAAAAAGGGTTATGGCTATAATGTAAGTTACTTGTTAAAATTCTTACGTGATTTTTTAAAGCAGGATGAAGCGACAAATGTCATTTTAATCGGGGTAGGTAATTTAGGAACTGCATTATTGCATTATAACTTCTATAAAAGCCGTAATACTAAAATAGTGGCCGCATTTGATAGCAATCCAAATAAATTTAATAGAGAAATAGATGGTATACCAATCTATAGTATGACTAGCTTGGATGAAGTGATTAAATTATTCAATGTAGAAGTGGCTATATTAACCGTTCCTGTGAACGTTGCGCAGCAAGTATCAGATCAGATTGTGGCGTCAGGAGTAAAGGGTATTCTTAATTTCACACCATCAAGGTTGACTGTCCCTTCACATGTTAGAGTTCATCATATAGATTTAACAACAGAATTGCAAACATTAGTCTATTTTCTTAAAAATTTTACTGAACCAGAGAAAAAAGAGGATAGTTCTAATACAGAAAACTCTAAATAATTTATATGATACAAGAGAGGACCGTTTAAGTGGAAGAGAACGAAGAAAAGTCCATGTCATTAGTAGAGCATCTTCAAGAATTAAGGATTAGATTAATTAGAATCATGATATTTTTTATCGTAGCCCTCATTGGAGGATTCTTTTTAACCAATCCCGTTATTAGATTCTTTCATGAAAGTACAAAAAGTATAATTTGGAATGCATTTGCTTTATCAGATCCTGTTAGAGTGTATCTTCAGTTTGCCTTTTTTATTGCTTTGACATTTACGATCCCTTTAACGTTATTCGAGCTATGGAGATTTGTTTCACCAGGATTAACAAGCTCTGAAAGAAAAGCAACGGTATGGTTTATACCTATTGCTTTTATCTTGTTCCTCACTGGGGTTTCTTTTGCTTATTTTATTATTTTTCCAATGATTGTTAGATTTTTAACGAATATTGCAACTCAACTTGGAATTAATCAGGTCTATGGATTCGTTCAATATTTCGGCTTTATGTTTAATATGATCATACCATTTGGAATATTATTCGAATTACCCATTGTCGTTATCTTTTTAACTCGAATAGGCATAGTTAATCCAGAACTATTAACTCGTTTTAGAAAATTTGCCTATTTAATATTAGTCATCCTTGCAGCATCGATTACACCACCAGAATTAATTTCCGAAATTTTAGTCTCTGTGCCTTTAATCTTACTTTACGAATTTAGTATATGGTTATCAAAGCTAACGGTTTTAAAAAGAAGGAAGGCAAAGAAAGAAAAAACAATGGATGACAATAAAAATAAATAATTTGCGAGCCTACACACTTTTTTAGTGTAGGTTTTTTAAATGTTAGTCATTTGTTGTCTTAATCGCATTAATGTTGGTAATTAAAAGATATAATGAAAAGAAGTATAATTCTTATTTTACTTAATAATCTGTTATATATGTACGATTAGAATATCTAATCATTAATTGGAAATAATGTTTGATGGAAAAAAATTTTTATAAATATAAAAAAGCGCTTGAAAAATAAAATGTAATTTATTATTATAATAGTGGTATTAGCACTCGATTAGGTTGAGTGCTAATAATAAATAAGATGATAATATAAGGAGGTATATAACTATGTTAAAACCAGTTGGTGATCGTGTAATTATTGAACCAATTGAAAAGGAAGAGACAACTGCAAGCGGTATCGTACTACCTGATTCAGCAAAAGAAAAACCAGAAGAGGGAAGGGTAATTGCAGTTGGTAGCCGTCGTAATGAGAAGGGTGAGCGTGAGGAATTAGATGTGAAAGAAGGAGATCGCATTATTTTCTCAAAATATGCTGGTACTGAAATTAAGTATCAAGATAAAGAATACTTAATTATGCGAGAAAGCGATATACTAGCTATCATTGATTAAAGTATAATTAGCTACTGACTTTATACTTAGAAGATAAAAAATAAAATTATAAGTCTTAGGAGGCGATTTTAATATGGCTAAAGATATCATTTTTGGAGAAGATGCTCGTCGTGCCATGCTACGTGGTGTTAATGCTTTAGCAAATGCAGTTAAAGTAACTTTAGGACCAAAGGGACGTAACGTAGTCTTAGAGAAAAAATTCGGTTCACCATTAATCACAAATGATGGTGTAACAATAGCAAAGGAAATTGAATTAGAAGATGCATTTGAAAACATGGGTGCACAGCTAGTAAAAGAAGTTGCAACAAAAACAAATGATGTTGCAGGTGATGGAACAACTACTGCTACTGTTTTAGCTCAAGCTATGATTCGTGAAGGCTTAAAAAATGTAACTGCTGGCGCTAATCCAATGGTCATTCGTAAAGGAATTGAAAAAGCTGTTCGTGCAGCTGTAGAAGAGATTAAAAGAATTGCAAAGCCAATTGAAGGTAAAGATTCTATTACTCAAGTAGCTGCTATTTCTGCTGCTGAAGAAGAAATCGGTCAATTAATTGCAGAAGCAATGGATAAAGTAGGAAATGATGGAGTTATTACTGTTGAAGAATCAAAAGGGTTTATCACTGAGTTAGAAGTGGTTGAAGGAATGCAATTTGACCGTGGATATATCTCACCTTATATGATTACAGATACAGATAAAATGGAAGCTTTACTAGATGATCCATACATTTTAATTACAGATAAAAAGATTACAAATATCCAAGAGATACTACCAGTTTTAGAGAAGGTAGTGCAACAAGGTAAGCCAATTCTTATCATTGCTGAAGATTTAGAAGGAGAGGCTTTAGCTACTCTAGTTGTTAATAAACTTCGTGGTACCTTTACAGCAGTTGCTGTAAAAGCCCCTGGCTTTGGCGATCGTCGTAAAGCGATGCTACAGGACATTGCAGTTCTAACTGGTGGAGAAGTAATTACAGAAGAATTAGCACTAGATCTTAAAACAACAACTATTGAGCAATTAGGTCGTGCTCGCCAGGTTCGAGTTACTAAGGAAAATACCATTGTAATAGATGGTAACGGCGATAAATCTCAAATTGGTGCTCGTGTGAATCAAATACGTCAACAATTAGAAGAGACAACTTCCGAATTTGATCGTGAAAAGCTTCAAGAAAGATTAGCAAAATTAGCTGGTGGTGTAGCGGTTATTAAAGTTGGTGCAGCTACTGAAACTGAGCTTAAGGAAAAGAAACTTCGCATTGAAGATGCACTTAATTCCACTCGTGCAGCTGTTGAAGAAGGTATTGTAGCTGGTGGTGGAACTGCACTGGTAAATATCATTGCTGCCATTGATAAGGTTGAGACTACTGGTGATGAAAAAACAGGTGTAAATATTGTAAGAAGAGCTTTAGAAGAGCCTGTGCGTCAAATCGCAGATAACGCAGGTTTAGAAGGATCAGTCATTGTGGAGAGATTAAAGAAAGAAAAAGTAGGAATAGGATTTAACGCAGCTACTAGCGAGTGGGTAGACATGATCAAAGAAGGTATAGTTGATCCTGCAAAAGTTACACGCTCTGCACTTCAAAATGCAGCATCTGTCGCTGCAATGTTCTTAACTACTGAATCTGTAATAGCAGATAAGCCTGAGGAAAAAGATTCTATGCCTGGTATGGATCCTATGGGTGGTATGGGCGGCATGGGCGGTATGATGTAATAAAGGATTAACATTCCTTATACATCAACGGTTATAATGTTGAAAAGTTAAATTAACAAATATAAAGGCTTCTTAATCATTCGACGAATGATTAAGAAGCCTTTTTTTATTATTTATAACAAATAGCTACAGAATATATATTAATAATTCCATAATTTAATATATTCTCATACATATATATGCCTTGATATACTGTTTTATGTAAAATGGATCAATATAACAGTATTGAAGGGAGAAAATCACATCATGTCATTATCATCAAATAAGACGTTTTATCGTTTCATCTCTTTATTCCTCGCATTTATTCTTGTTTTTAATCTTATTGGACTTTCTACAGCGAATGCTGCAGCCAAACCTGTAATTCCACAAAAGGAGTCTCTAAGTGCAGACATTGGAGAAATTCCAAATGAACTGCCAACAACCAAGCTGGAACTACCAAGTAAGCGAACAGAATATTCTACCCGTTATCTCAATCCAGATGGAAGTTTTACCGAAGAAATCTATTTAGAACCAAAGTTCTATCGAGATCCATCGGATAAAAAGTGGAAAGAGATAAATAATAACTTACAAGCAAGTACTACTAAATCAGGGAAATTAGAAAACACCGCAAATGATGTAAAAACATTCTTTAACAATGAATCTGGTCTTGGTGAATTAGTCTCTGTTGAAAAAGATGGTAGATCCATAGGATTTATTCCTGTTCAAGCCAATCAAGTAAATGGTACGGCTAAAAATAATGAAATATCCTATAAAGATATCTATTCAGCGACAGATATTCGTTACCAAGTAAAGGGAAGCAAAGTAAAAGAAGATATTATCCTTAACCAATATACTGGAAAAAACATTTTTACTTTTGAACTCACCCTAAATGGATTACAAGCTGTTCAAGGCCAGGATGGAATGATCTATTTTACAGACCATAAAGGTAACAAACGATGGTATCTTGAGCAACCATTTATGACAGACGCAAATGGAAAAGTTTCGACCAAAGTTAACCTTAGTTTACTTCAAGAAAACGGCAAGACCTATGTCGATGTTGTAGCAGATCAAGCATTTCTGGAAGATCCTATTACTCAATTTCCGGTAACTATTGACCCAACGATCGATAATTATACGAACATTTTACGGGATACCTTTGTAGCAAGTAACTTCGCTGATTCTTCTTATGGAAGTCTTAGCAAAATGTATACTGGTTCCGATCCTTATTACTATGGAACCATGCGTTCACTTGCTCAATTCTATTTACCAAGTTTGCCAAGTGATGCAAAAATCTTAAGTGCCAACGTTAAAGCTTATCAATCACAGCAGGATACATCAACGGTATCGATCGATTTATACCGAGCCACCAGTAGTTGGACCACTTATGCAACATGGAATACCCAACCTGCAATTGGTCAGAATCCTGAAACTACAACAACCAATAACACCTATAATCAATACTGGCAATGGGATATTACCCAGTTGACAAAAGATTGGTATAATGGGGTTCAATCTAATTACGGTTTTATGTTAAAGCAGCAAAATGAAGATACTTCTCCATTTCGAGCATTTAACACTGTAAATAACGGTACGAATACACCAACCTTAACCATCACTTACTGGATTGACCCGATTGGGTTAGAAGATTTCTGGGGTTATACCAAAGATGGAGTCAATCCTGCAAACGGTAATTTAGTCTTACAGCAAAGTGATTTTAGTATTCCTGGTAGAGGGGTTCCTATTGGACTAACCAGAACCTATAACAGCAGGAAAGCCACTGTTGCAGGAATGTTTGGTTATGGATGGACAAGTAATGTGGAGACGCAACTTGTAGACGCTGGAGAAGGACCAATTACATTAATTGATGGAGATGGTACTCGTCATATCTTTGGTCAAACGACAGGTGGAGGGTATGTTGCTCATGGCGGTGTCTATTTAACCCTTGTTAAAAATGGAGATAGTACCTACACCATTACTCAAACAGATGGAACAAAAATCAACTTTAATACAATTGGAAGAATTAGTACGATTGTAGATACCAATAATAATACAACTACCTTTACCTATGATGTAAATGGGAAGTTAACTGAAATAGCAGATGCTTCAAATAGAATAGCAACGATTTCCTACGGAGCTAATGGATATGTTTCTAGTATTCAAATTCCAGGGAGTCGTACCATCAGCTATCTGTATGATGGTAACGGAAATCTAACACAGGTGACAGACCCAGAAACAAAGACAATGTCCTTTGGTTATGATGCAAGCCATCAATTAACATCTGAAACAGATCAAAGAAATATAATCACAACCATTACCTATAATTCTGGATCTGTATCCAGTGTCAGCTATCCAATCACTATTGATGGTACACAAACAACAAGTACCACTAATTATGTTTATGATTTTAATCAAATGGTTACCACCGTTACCGATGGTGAAGGACGAAGAGTTGATTATCAACTTAATGCAAATAAAAATATTGTGCAGATTACAGAGAATCCATTAGATGCTCAAAATAAAGCTGTTACTACCTTTGCTTATGATAATAACAATAACTTAATCCAAATAACAGATCCTAACGAAAATAGCAGTGGTGGTAGCGCTATGTATCAGTACTGGTACGACGATAATGGCAATGTTACCAAAGTGCAATATCCTGAAGGACAGAGTGCTACTACAACTTATGATAATAATAACAATCCTATAACAGAAACAGATTTTAACAGTAACGTAAGTACCAGTGATTATGATTCTAAGAATAACCTACTAGAGTCAACCGATGCGAACATTCAGACTTCTGCATCTAGATATTTTATCAATGGTAATATTGATTATGATACAAAACTGATTGCCTCAGCAGATAATCTTGTAACCAATTCTAATTTTGAAACAGATAATGATACAAATAATTGGCCAGATTATTGGACCCAGTTAGTGCAAGATACAAAGACAGCAACCTTTACGTGGTCAGGTACAGCTAAGTATGGGAATAAAGCTGTAAGTATTTCTGATCCAACAGGTTGGGCAGTAATTACTTCGGATATGATATCCTACGACACAAGCAGTCAATATGTAGTTAGTGGGTTTATTAAAACGGATAATACAACAAACAATGCCTATATTAAATTGGATTTCTATAATGACGTAAATACTTGGCTTGGTCAAAAGACAGCTTATAAACTGAAAGGTACTCATGATTGGACCAGAGTACAGGAAGTTATCGATACGGTTCCAAGTGGTACAACCAAAATCCGCACATCGGTTGGAATGGATGCAGGTACTGGTACAGCAACCTTTGACGGAATACAACTTGAAAAAGGAACCGTAGTAAGTTCATACAATCTAGTAGAGAATGCAGGATTTGAAAGAGATGTAAACAGTGATAATATTCCTGATGATTGGACCACAAGTGGTAATTTAACAGCTAATGATGGAATTGATCAAACAGAGGTATATGCTGGAGCAAACTCGTTTATGTTAACAGGAGAGAGTGGAAAAGACAAATATATCAAGCAACACATTCTTTTCGCAGGTGACCAAAATACCAAGTTTACATTATCTGGGTGGTCCAAACAGATTGGTGCTGATCCAGTTGGGGGTAATTATTTACTTCAAGTAGCTATTAACTATACGGACCAAACAACTGATTGGAGTAATGCTAACGATTTTAATAAAACAATGGATGGTTGGCAGCATGTAGCAGCAGAAGTAAATCCAACAAAAGCATTTGACTCCATTGATGTCTACTATGTCTTTAATGACCAAACAGGAACAGCCTGGTTTGATGCCATGCGCCTTGAAACAGGAAATGCGATTACAGGATATACGTATGACAGTAACCAAAACTATATCACCCAAATTACCAATCCTATTGGTAATACCGTTTCCTTTGGTTATGATGCGGTTGGTAACAAAACAAGTGTTACTGATGGCAAAGGGAAAACCACTTCCTTTGTCTATGATAATCGTAATCTATTAACTAAAGTAACGGATGCGAAATTAAATGATACCCTATATGGTTACGATAATGCAGGTAATCGTACAACAGTAACCGATGCAAGGAATAAAGTGACTCAGTATGAATATAATGAGTTTAATCAGGTATCCCGCATTACAAATCCACTGAACCAAATTATTGATTTTGGCTATGATAAAAACGGGAATACCACAAAACTCATCTATCCAAAAGGAGATGTGATATCCTATAGCTATAACGCTTTAAATCGTATGGATGGTGTTTATTACAATGGTGTACAAAAATGGGGTTATGCTTACGATGCCAATGGTAACCCAATCACTATTACCGAAACAGCAACAGGAGAAACGACTACCTTCACATATGATAAGAATAGCAGAGTAACCAAACAACAAGAAGGTACAAATAACAGTGTCGATTTTGTATATGATCCTAACAGTAACTTAGAGTCATTAACCATCACTGCTGGAACAGCAACATCGACTCACGGATACACGTATAATCCATTAGATCAAATAAATAAGTTAACACGAAACAGTGTTGACCTAGCCAAATTTGTGTATGATGAGCAAGGTAATATTAGCTCTATAACCTATACAAACGGTACCTACACTTCCTTTGAATATGATGATGCGAATCGTCTAAAGGCATTGAAAAATTATAGTTCTACTGGAAGTTTGGAAGAAAAATATGAATACAGTTATGATGCTAATAATAACATAATTAGTGTTGTAACAAACAGCGGAACAATCACTTATCAATATGATGAATTAAACCAATTAACTCAAGAAACACTATTAGATGGAACCACCATTGCGTACGAATATGATGCAGTAGGAAATAGGACGAAGAAAATAGTAACAGTTGGTGGAATTCCTACAACCACCAATTACAGTTACAATGATGGGAATGAGCTCATTTCTGTAGATGGACAAGCCAATACCTATGATGCGAATGGTAACTTGACTAACAATGGCAATAAAACCTTTATCTATGATGAAGAAAACAGGCTCATTGAAGTAAAAGATGCTTCAAACCAAACAATTGCAACCTACACTTACGATCATGAAGGTAAACGTTCCAGCATAACCACTACAAGTGGAACAACCTACTTCCACTACAGTGGAGATAAAGTTATTTATGAAACCGATGCAAGCAATAATATTACAGCGGAATATACCTACGATCCGCTAGGTAATCCGGCAACCATGACTAAAAATGGGGTAACTTATTACTATCACCTGAATGGTCATGGGGATGTAGTGGCATTAACTGATGGCAGTGGCAATATTGTAGCTGAGTACAGCTACGATGCATGGGGTAATATTATTTCTCAAACTGGTACGATGGCAGCAGATAATCCACTTAGATATGCTGGTTATAGATACGATGAGGTAACAGGATTATATTACTTGATGGCAAGATATTATGATGCAAAAGATGGAAGGTTTATTACAAGGGATTCATTTAATGGAGTTCAAGATGATCCTTTAAGTTTAAATAAATATGCCTATACTGACAATAATCCTGTGAATAAGATTGATCCAACTGGCTATTTTTATGTTTCTTTAAGGAATGTGGGAAAAGTGCTTGTAGCAATAGGGATAAACCCACTTGCATCAGTAATTATCGGAATTGGAATATATAAGCTTAGACAATATCTTTTAGCACAATGGGCATTCCTTATGATTCGAATTGGTAGCTGGGCAGGTCCAGTTGGGTGGGCAATAGCTGCTGCGGCAACATTAATTGGACTCCCTACTGTGGGATCATTAGCGGTAGCTATATATGATGCCTTTCAACAAAGAAAGGGTGGGATAGAAATTACGCTTAAGAGAAATTATTGGGGTATTCCATATAGGATTGAAAGTCATGCAAAATAAAAGTTTTATTCATAAGTTACTAAATGATTCTCATTATCTTTTTATTCGTAGTTTCTTTCTACTATATGTTTTTTCGTTTTGCCAACGATCACTTTCTCAATTAATTTTGTTAGTTGTATTAGTAGTTTCAAGTGTATTGTTTATTCTCTATACAAAAGTAAGATATACTCACTATAAAAGGATTTACGGAAAAATAAGTTTTTTATTTCGATATGTGATAGAAATTTTATTGTTAACTATTGGGTTGGTTTATTCTTTTATTTTTCATTATTTTGTTGTGAAAAGTTATCATCAAGTATACTTTCTTTTTGAGCTTTCGTTGTTATTCTTTGTACTACCAACTTTAATTGGAACAATGAAACTAAAAGAAAAGGAAAAAAGCAAGAACTGATAGTAGCAACTTTTATTGTTTTTACCATCGAAAACATATGGTTAACGGACTTACTGATAGTAATTGATGCTGGAATAGTTACTTTTATAATGAGAATAATATTTAAAAAAGATGAATAATAAGTGCTTTTTGAAAAAAAGGCCTCGTATATCGAGGGCACTGAAAAAGTCATTAAAAAAGTCCAAAAGGTATAATATCTCATTTATTTGAGGAATTATACCTTTTTTTTGTATAATCATAGTATCAATCTCAAGTGAGTAAATTTTTAATGATACAAAAACAAGGGACGATGAATATAAGTCCATATATGCAAATTTAGCTGCCAACCGATTACAAGCTGTGAAAAATTACAATGCAACGGGTGAGTTACTCGAAAAATATGAGTACACATACGACGCCAACAGCAATATTACCAGCGTTGTAACAAACAGCGGAACAATCACTTATCAATATGATGAATTAAACCAATTAACTCAAGAAACACTATTAGATGGAACCACCATTGCATACGAATATGATGTAGTAGGAAATAGGACGAAGAAAATAGTAACAGTTGGTGGAACTCCAACAACAACCAACTACACTTACAATGATGGGAATGAACTCATCTCTGTAGATGGACAAGCTTATACCTATGATGCGAATGGTAACTTGACTAACAATGGCAATAAAACCTTTATCTATGATGAAGAAAACAGGCTCATTGAAGTAAAAGATGCTTCAAACCAAACAATTGCAACCTACACTTACGATCATGAAGGTAAACGTTCCAGCATAACCACTACAAGTGGAACAACCTACTTCCACTACAGTGGAGATAAAGTTATTTATGAAACCGATGCAAGCAATAATATTACAGCGGAATATACCTACGATCCGCTAGGTAATCCGGCAACGATGACAAAGGGTGGGACAACCTATTATTTCCACTTAAATGGTCATGGTGACGTTACAACACTTACGGATGGAAGTGGCAATATTGTAGCTGAGTACAGCTATGATGCTTGGGGTAATATTATTTCTCAAACTGGTACGATGGCTTCAGACAATCCATTAAGATATGCTGGTTATAGGTATGATGAGGCAACTGGATTATATTACTTGATGGCAAGATATTATGATGCAAGTATTGGACGCTTTATTACAAGAGATACGTTCCATGGGTTTGAAGAGGATCCGTTAAGTATGAATCAATATGCTTATACGAAAAATAATCCGGTTATGTATGTGGATCCGAGTGGACATTTTGCTTGGGCTGCGTCTCTTTATTTTATACCAGGTATTGGTGAAATTGTACTAATTGGAACAGTTATTGTTGTTTTAGGTGTCGCGACATTTTATGCAGGTTCTTGGATTTATAAGAAAGCAAAAGACTATATCATTAGGGCTCAGAATAATAAAACGATTAAAAAAAAGATTAACAGTTTAAATAAACGAATAAATGAGCATAAAGACAAAATAAGAAATGAGCCAAACTCTCAAGCAAGGAATCATTGGGAGAAAGAAATAAGAAATTGGCAGAAAGAAATAGAAAAACTTAAAAAGAAATTAAAGAAATGATTGGAGTTGGAAATGATTATGAATACTTCTGAAAATAATGAAATAGATGGTGATATAACTGGGATATTTAAAAGATTAATTAACAAATTATCACTTTTTGATTCGAATTATGAAATAATTGCTGTTGATATATCTGATATATACGAAAGTGTGCAAAAATATATTACAATAGTTAATTCAGTTATAGAAAGAGTTGATAGTCTTGAAGAATTAAAAGATACTTTCATATTGATTGAATCAGAGCTTGATCATATTAATTGGCATTATAAAAGTTTAAAAAAACAATTAGACAGAATATTAGATGATAATAACTAAATGAGGGATTTAAAATTGATTAAAAAAATAGTAGTAATACTTTTATCTCTTGCCATTATACTTTCGCTTCCAAGTTGTTATAATAATTATAAATATAAACCTGGAAAGGATACAATCGATATTTTTGGAGATGGCACATTCCAAATATTATCTGGACCTTCTTATAACCCGTTATTAAATAGTGAAACACAAGAAAATATAGAATTCAATGTTTATAAGTATAAAGAAATTAAACCATTTGTATATGTAATAGGAGAAAGTGGATATACTATACTAAATTATGAGACAGGTGAGTATAAAAAATACAAAAAAGTCGAGGAAATTCCAGAAAAAGATAAAAAAATATTCTTAGAATTAGAAAAAGAATAAAAATAGATATCATTGATATTATCCCTCTTAAGTAGACTTAAAAAGATTAATGTTTACTTAAGAGGGAGTTTATATTTAAGAAAGAATTTTTGATTCCAATACCAACCGATCAAATTAAAATTCATCAGCGACTCATTAACCCATTAGATCAAATAGTAAACCTGGCTCGTAACAGTACAAGCCATGAAAAATTTGTTTATGACGAGAAGGGGAATGTTGTTTCCATTAAACGTATAAACATCACCTACGATGATGGAAACCGATTAATAGCAGTGAAGAATTACAACGCAAATGGCGGGTTACTTGAAAAATATGAATACAGTTATGATGCTAATAATAACATTACCAGCGTTGTAACAAACAGTGGAACAATTTCTTACCAGTATGATGAATTAAACCAATTAACCCAAGAAACACTATTAGATGGAACCACCATTACGTACGAATATGATGCGGTGGGAAACAGGACGAAGAAAATAGTAACAGTTGGTGGAACTCCAACAACAACCAACTACACTTACAATGATGGGAATGAACTCATCTCTGTAGATGGACAAGCTTATACCTATGATGCGAATGGTAACTTGACTAACAATGGCAATAAAACCTTTATCTATGATGAAGAAAACAGGCTCATTGAAGTAAAAGATGCTTCAAACCAAACAATTGCAACCTACACTTACGATCATGAAGGTAAACGTTCCAGCATAACCACTACAAGTGGAACAACCTACTTCCACTACAGTGGAGATAAAGTTATTTATGAAACCGATGCAAGCAATAATATTACAGCGGAATATACCTACGATCCGCTAGGTAATCCGGCAACCATGACTAAAAATGGGGTAACTTATTACTATCACCTGAATGGTCATGGGGATGTAGTGGCATTAACTGATGGCAGTGGCAATATTGTAGCTGAGTACAGCTACGATGCATGGGGTAATATTATTTCTCAAACTGGTACGATGGCAGCAGATAATCCACTTAGATATGCTGGATACCGTTATGATGAGGCAACTGGATTATATTACTTGATGGCAAGATATTATGATGCAAGCATTGGACGCTTTATTACAAGAGATACATTCCATGGGTTTGAAGAAGATCCGCTGAGCTTGAATCAGTATGCATATACGAAGAATAATATAATCCGGTGATGTATGTAGATCCAAGCGGGCATTGGGCATGGGTTGCACCTCTTTATTTTATTCCAGGTATCGGCGAAATAGTCCTAATTGGAACAGTTATTGTTGTTTTAGGTGTTGCAACATTTTATGCAGGTTCTTGGATTTATAAGAAGGCAAAATATTATTTATCGGTAAGATCTAGTAAAAAAGCACAAGAAATTATATCATCTGAGAAAAAAGGATCTATCAATCGCGAATTTCCTACAAGTATGAAAAATAAAACTCTTAAGGAAATAGAAAAGTTGGCAAAACAAGGTAATCGTGATGCGAAAAAAGCCAAAAAGCTTTTAAATGATAAACGTTTTAACAAAGGAGATAATCGAAAGTGAGAATTCTTAACGAAATTAATGAAACCATAAGTTTATATTTTCCAAGGGATGTAAGATTTAATGAGTATAATTATATAACATCGATTGAATATAAAAATCTCCTTAAAATAAGGGGGAATCACCTATTTGAGAAGTTTAAGAATGATATAGAAAAAAGTATTCAAAAAGTTTATAAGGAATACGCTGTTGTTGATTGGACAGATATATCTGATAGTAATTGTTATGAATTCAAAATATTAATGCATAAGAATCAACCGATTTTAGATGATGATATAGAATTGATACGTTATTTAAGGTGGGAACGATTAGATTTAAGAATATTTATTAGTATTCTAAATAAATATTATTATTATTTCTTCGAGGAAAGTACCTACGACATTAATATAGAACAGTGGGATTTTCATACAATTACCGTTTACAATAAAGAAATGAAAAACGCTACTAATCATTTAAATAATATAATGGAATCTAAAGGATATCAGGAACTTTCAACTGAAATTGTTAATAAAAGAGTTGAAAATGTAGAAACACAGTATCTTGAAAAAGGACAAGTAAAAATATTTAATTGTCTTTTTACGGATTTAGTAACAATTTAAATTCGTACTTAATTGTTTGAAGTTTTTATCAACTCTTCTCGAATGTATGGAAGGGTTGATTTTATTTACTACTGAGGTTACAAATAAAGGACAAGAATTTTTTTTCTTAATCAGCTTTACACATAGCTAGTATTGATGATACCTATTATAACCAACTACACTTACAATGATGGGAATGAGCTCATCTCTGTAGATGGACAAGCTTATACCTATGATGCGAATGGTAACTTGACTAACAATGGCAATAAAACCTTTATCTATGATGAAGAAAACAGGCTCATTGAAGTAAAAGATGCTTCAAACCAAACAATTGCAACCTACACTTACGATCATGAAGGTAAACGTTCCAGCATAACCACTACAAGTGGAACAACCTACTTCCACTACAGTGGAGATAAAGTTATTTATGAAACCGATGCAAGCAATAATATTACAGCGGAATATACCTATGATCCATTAGGAAATCCAGCTACCATGACAAAAGGTGGAGTAACCTATTACTACCATGTTAACGGCCATGGTGATGTTGTGGCATTAACTGATGGCAGTGGCAATATTGTAGCTGAGTACAGCTACGATGCTTGGGGTAATATTTTATCTCAAACAGGTACGATGGCAGCAGATAATCCACTTAGATATGCTGGATACCGTTATGATGAAGCTACAGGCTTATATTACTTGATGGCAAGGTATTATGATCCAAGCATTGGACGTTTCATTACAAGAGATACGTTCCATGGTTTTGAAGAAGATCCGCTAAGCTTGAATCAGTATTCTTATACCAAAAACAACCCGGTTATGTATGTGGATTATAATGGACATTTTGCTTGGGCTGTGTCTCTTTATTTTATAACAGGTATTGGTGAAATAACATTAACAATTATTGCTGTAGGTGTTGGTATTGTAGTTTATTTTGCCAGTGAACACACAAAAAACAAACGAAAAAGTACTTGGAATAAGCATACAAAACTAAGTCCGAGCCGAAAAAGTGAAAAGAAGAAACAAAAAAATTGGAGATCTCGAAAATAGTAAAATAAAAAAAGTATGGGGGTAATAAAATGGAGAAGAATAATATCTTATCGGTCTTAAACCGTTCACACAAAGATGGATTAATGGTTTCTGTATACTCGAACCGATATCAACCAGAAATGTGTTCTGTCGGTTTCATAGATTCATTATCTGCTGGCCAGTTTATTATGAAACATGTTACTCCAGAAGGTATATATGATGGTTATATTATTAGAAGGATAGAAGATGTTTTTAGAGTTGATGTTAATGGAGAGTATGAACGGAGACTAGAATTATTGTACAATCTTCAAAAGCAAAAGCACCAAGATTTCTTTAAAAAGAAAGCAAATCAAAAACCCAATCTATTTAAGGAGAGTCTTGTTATTGCTCAAAAGAAAAAATTAATTGTTACAATCTGCATTGATGAGACCGATAGTCAAGATAATATAGTTGGATTTGTCAAAGATGTTAATCCTAATGGAATTACAATTTCACGAATTTCTTCAAATGGGTTAGATGACGGAGAATCAACTTTTTTAATCGAAGATGTAATCAAGATAAATTGTGATTCCTCGGATGAAAGAATTATTAAATTATTATACTCTTATAGAAGACATGATAACTAACTTAATTAGCACTGTTTTAACCAAAAAATCAAGAGGAATTATTCCCTCTTGATTTTTCTTATCTATCAAAATTACAACTGTTTATTTATAGAAACGTAATGACTATCACTGCTGGAACAGCAACATCGACTCACGGTTACACGTATAATTCATTAGATCAAATGAAGAAGTTAACACGAAACAGTGTTGACATTACCAAATTTGTGTATGATGAGCAAGGCAATATTAGCTCTATAACCTATACAAACGGCACCTATACTTCCTTTGAATATGATGATGCGAATCGTCTAAAGGTATTGGAAAAATTACAGTTCTACTGGAAGTTTGGAAGAAAAATTCATCTCTTTTGGTTATGTTTTAGTTTGGTTAATTATGGAACGAAAAATCTAAACAAATCCCCGTTACATCTTTTTAAATTTTTCCATGATACAACGTAATAAATGTAAAGATTAATATAATGAATATAAACTTCATGGGAAAAATCTCCCTTTCATCTATTCCATATAAAGTATAGAATGTAAATAAAATAAAATATTAAAAAGGAGAGGGGATCGTGGAACAAATAGATCAGTATTATCC
>CAZEQK010000013.1:0-76178 GCA_964514395.1 uncultured Bacillaceae bacterium
TATATTATCAGTTGCTCCTGCTAGTAAAGCTCTTTCAACCAAATTCTCACTCATTGTCTGTAAATCGAACTTTTCTCTTTTAAACCTATTCAACATTGACGCAATCTCTTCATCAGAAAAAAGACTGAAAAAACCGTCACTACATAGTAAAAATAAATCATTAAAATGATATTTTCCTCGTTTCATAATTATTTCAATATCAGCTTCCACTCCTAAGCATTGTAGCAATACGTTTCGCTGAGGATGAACTCTAGCCTCTTCCTTTGTCAGTCGACCCTGCTTCACTTGAACTCCTACAAAAGATTGATCCTCCGTTAACTGTTTCAGCATTGTATCCAATTGGTAGATTCGACTATCCCCTATATGGAGTATTAGATACTCTTTATTTAGCATCAAAATCAAGGAGAGAGTTGTCCCTGTTTTTATCCCATACTCTTTTCCCAAACCTATTAGTTCTAAATTGATAAGCTCCAACAGCTGAACTAATTCGTCAGTTATATGATTGGTGGGATTTTTCCGCTTCAAAAGATAATCGATTCTCTCATCCCACCATTCCTTTACTCTTTCAATTGCAATTTTACTTGCTTGCTCACCGGCTTGATATCCTCCCATGCCATCAGCAATCATTGCTAATATAATCTCATTATTATTTTTTTCCTTACCAATCCTTATAAAAGCAGCATCCTCGTTTACCTTTTTAATGTTTCCAGTATGACTTGTAATTCCAAACTCCCAATTCCCACTCACTGGTTATACCTCAGCGTAAAGGTACATAATCTCTTTGCAATCTGAAGCTTATCATTATGCTTCACGACATAAGCTTTGTTTGGAATTAATTTTTCTTCGTTTAGATAGGTGCCATTTCTCGAGCCTAAATCCTTCACGGCGTAACCATTCTCTATTTGCAGAATCTCAAGGTGAACTCTTGAAATATTTATATCATCTATAAGATAGTTGACAGATGATGCATTTCTACCAATGATAAAGCTATCGCCTTTTATCTCTATTTTTTCTACTCTATTATTGTTTTCTATTTCTATATAAGCTTTTAATTGTTGATCATTCCCACTACTCTGATTTAGAACAACCGTATCGTTAGATGTAGATAGCATTGTCGTATGATTAGGTAGATTTTGATAGTAATCTCCAACTGCTATTTTTTCAACATCAAATGATGCCTTATTAAATATTTTTGGCTCAATATCGCTTTTTTCAATTCCCACGATATCTTTTTCATATCGTCTACTCATCCATTTTATTTTCAATAGTATAAAAACAAGATCTCCAAATAAAATAGTAAATCCTATACTAAGATAGAGCATACCTTCACTAGGATACGCAAGATATCCCCGCCAGATCATGGCTATTATCAAAAAGGCTAAAGCAAGCACGATGACTTTAGTTTTTGGTTCTATTTCCTTAGGATTACTTATTTCCTCTTTCTTATTTATTACTAAATGACTTTGAAGCGGCTCTCTTTCTTCTTTCTTTTTAATAATCTTATTATTAATAGGCTCATGAATAGACTTATGCTCACTCTTTACCATTTGCTCTACTATTTTTCTCTTTAATTCTGCGATACTATCACTTTTCTTACTAAAGAGACCAATTAATTGTTTTAGTGTATTATCTTCAATATGATTGATGTAACCAATTAAATTTGTAGCTAAGTATTTTATTTCATCCCCTATTTGAGGTTTATTAGGAATTGTAATAAGGGGAAGATAGGTAAGACTAATTTCATTTATACTATCACCGAGGTATATTAAGCTCTCATGAAGAATATATTTTTCCTCATTAAGCAAATAATTGTTGCTTTTTTCAATAATCGTTATGATTTTTAATAATAATTGATAATATTCTTCCATTGTTAATTTTTTAGTTTGAAGTACATTTGTTAAGACTCTTTTAGCATCTAGACGATACCACAATTTTATTTTATAATCCTGTTCCTCCACTAAGATAGGTAGTACATGGGGAACATTAGTCGATTGGAACATTTTCATTTCTATTTCCGATAACTCCTGACTACTTAGACCATCTGCTTTATTAATTACGAGATAATTCCCATTTTGTTGGTCATAATCAAATTGAAGTCCATATATGCGATGATTCATTTTTACCATTCCTTTCATAGTGAAACTTCATTCAGACGGGCTACCTGAATCTTAGTTGAACTTATGGAGCTTAGCTCCGCTTTTTTTTGAAAGAAAATATTAGCGGCGGTTTGCTATCGGGCTAGTGAAAATAAAAATATGCAGTAATCACACCTGGGATAACCGCATACATAAACGGAAACCTATAGCTACCATTATCTTTATAATCTTTAATGGATTGAAGTTGATGGAGAAAGATAATTCCAAATAAATGATAAAGAACATGCACCATTCGCTGAGTAAACTCTTTTTTATATAATAAAATTAACAATCCTATCATTCCTCCATACAAAATCGAGTAGACAAGACTATTAATTACAAAGCTCATTCCTGTTAATGCCCCAATAGCAGCAAATAATTTAACATCTCCTCCTCCAATTGCACCAAAAAGATATAAAATGATTAATAAGAAGAAGCCTATGGAAAGACCCTTTAAAGAGAATATTAATCCTGTCGTACCATGAATTATCAAATGATAGGATATACCAATCAAGACCCCGCCTATTGTGAGATAATTAGGTATTCTACCATATTTAGAATCCATATACATAGCTGGTATAAGAATGATAACTAATAGTATAAAATATCCTTCCATGAAACAATTCCTTTCTAATAAGACATCGCTGCTCTTTTTATAATCTGATAACGCTTAGGCAAGAACATAAACTTGATGGAAGTAGTTACCTTCCCTTCAACATATGTAGGAATATGGCTTAAATCTAAATTGGTATTTAAGCTTATAATAGTTTGAATTCGTGATAGTTTTCCACCCATTCCAGGATGGAATAAAAATAACAGTCGGAGATAATCTTTATAGGTAACAGATATTGGAACAAACTTAGATAATTTTTTATTGTTACCTGTTTCAAAAAGTTCTAGCATATCTTTAACAGATTTTGTAATTCCGTATAAAATGGCACCTATCGCAATAGCGATTGGATGAGTAAGTGCTCTCACCTCAGGATCAGTAAATCCCTCTAAGGTATTAATCCCCATTCTAATTAAAAAAATATCCCGAAATACACTAGAAATGTTTCCACTAGGTACATCTGAACCATAAATAACATATTCTACTTCCTGACTATGTATATCTAACATATCTAGTAAATGATCTTTATTTATGCTTTTATTATTGCTGTCTACATTTTTAGTCGTATCCTTTAACTGTTTTATTTTATCCTTAACATTTTTCATTTCCATAATATTTGTTGGGTCAAATGATTGAAACTTATCAAATACATATTCGTTTACATAAAGTTCATCTCTAACATTAACAAGAGCAGTAGCTAAATCAGAAAATAGCGAACTTATTTTTTTAATTGGATTTTTCTCATCTAAATTATTATTTTCAACACTTTGATTGAATTCTTTATTTAATGTGTCATATTCTTTATATAATTCTTTCGCTTTATCGTATTCGTCCACTTTATTTTTCGCTTTTTTGATACTATCAAAAATCCCCATAATATCTTTATAAGAGGCTTCTTTTTTAATATCTTTGTTTTGATATTCTTTTCTTTCATTATTTGCTTTTTCTATTTTCTTTTCCTCATTGCTATAAAGTACTTTACTATCATTTTCAATAGATAGATAATTATCTTTAACTTGATTTATCCTATTTTTCTTTATTAATACTTGATTTACGATCCGATTTGAATCATCACCATTTTGACTTAGTACATTTACCACATATGTTTTCATGGATGAAATTTGTTGTCTAAGTTCTATAGATAAGTCCATTTGATTCGCTATATTTTTTTCAAATCTATCGAAAAAAGCTGGTTCTAATAACAATCCTTCTCCCTTTAGAAGGGCATTGTCGTTTGAATCATCATTTAATTTAATGTTATTTGTCTTACTAATTTCATTGCGAATTTTATCATTTATCTCACGTGCACTTGTAATATTTCGTGTTGCCTGTGCTAAAAACCCAGCTAAATCACTTTGGGAATAAGATTGCAAATGGTTCATTTTCTTCATCACTTCATTTTTGAAATGATCAATCGATTCCTGTAGTTCTTTTTTTTCCTTTTTTAAATTATCTTTTTCCTCTTCTGTTAAATCCTCATCAATAACTATTTGTTTCAATCTTCGCTTATCCTTTAAATACCCATTGTAGCCTGATGTAAAATAAGTAATAGAATCTAAACTTATTTTTTTAATAATTGTATTGGCTTTGTCCATCTTTTCTTTTGCAACTAGAATATTCTTTTCCCTTGAATCATATAGATTGGATACATCATCTAATGAATCTGTAATTTCAGAGCCTTTTTTCAATGAAGAAGTAAGATTTGATAAGTTAGAAAATTTCTCAGTCATATCTAAAGTGAAATTAACAGGTGCTTTATATTTCATCTCCTCGAGAATTTGACGTTTAAAAATTTGATGATTCCATAAACCAAAAGTCACTGGAGAATAATCGTCATTCTGAAAGTTGTTAGAAGCTTCACTATTTGTAGTATCCCCTTGATAATCTACTGATGCATTTTCAATTTTTGTTTCAAAAGAATGAAAGGATCCAGGAGAATTCTCTAAATTTTTTTTTAGGGCTTCTTTAAATATTTTTTCTACTTCCTCTTCTTGTAATCCATATAAACCATATGATCTTAAATCAATATCATAGGCAGAAAGAACGGATCTTACAGCTGCCCTTATCGTATTATCAGTTTCTTTTTTGGCAATCATAACTCTTGCATAATCGATTAAAACTGCATTGAAAAAGAAAATGCCTGCCGTAATAATGATCAAATAAATTGATACAGAGCCTTTATCAGCATAAAGGAATTTTCTCACAAAAAAAACCTCTCTTTTAACCTAAATTTGGATAGCTCATTTTATTTCTTCTTTCGTTTAAAAAAATCTTTCAAATTACGGCTTCCTAGTATGCTATGAGCATAATTCCCAAGTATATCGATATTGCGTATAAACTCAACAGGATCTGTAATATCCACGGATGCACGAGCACTCACTCTCTCACCAAAAATACGACTAACAAATAAGGGGAGGTTAATTGGAGTCTCTAATGTGACGGTTATACTACTTGATGTGAGGTGATGGGAGTATTCAATTTCTCCTGTCAAATTTTCTGGTAATGTTGAAGCGATGAAAGCCATCTTTTTCATTGGTAATGATAGCTTATTCATCTCATTTGGTGAGTTTTTAGATGGAAGTACATAAACAGATTTATTCATGGGTTCTTGATTGTTAGCTATGATATCCATAACATTATTACTTGTTAATCGCCAATATAAGTCATCATATTCATTGGATTTTAGTTCTCCAGTTATGGGATCCTTGTGGCTATTACTCCAATTGAATGCCACTTTCTCAGCAGCATCTGATGCCATATAGTAGAGTGATACCTTTTGATAGAGATAAATACTTACAAAAATCAAGAAAACTAATAGGAGAAAAATAATAGGGAAAAGAAGGGAAGCTTCAATAGTAAAACTTCCCTGTTCATGCTTTTCTCCTTTTTTATGTAGAATAGTTGAATAAAGCATCTTCTTCACCATCTTATTTTTAGTAACCACATTTCATATTTTCTCTTATAAAGCATGATTTTTTAAAACTCTATGGTCTTTCAGCAGGGCTATCAAAACTGGGCAAATCAGTATTAATATTTTGATCCATTTTACCTAAAAGACTCTTTACCCATTTAATAATGTATTGCCTAAAAGCAAGGGCCACAGCAATGAGTACTGCAACTATTAATAAAATTTCTAAGGTTCCTAAACCCTCCTCATCTCTCCACAAACCAATTAACCATCTCATTTCATTACCTCCTTTTCTTAGTTATTCATGAACATAATAGCGGGGGCTGCAACAATGATCATTACTACAAGAAATATAAATACCATGGGAAAAACTAATTTAGATGATGCTTCTTCACCAATCGTCTTTACGATGGATTTTCTCTTTTCCCATAGGATATTTCCTAATTCCCTTAATGCAAGTATTAACTCACTACCTCCCCGTCGATAATTGAGTAAGACAGTTGTAGTAAAGATAGAGACCTCTTGTACTCCACAGCGATTATTAAAATCTTCCATTACCTGCTGAAAGGGTCGATTGAATTTCAGTTCATGTACTGCAAATAATAACTCTTTATTTAAAGGACTATTCTCTAGATCTTTCATCATCTCAGCAGCCCGGATAAATGCTCCTTGCATGGTTTCTCCTGCATTGACTAATAAGGTTATTTTATTTAATAGCTCAGGAAGCTCTAATATGATTTGTTGCTCTCTTTTCTTTGTCTTCTTTTCTAACTGCTGTATTAGTCCATATCCAAGTATAGGTAAAAAAATAATTCCAAAGAAAAAGATTGTAAAATCCGCCTCATTGAATAGTGTTACACCCGTTATTAAAATCATAACGATATATAAAGTAGAGATAATCTGAGCAATAAACATTTTTGTATAAGCCAAGCCATTCTTAGGTTGATATAGCTTAATGATGCTATGGTGTATTCGTTCAATGATTGTATAGGATCGCTCGATTAAATATAATCTATCAATAATAAACAAAGAGATTGGTGCCATAAAAAGTAATTGAAAATCCAACTTATTTTCATTGATAAACTTTTTATATTTTCTGTCAGCAATCAACAAAATAAAAATAGCCACAGCGATTTCTACCACGAACAGAAAAGACAAGACATACATTGGATCACACCTTTATTTTCATAATCCGCTCACTTATGTATATGGCCATGATTAACATCATCAATGCTACCGTCATAATGAACGTGCCACCAGTTCTAAATTGATATAGAGATGCCATATAGTCTGGGGAGCTAAAACTAAGGAGTCCGACAATAATAAAAGGAGCGATATTCAAAATTCGTGATTCAAACTTTTTTTGAGCGATCATAACACCAATTTCCTGCTGAATATTTATTTTGTCACCAATGATGTTTGAGGTTTTTCTAATCATCTCATTTATATCTCCACCAGTTCGTTTGCTTATAATAAAAACGTCCGTAAAATTGCTAATATCATCTATGCCTGCGCGTTTACTAAAATGAATTAATGCTTCCTCAATGGTCTCGCCATTTTCTATTTTTCTGTTCATCATTTCTATTTCTTGGATGATATATGTTTGTGGATTAGGATAAAGCATTTTTAAATCCTTCACAATCTCACGAAAAGCATTTTCGATTGATTTACCTACAGATACTGAAGAAGCCAAAGCATAAAGCATTTGTTTAAATTGCTTTGTTAATTCTTCCTTCCTCTTTGCTATTAATTGCTTCACCCGAATACGTGGATAAAAAAGGGAACCAAAAGAGAGGAAAAAAGATATAAAAACATTTTGGTAAAAGATATATCCGATGACATATAGGATTGTTCCTCCAATAATGATATAGAATAGTTTCTCCTTTATTGTCAGCTTGTAAATAGAATAATCAATAAAGGAAATTTCTATAGATTTTATATGTTTAGCAGAAGCATTTGCTTCTTTCTTATCATCATTTTTTGAAGAATTTTCACTTTTAGTCTTATGGATTTTTTTATCATAAATATAAAAGCCAAGTAATGTCAGCAATCCAATAAGGGCAGCTAGCAAGAAGATATCCATCCTACACCTCCAAGTCAAATAACATCATCGGTTAACTAATCCCAGCCATTTTTAATTTGATTGTATGATGAAGTTGATTCCCAGTTGCTTTTAGTTCTCCTATTATTTCGCCATTTTCGTTTTCTCCCTCTTCAACAAATTCAAATAGCTTATTTAGAACGATTTCCCCATCTCTTTCACCTAATATTTCACTAATCTCTGTTACTCTTCGCGTTTTGTCTCTTAACCTTGAAAGATGGATCATAATATCGATAGCTGAACCTATTTGCTTTCTAATCACACCCACTGGCAAATTTGCCCCTGTTAGTACCATAGTTTCTATACGACTCAGCATATCCTTTGTTGAGTTAGCATGACCTGTGGATAAAGAACCATCATGTCCAGTATTCATTGCTTGAAGCATGTCTAATGCTTCTGAACCACGTACCTCTCCAACAATAATTCGATTTGGTCTCATTCTTAGTGAGGTTTTAATCAAATCCTTAATTGAAATTTCTCCCTTGCCTTCGGTATTCGCATTTCTTATTTCTAAACTAACCAAATTAGGTATACTCTTTATTTGAAGCTCTGCTGAATCCTCTATGGTAACAACTCTTTCATCGCTAGGAATAAAATTGGAGAGTACGTTAAGAAATGTAGTCTTTCCTGAACCGGTTCCTCCACCAATAAAAATATTATATTTGGCAACTACCATTTTTTTTAATAAAACAGATACCTCTTTATTTATCGATTTTTTAGCCACTAAATCGTCTATCGATAAAGGCTTTTCGGGGAATTTACGAATCGTCATCGTTGGTCCCTTCAATGCGATAGGTGGTAGGACTACATTGACACGAGAACCATCCTTCAACCTAGCATCGACAATAGGAGAAAATTCATTTACTCTTCTATTTACTTGTCCTACTATTTGTTGAATGATATCCTCTAGCTTTTGTTGATTTTCAAATTTAATCGGTTCTTGATATACTCTACCATGCTTCTCAATAAATATTTCATCATAGCTATTAATCATAATTTCCGTGACATCCTGATCATCAATTAAAGGTTGTAAAATATCATAGCCTCTAAAAGAATCATAAATTCGATTAATAACCATTAATTTCTGTTTGGCATTGAGAAAATAGTGATTCTTAGAATAATCAAGAACTCTCTCCTCTATATACTGCCTCAAATCCTCATCGGACAATGAACTTGATAAATCTATACTCTTTTGAATACTATCCTTTAATTGATAGATTGCTTCATCACTTATCATGAGAGCACTTCCTTATAGTTAAAGGAATTTACTAGCTTTATCACTTTATCTGTAAATGCTTTTTCATTGATTAATTGGTCAATACTTGTAATTGCCTTCCAACTAGGTATATATGGTAGAAATTCATGAATCTTTATCGAGGTATCTAATTCATGAGCGAACCCATTCCCTAAACTTTTATTTACAATGAATTTTATTTTTTTATGTAAAAAGTCATATTCCTTGCCAAATAAATTATGATAGTAGAGCAAAAGCTTTTTTGTCTTATGTATGCTTTGAATATCATCTAATAACAACCAATAAATTTCATCACTATTTTCAAGAGAAACAATAATTCGATCCTCAGAAGAGGAAGAAAGATCAACAATGATATAATCATATTCCTGCATCTCAATCAGAGTGTGTAATATAAGTTCCGTTTGGTCCCTTGTAATATTCTGCATTTCCTGAATATTATCAGTCGGCTCAAAGAAATCAATATCAAGATTATGATCTTTTTTCTTAAATAATCCTATCTTTGCCTGTAATTGCATCGGATTAGCTTCTAGATAGAACAACAAATCCGAAAAACTATTCTCTCTATCTGTTGGGAAATATAATTCACTTGAGCTTAGATATTCCATATTCAAATAAAAAACCTTTTCATTTCGAATAGCTAATTGCTTCGCTATATTCATTGCCAGGGTGGTTTTTCCTATACCGCCAATGGCAGAGAAAAATGATAGAACCTTTGTTTTTTTATTACCTACTAATTTTAATGATGCATCATGATTTTTTTCTGAAAAAATTTGAATAATGGTGTTAAATAGCTGATCAAGAGGTTGGAATTTTGCTATAAAAGGAGTTTCATCAGATATTACATGGTCAACTGTATCTTTTAATAGAATGGTAATTGTCTGTTTAGTACGACTCATGTCTTGAAGCATATCTGGAGTAGCTAAAAGTATATCTAATCTATCATCTGAGTTGAGAAACTCATTAAAATGCTGTTTATTTGAAAAATACTTTAGTAAAAATTTTTGATTAAATGCAGAATGCCGAATGAAATTAGCTACTAGATTAAGATAATCCTGATCTTTATCACCAATAATTAAAATAAGCTTGTCCATATTGCCTCCTTCAGAAAACTATATTTTTAAAACTCCTGCTATAACGAAGACAAAACCGATAGTAGCAATAATAATAGCGATTCTAACAGGAATTATTTGGTTATTCATAATAAACCTCCTAAATTAAATTATCTAAGTTATAATATATATATTAAGGTAATAATTTCTATTTGTCATCTATTTATTTACATATTTTATAATTTTGTGACATATTATGCTTAATTTTTCATTTATTTTTGGGGATTTTTTGTTTTTTTGCAAAAAAAATCACTAACTTGTTGATAAAGTCAACAAGCTAGTGATTTATTTATCGTTATATCTTTCTAAACACATTTTGAGCATAAAAGAATCATTAACCTTCGTTTAATCTATTAGTATATAGCATAAATAGCCATATAAAGCTCACTACAAAACAAAGCGAACCAAATACTACTCCGATTTGCTGTGGTGTAAACCACTCAAGTAGTATTCCTGTTAAAAACATCGATAATTGTATGATTGCACCATAGACAGAGGAGTGTAAGGAAAATACCCTTCCTCTTAGCTGTTCAGGAGTATGCTTTTGAATGAGAGTGGAATCTAACGGTATGATGAAGCCGCCAGCAATTCGCATCAAAAGTAAAAAAATACCGCCGGTGATGAGCTTTGTCGAGAGTATAAACAGGATAAAGAACAATCCTTGTAATAGGTAGGACCAACCAAATGCGTTCTTCATTCGAGTCTCATGATTACCAATAAATTTCGTAACAAAATATCCTCCAATGATAATCCCTGCACCTTGAATCCCATATAAAATACCAATTCCACTATTACCACCATGGAACACATCTGTACCATAGACCGTTAACAGTATCTGATATGCACCACCTATTACTCCCCAAGACATTCCTACTAAAATCAAAGCAAGAATAATTGGTGTCTTCACAATGAACCTATACCCTTCCATGATATTTTCTATAAATGTAGGGCGCTGATTTTGTTTTTCTCTTATAGAAGGAATTCTAGCGGAATAGATAAAATATGCGGATATCAAAAAGGAAGCACTATTGATGATAAAAGAAATACTATAACCAAAAAAGGCAGATGTTATCCCACCTAAGGATGCACCAACAATGCTCAATAGTCCCCATGTTGTAGAGGACAGCGCGTTAGCTGTGGTTAATTCTTCTTCCTTTACAACAGTTGGTATTGCCGCCTGTCTCGCAGGAGTAAAAAATATTCCTGATACCGATAATAACACGTTGACAATGAAGATTATCCAAATAAAATGATTGGCTAATAGTAGAAACAATACAATGACAGCGCGGATTATATCCGTTATGATCATGATCGTTTTTCTATTCCATCTATCGACAAGCACACCTGCAAATGGGCTTAGTATCAAAGCTGGTAGAGATCTAGATAATAGGGTAAGGCTGATCATTAATGCTGAATTTGTAGTGATATAAACAAAGCCTAGTAAAGTAATAGTCTGAAACCAATCACCAAGCACACTAGCTGCTTCAGCAAAAAAAAGTCTACGAAAATTTTTATTTTTTCTTATTAAACGATAGTAAGACGTATTTTGAGTAGACGTGTGGGTTACTCCTTCCTTAAGTTATTTATTGCCTTTTCTCGATCCTCTTGCTTAAAAATATAGGAACCAGCTACCAGGACATTAGCACCGGCATCAATAACATCCTTACATGTCTTATCATTTACGCCACCATCTACTTCGATATCAATATTTAAACCACGATATTTGATTTTTTCCCGTAGTTCCTCTATTTTCGGAATCATCTGATTGATGAAGGACTGACCACCAAAGCCAGGATTTACTGTCATGATCAAAACCATATCTAAATCCTCTAGCACGTAATCTAATACATGTAGCGAAGTAGCTGGATTAATAGCGACTGAAGCTTTTGCTCCAAGGTCCTTTATTAAATGAATGGTTCGATGTAAATGATTAGTAGCCTCTGCGTGAACAGAGATAAGATCCGCCCCGCTTTTAACAAAATCTTCAATATATAAATCTGGATTTTCAATCATTAAATGAACATCCAACGGCAGTGATGTTTTTGGTTTTATTGAGCGTACCACTAATGGTCCTATCGTAATATTAGGAACAAAGTGACCGTCCATGACATCAACATGAATAAGATCTGCTCCACCATTTTCAACGGTTGCAATTTCTTCTGCTAAAAGCGAAAAGTCTGCTGATAGGATAGATGGTGCTATTTTTAGCATGAAACTACCTCCATTTCCGTTCTTCCATTTCTTCAATTTCTGTTAAAAAATTAAGATAATGTTGATATCTTTCATCATCTATTTCGTCCTTTGAAACCGCCTCTTTTACCGCACATCCTGGTTCTTTTTTATGCATACAGCTTCTATATTTACATTGCTGATTATATTTAGCAAACTCAATAAAATATTCTTGTAACTCACCTGAAGCTATTCCCTCGAAATCTAATTGGCTAAAGCCAGGAGTATCAGCAACTAATCCACCCTCTGGTAGCACTATTAATTGTACCTCTCTCGTTGTATGCTTACCTCGACCTAGCTTTTTACTGATTTGAGCAGTTTCAAGATTTAGCTGTGGTAAAAGGGTGTTTAGCAAGGTTGATTTGCCAACACCCGATTGTCCAGAAAAAACCGATATTTTATTCTTTAATGTCTTCTGTAAATCTTCAATACCTTCTCCATTTTTACTTGTTGTAATCACTTGATAGCCGATGCTACTATATTTTTTCATTTGAGCTTTAATACGCTCATCTAAATCTGATAATAAATCCATTTTAGTGATGCATATAATTGGTTTAATATCTGCCTTTTCAATATGAATGATGAATTTATCCATTAAAGTGGAATTAAATCCCGGTTCATTCACTGAAAAAACCAATATTGCTTGATCTACGTTACTAATAGGAGGTCTAACTAGCTCATTTTTACGTTTATCAACTTCCATAATGTAGCCTTTATCAGAGTCCACAAGATCAAATGTTACATAATCGCCAACTAATGGTGATACTTTCTGCTTTTTGAACACCCCTCTGGCTTTACATTCATAAACCTTATTCTCTGATGTAACATAATAAAAACTACTTAACGCTCTAACTATTAGCCCTTTAGGCATAGATTACCTCCATTAGAATTATTGATAGTGATAAGCAGATGAATCGTACAGTTTACCATCTACATAAACCTTAATCGTACCATACTCACTAGGCATCAATACTAGTTCTATTTTTGGGTAATATTTGGTACTGGTTATCGTTTCGCGCATCCAGAGAATATCTTTATTTCTTGAGTCATTTGTTACAATAGATACATCTGAGCTTTGTCCATCAGGTATTTGAACAAGTGCTTCGCCATAAACGGTTTTCGCTTCCTTTGGATAACCAAGACTGATTGATAGATCGACTGTGTCACCAACAGTTACATCACGACCTGGATCAAACGGAAACTGTCGATATACCCTGCCCTTCGGTTGCTCCAGAGTAAAATCATATTCAAGATTACCAACTTTTAAACCATTTGTAAGAATAATTGACTTTGCAACGTCCTCCTGCTGTCCAATAAGATTAGGCATTTTGAAATTCTCTTTTCCTTTACTGATAAATAGCATGATTTTGGTTTCATCAGGCACAACCTTTTTATTTTCTTCTGGCTCCTGTTTAAATACCACGCCACTTGGCGTATTTTCGTCATAGGAATCTACATATTCTATATTCTTAAAGCCTTCCTGATCAAGTAGGAATTTAGCTTGTCCTTTTTGCTTGCTTACTACATTTGGCACAGTTACCTTTGCTTTACCAAGACTAATATATAGCATGACAGATTGATTTGCCTTAATCACTGTTCCTTTTAGAGGATCCTGCTTTATCACATTATTCTCTTTGACAACCGCATCGTTACGTTCTACTAAGGTATAGGTCAGATCCAAATTTTCAAGTTTGTTTATCGCTTGATCTTTAGTAAGTCCTTCTAATGCTGGCACCTCTATATCTGGAACAGTTAATTTTGCTTTTATGTTTTGATAGCCTAAATAACCTAAAAAAATGACAGATGATAGCAGAATCAATAATGTTATTCTTCCAATGATTTTCCACATTTTGCTTCCTTCCCTAGAATAATTGTCATTATCTTCATCAAAGCTAGGATCTATAATTGGTGGTATGATCATTGTATTCTCTTCATCATAATAGTAATAATCTGTATCAACTTGAACCTGTTTTTCATGTATACGTTCGGGGTTTAATGCTGTATCAAGATCGTCATACATATCCTTTGCTGAAGCATAACGTTTTGTTGGGTCCTTCACTAATGCTTTTAGAATAATATTTTCTACACTTTGTGGTAAATCAGAATTGATTTCCTTTGGATAGACAAAGTTCTCTTGTAAGTGCTTTAATGCAACAGATATCGCACTATCTCCCAAAAATGGCAGCTTTCCTGTCACCATCTCGTACAGAACTACACCAAGGGAGTATAGATCTGTTTTCTCATCTGTCCATCCTCCTCTGGCCTGCTCAGGAGATAAATAATGAACAGATCCTAGCACGGAACCCGTTTGTGTGATGGTTGTTTCTGATACAGCCCTTGCAATACCAAAATCTGTGACCTTCACTTCTCCTTTATCACCTAATAGTATATTATGAGGCTTAATATCACGATGGACAATATTGTTCTGGTGTGCATGGTCTAACGCAGAAACTATTTTTTTAGCAATTTCTACTGCTTCCTTAGCAGGTAGTTTGCCCTTTTTCTGAATGAGCTCCTTTAAGGTTTGACCCTTTACATAATCCATGACAATGTAATAGATATCATCATCTTCCCCAACATCGTATACATCTACCACATTTTTATGGGACAAGCTTTGAATGGATTGCGCTTCTCTACGAAACCTTTTTATAAAGTCCTCATCATTCACGTATTGCTGTCTCAATATCTTTACTGCAACTTCAATATCCAAATATAAATCGGTGGCTTTATAAACCTCAGCCATTCCACCACCACCGATTTTATCTAGTAGCTTATATCTATTTTTTATAGTGGTTCCTAACATATTCGATCACCTCTTTCCCATTTGTATAAAACTAACCATGGAGAACGATAACTAAAGATATATTATCATTTCCACCTGCTTCATTTGCTATTGATACTAAGTGATCCGCCGTCTCATCTATCGTATCTTTTTCATGAACTACCTGAAATAGCATCTCGTCAGATAAATAGTTAGACAGCCCATCCGTACATAATATTATGGTTTCTCCCTCTCCCCAGCTAATATGATCGATATCTAGTTTTACTACTTCTTCAGTACCTAATGCCCTTGTAATCACATTCTTTTGTGGATGTGAGCTTGCCTCTTCCTCTGATATCTGACCATTAAGTAATAATTCATTAACTAGAGAATGATCCACCGTTAATTGTTTGACTATCTGTTTATTTATTAAATAGGCTCTACTATCGCCAATATGTCCTAAAATTATCCACTCTGGACTTATTATAGCTACAACGATTGTCGTGCCCATCCCTTTATAGCCATCATTTTTCAATGATTTTTCATAAACCTCTAGATTAGCTATATCGATTGCCTTTTTTAACCCATCTTTATATTCTTCAATGGTTAAGTTTTTCGTAATGATAGGCTCTAGCACATCACAAACTGTCTCAACAGCAGATTTACTTGCCACCTCACCTGCTAAGTGACCCCCCATACCATCTGCGACTATAGCTAACAATAACCCACTAGGAAAAGTTTCACTTACATAAACGTAATCTTCATTTATCTCTCTAACTTTTCCTACATCCGATCTAACTGAAGCCAACAAAGCCCTCACCTCATAATTTAAATTCATGTTTCACATGTTTCGCCCTTAATTGTCCACAGGCCGCTTCAATATCCCCACCCTGTTCTCTTCTAATCGTTACATTTATTTTATATTTTTCTAAAGTATTTTTAAATTGGAATATTTGATTTCTTGATGTTCTAACAAAATTTCTTTCAGGCACATAGTTGACAGGAATCAAATTAACATGACATTTCAAATGCCCAATCAACTGTGCAAGCTCCTCTGCATGCTTCACTTGGTCATTCACATTTCCCATCAATGCATATTCAAAGGTAATTCTTCTATTTGTTGTGTTGACATAATACTCGCATGCTTTGATGAGCTCAGATACTGAATACTTCTTATTGATTGGCATCAAGCTAGTTCTTAGTTTATCATTTGGTGCATGAAGAGAAACAGCTAAACCAACCTGTAGGTTCAAATCAGCAAATTTATAGATGTTCGGAATAATTCCGCTAGTAGAAACAGTGATATGCCTTTGACCTATATTTAATCCCCGATCATCATTAACGATCTGAATAAATTGAATAGTGGCATCATAATTATCAAAGGGCTCACCTGCCCCCATAATGACAATACTACTAATTCTTTTATCCTCTTTATCCATTATCTTTTGGGATTCAACAACCTGTGCTACAATTTCACCTGGCGTTAAATTTCTAGTCACTCCGCCTAAAGTAGAAGCACAAAAGGTACAGCCAATTCTACAGCCTACCTGAGTCGTAACACACACACTATTTCCGTAATCATGCTTCATAATCACCGTTTCGATCGCATTTCCATCGATTAACTCAAATAAAAATTTAACCGTTCCATCCGTTGAATTATGCTGAGTTAATGTGTGTAATGCTTGGAACTCAAAATCTTCAATTAGCTTTTGTTTTAATGACTTGGCTACATTCGTCATTTCTTCAATAGCTGTAATTCTTTTAACATATAGCCAATCAAATATTTGCTTTGCTCTGTATGCTGGTTCTTTATGATCCTTTAACCATGCTTGCCAATCTTCAAATGTCAGGTCATAAATGTTCTTTTTGTCCATATCATCACCATAATTCTTATGTATTTTCCCCTGTTTTTATTAACCGACTGATAAAAAAACCATCAGTGTGAAAATGATTTGGTAGAATCTGAACCATTCCCTTGCTTGTATCAATTTTACCATTTGCTACCTCAGGCAAATATTTTGATAACGCTTTGTCTAAAATAAAAGCTGGATGCTTATCAATAAAATCTAAAATTAACCTTTCGTTTTCCTGCTTTGATATGGTACAAGTACTATATACTAAAACTCCATTTTCTTTAAGGAGTGAGGAGACTGTTTCTAGTATTTCTTTTTGAAGCTTTGCTAATTGCTCTATATCTTTATCTGCTTTCATCCATTTTAGGTCAGGCTTTCTTCTAATGACACCAAGTCCTGAACAGGGAACATCTAAAAGAATACGATCGAAGGTTGGTTCAAATTGATCCTTTAATTCCCTTGCATCTAAAAGCAATGTTTCAATAATATCAATACCAAGACGATCTTGATGTTCCTTGATTAGCTTTATTTTATGCTCATGTATGTCCGACGCGATAATTCTACCTCTATTTTCCATTTTTTCTGCAATATGTGTGGTTTTCCCCCCTGGTGCTGCCATCGCATCTAAAACGAACATTCCTGGTTTTGGGTCTAATACTTCAGCTACAAGCATTGAGCTCTCATCCTGAATGGTAATATACCCCTCTTTATATAATTTCGAATAAGCTAAGTTTCCTCCACCTTTTAACCTAATTCCCTGATTTGATAATGGCGACGGCTGGATGGTGGTATCATCAGGTAGCTTATCAACAAGTATTTTTATCACATCGTCTCTTGATGCTTTTAAAGGATTCACCCTGACAGAATGATATGGTGCCAAATTATTTACTCTACAGATATTTGTTGCCTCTTCTATACCATATGCTTCAATAAAATGTCGTACCATCCATTCAGGATGGGAATACTCTAATGAGATTCTTTCATATTCATTTAAAGTTGTTGGAATGGTGAGTACCTCTTTTTTTCGAATCACATTTCTAAGCACACCATTAACAAACCCGACAATTCCTTTGTGTCCTCTAGCTTTAGCGATATTGACTGCTTCATTTACAATCGCATGATTGGGAATCTTATCTAAATACCAAATTTGGTAGACACTAAGTCGTAAAAGGTTTTCAACCCAGGAACTCAGTTTATTTTTTTTATTTAAAAAATGATCCAAAATCCAATCAATGGTATTAAGGTGCTGTATCGTTCCATAGACCATTTCAGTCGCAAAATTCACGTCGGCCTTAGATAACGAAACCTTTTGCAATTCTTTATTTAGCTGAAGATTACTATAGGATTGTTCCTCATCTACCTTTAGTAATACTTCTAAAGCTACATCTCTAGCTGTTTTGTTCCTCATCATTTTCACCTAATTTTTCTCCCTCTAGAATAGCTGAACCCTGAAGAAATGAAATAATATCCATTTTTTTTCTTCCAGCAGGCTGTACTTCCTTTAATTCTAACGCACCAGTACTAGCAGCGACAAGTAGCTTTTCTTTGGTAACCTTTAAGATTGTCCCTGGTTCTACTTGATGGGTATAATCCACAGGAACAGCACTAAATATTTTAAAATCCTTCCCGCGAAAAGAAGTAAAGGCGATCGGCCATGGGTTTAAACCTCGAATTTGATTATAAATTTGTTGATTCGTTTTATTCCAATTGATCCATTCATCTTTTCTTTTTAAAGTAGGTGCAAAGGTAGCCATTGTAGCATCCTGGGGGATTGGTTTTATTTCTCCCGCTTCTAATGCTTCAAGTGTTTTAATTAACAATTCAGCCCCCGCTTGACTTAGCTTATCATGTAAGCTTCCTACATTATCCCTAGCATCAATCGGAACCTTTACCTGGGATATAATATCCCCAGCATCTAGTTCCTTTACCATATACATAATGGTGATACCTGTTTCCTTCTCCCCCTGTATGATACTTTGATGAATAGGTGCTGCGCCTCTATATTTAGGTAATAAGGAAGCATGTACGTTGATGCCCTTATATTTTGGTGTTTCTAGAATTTCATCTGGAATGATTTGCCCATAGGCAGCCGTTACTACAAGCTCTGGTTCCCAGTTTAAAACATACTCAATCGCATCTTTATTTCTAATTCTATCAGGCTGGTATATTTGGATTCCCATCATTTCAGCTAATTGCTTAATCGGAGACTTTGTAAGAATTTGTTTTCTACCTTTTGGTCGATCAGGTTGAGTTACAACACCAACGATTTCATGTCCTGCCTTGATTAAATTCTTTAAAGAGGGCACCGCAAAATCTGGGGTGCCCATAAAAACTATTCGCATTATATCACTCCTATAATATTTACTACCATTACAGGTTCATTAATTCTTCCTGATTATAGTATTCATCTGTTAAATCTGTAAATAAGATACCGTTCAAATGATCTATTTCGTGCTGAATAGCTCTAGCTAATAAACCCTCGCCTTCAATCTCTATTTCTTTTCCTTCTCTATTCAGCGTTTTTATTTTCACTTGATCAGCTCTTTTTACCTTTCCAATGATCCCTGGTACACTTAAGCAACCCTCTGGTCCAACCTGTTCACCGTCTTTTTCGATGATTTCTGGGTTAATCAATTCAATGAGCCCATCTCCGACATCAATAACAATCACTCGTTTTAATATAGAAATTTGTGGTGCAGCTAAGCCCACACCATTCGCATCATACATAGTCTCTGCCATATCATCTAACAATTTATGAATTCTTGGAGTGATTTCAGCAATAGGCTTTGAAATTTTTCTTAATAGTGGATCAGTATCTTTTATAATGATACGTAATGCCATAACAATTGACTCCTTCACATTAGAATATAAGGATCTCTATCAATACTAATAAGTAGTTGACGATCTTTTATTTTATCTGAAATAAACTGAATGGTATGTTCAAGCTTATTTCGTATCATCGATTCATTATTATATTTTATCATGCATTGAAATCTATATCTATCCTTTAAACGTGAAATTGGTGAAGTTACTGGACCTAATACTTCAGTATCCCTTAATAAGTCATTTTTCAGTTCCCTTACAAATCGCTCACTAGCCTTCATAGCTTTAGAAAGCTCTGTGTGACTAAAGTGAACGATAATTAATTTTTTATAAGGGGGATAGTTTAATATACTTCTATGTTTTAATTCTTGACTAAAAAAAGATAAATAATCATGTTTACTAGCATGTTGTAAACTATAATGCTCAGGTGAATAGGTTTGAATAATCACATCGCCTGCAAGCTGATGTCTGCCTGCTCTTCCACTTACCTGTGTTAAGAGCTGAAAAGTTCTCTCAGCAGCACGAAAATCTGGTAGCTTTAAAATGGTGTCAGCTGCTATCACTCCAACCAATGTTACCTTAGGAAAATCTAGTCCCTTTGCGATCATTTGGGTACCAAGTAAAATATCTGCTTCATGTCTTCTAAAAGCGCTTAGTAGTTTTTCATGGGAACCTTTTGTACTAGTCGTATCCACATCCATTCTTATCACTCGTACACCAGGAAATCTTCGTGCAAGCTCTTCTTCTACCTTTTGGGTTCCTGTACCAAAATAGCGAATATGGTTGCTATTACATTCTGGACAGGTCTTAGGTTCTTTCACAGTGTAACCACAATGATGACAGCGCAAAACTTTATTCGTATGATGATAGGTTAAAGAGATTTCACAATGGGGGCATTTCATCACATAGCCACAGGTACGACACATGACAAAGGTAGAATATCCCCTGCGATTTAAAAATAGTACGATTTGCTCTTTTCTTTCAATTTTTTCTGATATTTTCTCCTGTAGTAGGTGGCTGAACATGGAACGATTCCCATTTTCTAATTCTTCCCTCATATCGACTAATTCAATCACTGGTAATTGACTACCCATCACTCGATTAGGAAGCTCTAATAGCTGATACTCTTTTTCCCTTGTATTGTAAAAGGATTCAATCGAGGGTGTCGCACTTCCTAGCACGATACTGGCTTGGTGATATTTTGCTCTCCATTTGGCAACATCCCTTACATGGTATTTTGGGTGTTCTTCTTGCTTATATGAGCTTTCATGCTCTTCATCAATGATGATTAAACCTAACTTGTTAAATGGTGCAAAAATAGCTGACCTTGCACCAATAGCAATATTGGCATCACCTTGTTGAATTCTTCGCCATTCATCTAGCTTTTCTCCTTGTGAGAGTCGGCTATGTAGGACGGCTACCCTTTGACCAAATCTCCCTTTAAATCTTTCCACCATCTGAGGTGTAAGGGAAATCTCTGGTACTAATACGATAGCATCCCTGCCACTTTCCATAGCATAATCAATCGCATTTAAATATATCTCCGTTTTTCCACTACCCGTTACACCATGAAGGAGAAAGGGAAGTGAAACCTTGTTTTTCATTGCCTCTATTATTTTTTGTAAAACATCCTTTTGCTCGTTGTTTAATAATACTTTTTTATCCTGAAAAACTCTGTCCTGATAAGGATTTCGATAGACTACCCTTTCATCAAACGCCAATATCCCCTTCTTAACTAAAGCTTGAATCGAGGAACGACTCACTTCTAACTTCTGTAACAATCTACTAATCTCAATCTCTTCTACCTCTTCAAAAAGGAAATACTCCATAATCAACTTCTGTTTTTTTGCTTGATTTGATAGCTCGGAAAGATGAGCTAATAATTCCTCCCTTGATAGATTGATTGTGACATAAGTTGCCATTTTCATTGAAGCTTTATCCTTAAAATCTCTATTTATTTTAAGTATTCCCAATTTTATCATCTGTTTTATCATTTGATGCTGGTTAGGAAAAGCTGATAAAAGTGTTGTGCGATGGACTAACTGCTTACTAGCGATATAATTGATAATCTCTTCTTCTTCAACTGAAGGAAATAGACCATCTACCTTCTCAATAGATATATACTCCTCGATCTTTGTTTTTAATGCCGATGGAATTAGCATTTGTAGTGTTCGATAAAGATGACTAAAATAGTATTGCTTCATCCATAGACCTAATTCAATTAATTCTTCGTTTAAGGGAGGGATTAGATCAAGACTTTCTTTAATTGGCTTTGGATGATCTACCTCTGCGCTCTCATGAATAGCAATGACAAAGCCTTGAGTCGTTCTTGATCCTAAGGGGACTAAAACCCTTGAACCAATATCGACAGAGGATGTCAAATCTTCAGGAATACTATAATCAAAGCCCTTATGTTTTGTATCAGGGATATCTATTACAACCGTTGCGTACATTATTTATGCCTACCTACCATCTCTTTTTTAATCTCTTCTATAATATATTTTCCTAACATTTTCTTACTCATTTTAGGTAAGTCTATCTGTTTACCAGACTTGGTCAGTATGGTTACTACATTTGTATCATGCTCAAAGCCTGCACCTTCCACTAGTACGTTATTTGCAATAATCATATCCATCTTCTTTTTTAATAGTTTATTCTTTGCTTTCGTAATAAGATCCTCTGTTTCTGCAGCAGTACCAATGAAATATTGCTTTTCATTTTTTTTCTCCCCTACGACCATTGCAATATCCTTTGTTCTTTCCATTTCAATCAGCCAGGTGCCTTCTTTTTTCTTAAACTTTTGTTGATAGACTTCCTTTGGTCTATAATCCGCAACTGCAGCTGCCTTAATGATAATATCTGCCTTCTCTAAGTTTTCCATTACTTTATTGTACATTTCCTCCGCACTCTCTACTGGAATAAAATGTACTCCTGTAGGTGGTGTAAGCTTTGATTTTCCAGATATTAATGTTACTTCCCCACCACGTGCCATTGCTGCTTCTGCTAAGGCATAACCCATTTTCCCTGTAGAACGATTTGTAAAGAAACGAACTGGATCTACCGCTTCTCTAGTAGCACCCGCAGTTATTAAGAATTTCTTTCCTAAAAAATCCATTGAGCGATTAAAAAATTGCTCAATATATTGGACGATTTCCTCGGGCTCTGCCAATCTACCTTTTCCTTCATAGCCACAGGCAAGTAATCCTTCATTCGGTTCTATAAATTCAATTCCTCTCTTTTTCAGAATATCCATATTCTCCTTTACACTTGGATGATCGTACATATGAACATTCATGGCTGGAGCAATGATGATAGGACTAGTTACAGCCAAAAGAGTAGTTGATAACATATCGTCTGCAATACCATATGCTAATTTTGCTATACTGTTTGCTGTGGCTGGAGCAATCACTACTAAATCAGCTTGATCAGCAACATCTATATGTGAAACAACCTTAGGATTCATTTCTGCAAAGGTATCTAGATAGACATGATTTCTTGATAATATTTGTAAAGTGAGTGGTGTAATGAATTTTGTAGCGGATTCTGTCATGATCACTTGAACATTTGCACCCTTTTTAGATAGCTGACTTACCAATGATGCAGCTTTAAAGGCGGCTATCCCACCTGATATACCTAATAAAATATTTTTTCCTTTCACCCTCATACCTCCTAACAATGCATGCACTATCATCCTCGTTCATTGCTCTTATTAGAAAAAAATAACAACCAACTTAGGTTGTTATTTTGTTTTGTTTTTTATTTTTTTACAATGAAATATTTTTCTTCATAAAACTCTTCAAGTGCAATTCCAACAAATTTATGTGATTTTGGATTGTCAATTAAGATTTGTGCTCCTTCTTTAATTAGTCTAGCTCTTTTAGCAGTTGAAACTACTAATGAGTACTTACTTTCCACATGATTCAATAGCTTATCAATGGATGGATAAAGCATTATAATTCCTCCTTTAACCATTTTTCATAATATGGTAGTATTCGATCCCTTTTCAGTCTTTCTGCTTCTATAATCGATTGTATTCTCCTTACTGCCTTTGGTACTTCATCATTGACCACAGCATAATCGTATAGCTTCATCATTTGAAGTTCATTCTTAGCTACATTCATTCTACTCAATAAGCTTTCATCTGTTTCTGTTCCCCGTTGTGTAATTCGATGCTTTAATTCTTCGAAGGATGGTGGCATTAAAAAGATAAAAATACCTTCTGCATATTTTTCCTTTACCTTTAGTGCACCCTGCACCTCTATCTCTAGAATAACATCTTTTCCTTCAGATATCATTTTTTCTACAAAAGAGCGAGGCGTTCCATAATAATTATCAACATATTCCGCCCATTCGAGCAATTGATCATTCTTTATCATTTTCTCAAAATCACTTTTTGTTTTAAAAAAGTAATTAACGCCATCTATTTCGCCAATTCGTGGTTTCCTTGTTGTTGCTGAAACAGAATATATAATATCCTCCTGCTCTTTACGCAAATGTGCACACACTGTTCCTTTACCAACACCAGATGGTCCTGAAAGAACAATGAGTAATCCTTTTTGAACAAACATGATCTCGTCTCCTACTTACTCTTCAGTAATATCTTCTTTTGATGTCAAACGATGAGCAACAGTTTCTGGCTGAACTGCAGATAAAATAACATGATCACTGTCCGTAATAATAACTGCACGGGTTCTTCTCCCATAGGTAGCATCAATTAACATGCTCCTATCCCTTGCTTCTTGTATAATACGCTTTATTGGTGCTGATTCAGGACTTACTATGGAGATAATTCGATTAGCTGAAACAATATTACCAAACCCAATATTGATAAGTTTTATAGACATTTCTTGACCCCCTATAATATAACACACACAATTTATACTGCTTATTCTACATTTTGAACCTGTTCTCTCATTTTCTCTAGCTCACTCTTTAGGTTGACAACGGTTTGACTCAAGCTTAAATCATTTGCTTTTGATCCAATTGTATTTACTTCTCTATTCATTTCCTGAATAAGAAAATCTAGTTTTCTTCCAACAGGCTCATCCTGCTCTAAGATGACTAGAAATTGTTGAAAATGACTCTTTAATCGAGTGATTTCCTCATCTACATTCGCTTTATCTGTAAAGAAAGCAACTTCATTAAGTAAACGAGCCTCATCAATATCAACTTCACCTTCTAGCCAATCTTTTATCCTTGTCGTTAACTTGTTTCGGTATTCTTCTACTACTAATGGTGCCCTTTCCTGCAAATTTAATAACAAATCCTGCATACTTGCTATTCTAGTGGTCAAATCAATATATAGATTATCTCCTTCATTAGCTCTCATGTCTGCAAGATTTTTAGTTGCTAGTTCTAATGTACTTAAGATATCATCTTGTATAAGATCAAGTTCAAATATTTCTTGTCCAACATTTATTAAATCGGGGACAGTCAATATATCCTTGATACTAACTTCACCCTCAATATCGTATCTTTGTTTAAACTGCTTTAATACTTCTATGTATTGGTCAATTAATCCCCAATCAACCTTTAATTGTTGATTTGGATTATTATCTACATCTAAGGTGACAAAAACGTCCAATCTACCACGTTTCATATATTTTTGAATCGTTTTCTTCATTTTGTCCTCTAAGCTGATGAAGTCCTTCGGCATTTTAAACATTATTTCATGATACCTATGATTGACTGAACGAATCTCAATTGAAATTTTTATTCCATCAATCATGACGTCCGCTCTACCATAGCCAGTCATACTATTTATCATCATTAATCACATCCATGACCTTATTCTAATCAATTTTATCATCAGGTACAAGTCTTAATCCATAAAGAACAATAAATTTCAAAAAGGAAACTAACCCTTTCGGTTAGTTTCCCAAAAAATGATTGTTTTTTAGAAAAGCTTTAAAATTCAAAGTCAACACTTGTTAATCTTTGCTTGATTTCATCCATTACACGTTTTTCATCTTCTTCGCTTTTCGCTACAAAGGTAACAGAAAAACGAACAAAGCGCCCGGCATCATCCCATGGTACTGTAGAAATTAACTTTTCTTTAATTAAAAACTGAGAAAAATCCTCAGCAGTATTAAATTTCTGACCATTTTTTATTCCTTTTGGCGCTTCAACATACATAAAGAAAGAACCCTTTGGTTTATTTGCCTTAAAACCTAATTCATTTAATGTATTCATTAAAACATTATGTCGTCTTGAATACTTATTAGCTGTTTTTAAAGTGATTTCAGGATGATGTAAAGCATAGACTGCAGCTTCTTGAATCGCAAGAAATTGACCAGAATCATTATTATCCTTAACATTAGCAAAAGCATTGACAATTAATTCATTTCCTGCCACAAAACCAATTCTCCAGCCTGTCATATTATAGGATTTAGACAGAGAATGAATCTCGATTCCTACTTCCTTTGCTCCTGGTACAGAAAGAAAACTTAATGGTTTAACACCGTCAAACGTTAATGCAGCATAAGCAGCATCATGGATGACAATGAGATTATTTTCTTTGGCTAGTTTTACTGCTTTTTCAAAGAACTCCTTTGTCGCACTAGCTCCGGTTGGATTATTAGGATAGTTTAAATATAATAGCTTTGCTTTTTGTAAAGTATCATGGTCTATCCCATCAAGATCAGGCAAAAAATTATTTTCCTTTGTTAAAGGTAAATTCACTACTTCTCCACCTAACCACTTCGTATGAGTGCCTAGTATTGGATATCCTGGCACAGTCATTAATACAATATCTCCAGGATTAATAAATGCACTAGGAAGCATAGATAATGCAGATTTGGCACCAATGACGTGAACAACTTCTTTGTCTGGATCAACATCTGAAACTTGGTACACATTTTTTAGATATTCAGATGCAGCAACCTTCAGGTCTCTACCACCATTATCAGCATATCCTCTGTTTTCATGCTTTTGAGCCGCTTTATATAAGGCTTCAATAACACCTTCATCAGCCATTTGATCTGGTTCACCTACTCCTAAATCAAGTAGCTCAACATCTGGATATTTCTTTTTTGCCTCTGCTTTTGCTCTTTTTATTTTTTCAAACTTGTATATTTCGTTACTTTTACCATATTGGTTACCACCAATTCTTTCAGCAAACAACTGTTGTATATAGCTTTCTTTCATCAGAAAACCTCCTTATATCATTGCAATCATTTATTACTAGATTATAGTTAACATAGATAATACCACAGTTATGATATTTTATATAGCCATCATTAAAATTTAACAGGGCCAAGCCATTTACCTGTATAAACTTCGCTTGCTTCCCCTGTCATATAGACCTTATTATCCTTTTCCTCCCATTTCACCTTAAGGTCACCACCCTTTAGATGAACGATGACATCCCTTGAGGTTTGACCAGTTAAAACAGAGGCAACTCCTGTAGCACATGCTCCTGTTCCACATGCCAGGGTCTGACCAACTCCTCTTTCCCATACACGCATATCCATCTCTTTATCAGAGGTAACAGTAACAAATTCTACATTTGTCTTTTTAGGGAATAAAGGATGTGTTTCTATCTTCGGCCCCCAAACCTCCACATCAAAATCCTTTGCATCATCTACATAGATGATCGCATGAGGGTTACCCATAGAAACAGCAGTAAATGAGAAGGTTCTACCATCTACTTCAATTGTTTTATTGATGACTTGTTCTCCTTCAATCTTTGTAGGTACAAGCTCTCCCTTCAGGATAGGCTCACCCATATCCACCTCTACGGTCTTTACAATATTTTCATTTTCCATTAGATGCAGCATGACATGTTGAATACCTGCTAGTGTTTCGACACTTAAGGATTTCTTTTCGACCATTTCATGGTCATACACATACTTTGCAACACAACGAATAGCATTACCACACTGCTCTGCTTCTGTTCCATCTGCATTAAATATCCTCATTCTGACATCAGCTGTTTCAGAAGGTAGGATAAAAACCAAACCATCTGCTCCTACTCCAAAGTGGCGATCACAGATATCTATCGCCAATTGATCGATATCCTTTGGAATGTCCTTAGAGTTTACTACAACAACAAAGTCATTTCCTAATCCATTCATTTTTATGAATTCCATCTTCTTTCAAACTCCTTTATCGCTTATTCATCACTCTCTGTTTGCAAAGTATAGTTACACTATTAGTAACAGGATGATATATTTATGCCTTTTTCAAAGCAATTTTACCATGGTTAAATAGCTTTCTAATGCCAAAAGCAAAGGTTGGAATTGCTCCAAACAATAGGGTGACAATCCAATCATTTAAATTCAGTTCAACCGTTCTAAATATTGGCTGAAGCGGTTCAATATAAATGACTCCTACCAATAGTAATATGGATGATAAAACTGCAAAAATTAAATATTTGTTTTCGAATATATTTCGATGAAAAATCGAGATATCACTCCGGCAATCAAAAACATGGATTAACTGTGCCATCACTAATGTAGTAAAGGCCATTGTTTGTGCCTTCGCTAGATTGGCAGGATCCTGTATATAGGTAAGCAAAAAAGTCGTCAATGTGACAATTCCGATTAAAAATCCCCGACTAATAATTTTCCAGCCTAAGCCTCGAGAGAAGACACTCTCTCTGCTATCTCTTGGGATACGATTCATGATGTTTTCTTCTGCTGGATCAACTCCCAGTGCCATCGCAGGTAGACCATCCGTGACTAAATTCACCCACAATATTTGAATCGGTACAAGTGGCAATGGTAGACCTAATAGCATGGCAAAAAACATCGTAAGAATCTCACCAACGTTGGAAGCTAACAAATAACGAATAAACTTTCTGATATTATCGTATATTCCTCTTCCTTCTTCTATTGCAGCTACAATTGTTGCATAGTTATCATCACTTAAGACTAATGCTGAGGCTTCCTTTGCAACATCGGTACCGGTAATACCCATAGATATTCCGATATCTGCAGCTTTAATTGCTGGAGCATCATTTACACCATCGCCAGTCATCGCAACAACATGGCCTTTGGCTTGTAATGCTTTAACAATCCTAAGCTTATGTTCAGGTGACACCCTAGCATAGACATAGATATCGTCAACTTTATCCATAAAATCATTATTAGACATATTATATAAATCCTGCCCATTTACTGTCAATCCACGGGGTGGAAGAATATTTAACTGTTTTGCAATCGCCACTGCTGTGGCTTGATGATCTCCTGTAATCATCACTGTCTTGATTCCAGCTTTCCTACTGGTTAATATGGCTTGCTTGACCTCATCCCTTGGTGGATCAATCATACCTACAATACCAACAAATACCAGATTGCTTTCTGCATGCTCTTCACTATTTACAATTTCATTAGATTTTATATCCTTATAAGCGATACCCAAATTACGAAGAGCATGGTTTGCCATTTCTTCAATTTTAAGTTTTACTTGTCTTTTTATTTGTGGAGTTAATGGTACTATTTTTTCCTCCCATATAGTCGAGGTACAACGCTCAAGTAGAATATCTGGAGCTCCTTTGACTGCCACCATTCTTTTATCATTACTTTCTACGATAGTCGACATCATTTTCCGAGAAGAATCGAAAGGAAACTCCTTCACTCGGTTCCAGATACTATTCAATTTCTTCTTTGAATAGCCAGCCTTTTCACTTAAAACGATTAATGCACCCTCTGTTGGGTCTCCTTGAATTTTCCAATCTATTTTATTTTTTTTGAATAAACCTTTTTTGATATATTCCGATTCAACGATTGCCGCATTATTACATAGCGTCCCCACTTCTACTAATTTAGTTAATGATTTTAGACGTTCTGGTTTTACCTGATAGGAGCCATGATAAAACTCACCTAATGGCGTATATCCTGTTCCTGTAACCTTGATATCCTTTCCTCCAGCCCATATATTGGTTACCGTCATTTTATTCTGGGTCAAGGTACCCGTTTTGTCAGAGCAAATAACGGTTGCACAGCCTAATGTCTCCACAGATGGTAGCTTTCTTACAATTGCTTTTCTCTTTATCATCCTTTGTACACCTAAAGCCAAAGCAATGGTTACAATTGCTGGAAGTCCTTCTGGTATAGCCGCCACGGCTAAGCTTACACCAGCCAAAAACATTTCATATGCTTGATGTCCATGCCAAATCCCCGTGATTACAACCAAGAAGGTTAAACCTAAAGCTAAAAACACTAAAATTTTCCCTAATTGCTCTAACCTACGCTGTAATGGCGTTTCCATCTCTTCAGTAGATTGAATTAAATCAGCAATTTTTCCCATTTCCGTACTCATCCCTGTTTCAACAACAATTCCTAAACCAGTACCTCTAGTTATTAATGTACCCATAAAGGCCATGTTTTTTTGATCTCCTAAAGGAATATCTTCATAAGGAATAACTTCTACCATTTTATTAACAGGGATTGACTCACCTGTTAGTGCTGATTCTTCATGATATAATTCATTTGTTTCTATTAACCGAATATCTGCTGGAATACGATCACCAGCCTCCAATTTAACAATATCCCCTGGGACTACCTCTAAAGCAGGAATAGTGATGAGAGCTCCATTTCTAATCACATTAGCATGGGGGGCAGACATTTCCTTTAATGCCTGTAGCGATTTCTCTGCTTTAAACTCCTGTATATAGCCTAATATCGCGTTAATAATGACAATAGCTATAATAGTGATAGAATCGGTATATTCTCCTAATAGTCCCGATATTAAAGTAGCTATTAAAAGTACAATCACCATAAAATCCTTAAATTGATTTAGAAATAGAGTAAAAGGAGAAGTTTTTTTACTCTGATTAAGCTGATTCAATCCATATTTTTCAAAGCTTTCTTTAACCTGGCTTGATTGTAATCCGTTTTTTTTGTCAACATGATACATGCTTAAAATGGCTTCTCCTGGTATGGTATGCCAATATTGTTTTGACAAACTGTTCCCTCCTTCAACTAACCTCGTCATGCTAACTTTATTCAGACGAGCCGTAAAAAATGCAAAAAAATTGGACATTATTTAATTTGTAGAAAAGCTAAAACTGAATTATACTAACAAGAGGAAACGAGGTGACCTATTATGGCATTTGATGGATTTGTTACAAGAGCAATCGTTCATGAGCTTTCACAAAAGCTATTAGATAGTAGAATTTATAAAATATATCAACCTCATAAAACGGATTTAGTTTTCGTTATTAGAGGACATGGTAAAAATCTAAGCCTTCTTCTATCAGCAAACCCAACCTATCCACGTATTCATATAGCCAACAGAAGCTTTTCAAATCCAGTTGAACCTCCAATGTTTTGTATGCTTTTAAGAAAGCATTTAGAGGGTGGAATTATTGAATCAATAAAACAGATAGATAACGAAAGAATTATTTATATAGATTTAAAAGTTAGAGATGAATTAGGAGATTTTCAGACAAAACGATTAATTATTGAAATCATGGGTCGACATAGCAATATTATACTGATTCAACCAGAAAAAAATATGATTTTAGATGGGATAAATCATGTGACATCAGCTATTAGTAGCTATCGTCAAATATTACCTGGTAAAGCGTATGTTGAACCTCCTAGTCAGAATAAGTTGAATCCATTAACAGTTGAACAAGAAGTTTTTTATTCGGCAATCAGCTTTAATGAAGGAAAAATTGATAAGCAGCTTATTAATAAATTTACTGGGATCAGCCCTACCATAGCAAAGGAAATCCTGTATCAAAGTGGTTTACCAACTAAAGAAAACCTCTGGAAATCATTTCATGCATGGATGGAAAAAACCAATAGTAATCAGTACGAGCCTTCGATGACAATAGGTACCAGTAAACCGGATTTTTCAATTTTTCCGCTCAGTCACCTTGATGGAGAAGCGAAAAGCTATGGGAGTATGAACGCTTGCATTGAGGACTTTTATGATCAAAAGGCTGAAAGAGATACTGTACGACAAAAAGCCCATGATCTATCAAGATTCCTTATGACGGAAAAAAACAAAAATGAAAAGAAAATTGAGTATTTATTGAAGGACTTAGAGTCAGCAAAGAATGCAGACCAATTTAAACTGTATGGAGAACTATTAACTGCCAATATGCATCAGATAACCCGTGGAGCAGAAACAGCTGAGGTTATTAATTATTATGATGAGAATCAGAGCACACTATCTATTCCATTAGATCCGTTTAAAACACCCTCTGAAAACGCGCAGATGTATTTTAAAAAGTACAATAAGTTGAAAACAAGTACAGAGATTATTGAAGAACAATTAGAAATAACCAAGCAGGAGATTGAATACTTAGAATCTGTCTTAGCTCTATTAGATAATGCCAGTGTTGAGGATATTGAAGAGATTCGTGAGGAATTAATTGAACAGGACTATCTGAAGGAAAAAAGAAAACGTAAGCCGAAAAGAAAGAAAAATCCAGATATTGAACGTTTTCAATCCTCTGAAGGTCATACGATCTATGTAGGTAAAAACAACAAGCAAAATGAATACCTTACTCATAAAGTAGCTTCTTCAAGTGATACATGGTTACATACCAAGGATATTCCAGGATCTCATGTCGTGATTAAGGCCAAGGAATTTGGAGATAAGACCTTAGAAGAGGCTGCAATACTTGCTGCATACTTTAGTAAAGCTAAATTCTCAAGTCATGTCCCTGTAGACTACACCTTAATTAAGCATGTGAAAAAACCAAGTGGTGCAAAACCAGGCTATGTCATCTATGAAAATCAGAAAACACTCTATATTACACCAGATGAAGCCACCATCAAGCAACTAAAACATGAAAAACCCTAATAAAAAAAGCTACCTAAGAGGCAGCCTAAGGACTGAATAAATTCAGTCCTTTTTCTATTCTTGATCATACTCATCAGTCGGTAAGTGAATCCATTTTTTAAGATATCCTTGCTCTATTAGAGCTTTACTTAAAATGAGTAGTACTGGTGATAAAAATATTCCAATGACTCCAAATAGAGATAAGGATATAACCATAAATGATAGCATCGTAAATGCAGATACCCCAAGTGAGTCTCCTACAACCTTAGGCTCAGCAAGTTGTCTAAATACAATCACAATGGTCAATAATCCTAATAGTAAAAGGCCCGTCGTATAATGACCAACAATTAATAGATAGATGATCCATGGGATAAAGAGCGTAGACACTCCTAATAATGGAAGTAAGTCAAAGAATGCAGACAGCAATGCTATAGAAAAGGCGTTATTGATTCCTAAGATAATTAACCCAATAAATACGATAACAAATGTAAAACTAATTAATTTTAATTGAGCCTTTACATAATGACCTAATCCTATAAAAACATTATCCTTTAAAAAGAAAAAAGCATGTTTAAAAGTCTTTGGTGTCTTTTCCTTCGCTATTCTTTTCCAATCCATAATTTCAATACTCAAGAAAAATGCCAATATCAAACCTAAGGCAAAATTAATAATTGCACTTGAAATGGAAGACAAAGAATGAAATATATTTAATAGAAAGCCTGACAAAAAGGTAAAAAAACCAGACAAAAAGGTAGAACTTTTATCAGCAAATGTGACTAAATATTCCTTTCCTTTTTCGATGACATCAGGTGGCAATGTATTAATTTGTCCTTTTATAACATCTGCTTTTTGAATAATGATCTGCTGTAAAGAATCTATATATTTTGGTATAGCAAAGGAAAGATGGGTGATTTGAACTGCAAAAATAATACCTAGGATCGTGACCACAGCCAACACAACCAAAATAAAGAGTAAGGTGGAGATGGTTGTCGCTACTATCTTCTTTAATCCCTTCTTATGTAAAAATCTAGCTAATGGTTCTATCATTAAGAAAATGATAAATGCAATAAAAATTGGTTTTCCTATTCTGTATAGAAAGCTAAATAAAAACATAATTAAAAAAATCGTAATAACGATTAATAGGATATCAAATGCTGTTCTTCCATACTTTTTATAAAAAGTTAACATATATCATCCCCCATTATCTAAATATAACATTCTAGAAATCTATTTTATCTCTATTTTTAACAAATATAGACGGATAAATACATTTTGAACGAATTATTTTTACCTGTTCGCTTTATAAAGTTTCCTTATATAACTTGCTATTAACCAAGATAATTCTTATGATCACTAATAGTGTGAAGGTGATGACTGCTATTAAATAATCAGTTGCAGAATGATATTCGAGAACTACTTTTCTAGCAATTGTAATCATAAATATATCGATAATAGCAAATGGGTTTTTTCTGACAAGCATAATCGCGAATTCTAGGCTTACCACTAAGATTAAAAAACGGTCTAAAATAACCTTTGATTGATCAATAATATTTTGGCTGATTATCAATGTATATAAATCTATAGAGATGTAAACCCCTTCAGCTATAACAGCAAATACGATAATCACAGCTAAAATAATCTCGATCCATTTAATGATATTCTCTATTAGATTATCGATTTTAGTAAATATTGTCACTAGACTTCCCCCCAAAGCTGTCTTTAATAAACCTATTATCACACATTTTACTATATTTATGTAACAAAAACGAATGTATTTAAAAATATTATGTAGTATTTCGCCCAATGTAAATAAGAAACATTTCGAAAATTTTGAATAATGGTTTTGTTATTTATTATTTAATGGTAAAATTAAATGAATGGTTATTCATTTAAAATAACTGGTATGGAGGTAGTTTATGAAGGGGAAAGTCATTATTGTCACAGGTGGTTCAAGTGGAATTGGAAAGGCAATAGCAACAAAATACGCTGCAGAAGGTGCTTCTGTTGTCATTACTGGACGTAATCTAGCAAAATTAGAAGCGACAAAAGAAGAGGTAGAACAATTTGAAAATCAAGTATTATGTGTGCAAATGGATGTCAGGAATCCCGAAGACGTGCAACGAATGGTTGAGATGGCCGATCAACGATTTTCTAAGATTGATTATCTAGTGAATAATGCTGCTGGTAACTTTATTGTAAATGCAGAGGATCTCTCAGTTAATGGTTGGAATTCTGTTATTAATATCGTATTAAATGGAACTTTTTATTGTAGCCGCGCGGTAGGAAAATACTGGATTGAAAAAGGGATGAAAGGAAATATGCTGAACATTATCGCTACATATGCTTGGGGAGCAGGAGTAGGAGTTATTCACTCAGCTAGTGCTAAGGCAGGGGTATTAGCTATGACAAGGACATTAGCTGTAGAGTGGGGTATAAAGTATGGCTTTAGAGTGAATGCTATCGCTCCTGGACCAATCGATAAAACAGGTGGGGCAGAACGTTTATGGTTATCAGAGGAAGCTGCAGTGAGAACCATTAATAGTATCCCATTAAAGCGATTAGGACAGCCTGAGGAAATAGCAAACTTAGCCTACTTTATCCTTTCTGATCAAGCTGCTTATATGAATGGAGAATGTGTCACATTGGATGGAGGACAATGGTTAAATAGTATTCCTTTTTAAAGAGATTTGAAAACAGTCTAAAAGGAGAGATAAAATATCTCTCCTTTTTTATATAAGCTGATAATTATGTATAGTGTAAAATTTCTTTTAGTGCAGCTTCTAAATCAGGAAAGACAAAACGATAACCTGAATGAGAAGCCTTTTCCGGAATAACCCGTTGACCTTTGAGAAGCATTTCAGACATTTCTCCCAATAAGATATGAAGTAAAATACCAGGTATGGGTAACCATGATGGTCTTTTCATGACACTCCCGATTTTTTTGCTGAACTCTTTCATTTTTACAGGGTTTGGAGCTGTACCGTTGATTGGCCCATTTAACTCTTCATGATCTAGACTATAGTTAATGATGCCCACAAGATCCTTTATGTGAATCCATGAAACCCATTGATTACCACTTCCTAAGTGCCCACCTACAAAAAGCTTATAAGGAAACAGCATTTTTTCTAGTGCCCCACCATTACCTAATACTAAGCCTATCCTTATCAATGCAACTCGAACACCAAGCTCTTCAGCCTTTCTTGCCTCATTCTCCCATGCTTCACCTACCTGAGATAAAAAGTCATCTCCAGTCTTCACTTCTTCGGTGATAATTTCATCTTCACGAGGTCCATAAAAGCCAATAGCTGAAGCATTTATTAATACTTTTGGTGTCATAACTTGATCATGAATGGCTTCTATAATTGCTCTAGTTGTTTGGACTCTACTATTTAATATTTTCTCTTTCCTCATTGTTGTCCAACGTCCATCTGCTATGGATTCACCTGCTAAATTAATCACAGCATCAATATCCTGTAGCTCCTCGGATGGCAATATAATGTAAGAATTATCCCATTCAGCAGCCTCGATGCTTTCACCTAGACGCTTCTTTGCCCGTTCTTTGTTTCTAGTAAGCACCACTAATTTATGTCCACTTTCCTGCAATAATGTCATTAATTCCTTGCCAACAAAACCTGTTCCACCAGCAATAAGAATTTTAATATATATCACCCCACATAATTATATACAAGCAAATCAGTTTTTGTTTATCTCCTCTATCATCAAATCTAATTCAGACTCAAAATTCAGATATAAAGGTGTTGGTAATGCTTTAACTATTCTTTTTATTGTTGGAAGCTTTAAAGCTGTTTCTAGTTTTTTTGGTATCCTATCCATCTTTAAAAGATAATGCTTTATTTCTGTAATGAAGTCATAAAATGATGCTTCAAAACGATCAGCATCCTCCTCTGCTTCATCCATTTGACTTCCTTGCATTCCGTTCCAATTATCCAATACATTTTTTAATGCTACTTTAATATCAGGCTGCAATATAATCACTCCATCTTATTATCCGCTTTTTTATAAAATAACTCCATTTGATTAACCATTTTCATTAAATAGAATACATTAATTAACAAAAAGATACTCGAGGTGTTACAAATGAATGTTAAACAAGGGAACTGTCCTCCGAATACAAGAGAATATAAGATTGAAGCAGGAGATAACTTCTTTTTGCTCGCTGAAAGATTCCACACACCAATCGGTGTCCTTATCGAATTAAATCCAAACGTAAATCCTAGTAAATTAAGGATTGGTCAAAAAATATGTATCCCAAAAACCAGATATACCTCCGATTAAAATGATATAAACACTTACTTGTATTCTAAGGTTTATACGATTAATTGTAAACACCAGAAAAAACGAGCCTTTTCTGATAAAGGCTCGTTTTATCTTTTTTCATCCTTTTCCATCCAATTGTTATTCGTTAGACTTGTTAAGATATGATCCTCCCATTCCCCATTTATCTTTAAATAATTTTGAGCATAGCCTTCAATCGTAAATCCTAGTCGCTTTAATGTATTTCCACTTCTTCGATTATGTGGTAGATAATTTGCCATCATACGATGTAAATTCAATTCGTTAAAGACGTAATCTATTATTAATTTCAAACTTTCTGTCATGTAACCTTGACCTTGTCGATCCGCTGCAAGACTGTATCCAATCGCGCAGGCTTGAAACGCTCCCCTAGCTATTTGATTGATACTTATGTTTCCGATAACCTTTTCAGGACTGTCCCTTAAAAAGATAAACATTCTTACGGATTTTCCCTCATTATATTCAGTTAATCTGGTTTTCACTTGCTCTTCCCAATGGGCTTCTGTATAAAAGTTTTCTGATTTAACTGGTTCAAATGGCTCTAAATGCTCTTTATTTACCTGATAATAAGAACTAATTTCTTTAATATCCTCTTTATTAGGAAGACGAATAATTACTCTATCCCCTACAAGTGAGGGTAATAAATTATTTAATGAGTCCAATAAGCTTCACTCCCCTATATGATCTATAATTAAATGATTTGATTCTTTCATCAGAAGCATCATTAAAATAAGAACCACTATGGTTAAGATGAATAATCCAATGATTAAAACAATAGCTAATGGTGGTACTATCAGTGTAAATAGCATAGTAAAAATACCAGCAAATAAAGTAAATGCATATAGCTGCCATCTTTTTTTAGCGGTTTGCGCAAGTCCATACTGCCCATGATTATGTGCTAATTCAGCTATCCCTGTTGTTACATAATACATCATCAGTAAATCAAGAATGGTGACTGCTATACTTATTAATATACCAAACCCATTGAAAGATTGAAACAGAATTCCTGGATGGTTTTGTGGCTGATAGAATTGAAAGAAGGACAATACAGCAAGAGGTATTGTGAATTTTTTTGCAGTAGCAAAATAACTCTCTTTATTAATAAGGTCCTGAAGTCCTGCGTAAAAAAACAGATACCCCACAAAATTAGGTAAAAGATCAAACCCCTGAATCCTAAAGTTAAAGAAAAATAATAATCCCCAAAACATCTTATCAAAACCAGTCATATTAATCTCCTCTCATGAAAAATAGGTATTTAGTTGTTCCCCTACTACTTCTCATTAAATATAACCTAAAAAAAAAACTGTTTCTATATATAGACGTATAGAAACAGAAAAAGGTTACATTATTTTACATTTTATTCTTTTTTGATCTTCGGTTTCAACAAGACTCCCTCTTCAACACCGTAAGAGGGAGTTGTTACCATTCTCGAAATAAGGGCGGCATAGCACGACTTAATGCTTTAGCATTTAGTGTGACTTGTGCCCTATGGGTGCTAAGGTTCAGGTGGAGATAAAAAACTCCATCTGAGCCAAATCTTCTTTATTCATCTATCAACAATCCCATTTCATATACATCATAGAAGACTTGATTAAGGTAGAAAAACCTAGTGATTAACCCTTCTTTTTTAAAGCCGAGCTTTTCATATAGATGGATTGCATTGTGATTATCTGTTCGAACCTTTAAATTTATTTTCTTAATCAAATCGGTTGCCTTTGCCCATGAGATTAAATATTCCAATAGATGTCTACCAATCCCTATACCCCAATAGCTCTTACGAACACTGACTCCAAACTCCCCTAAATGTCTCGTTCTTACTCTTTTTCCACCAGCAAAGCTGAGAGTACCAACAACATCTCCATCTATTTCTGCAATAATAAACAGATTGTTTTCTGATTCTTTATGTTGTTCGATGATTTTCTCCTCGTCCTCTAGTGAAATAGTAAACTCACCCTCACCAAATGTTAAAAAATCAGATTCTCCCCCTACAACTTGAATATAATCGATAAGCTTGACTGCATCCTCTTTTGTTGCCTCTCTTACGATTAATTTTCGCTGATCAGATAATTGATATTCCTTCAATTACTTTCTCCCCTTTTAACCCAATATCTCTATGACTCCTATTCCTTAGGCACCACATTCACCAATAATGGATAGCCATGCCATACTTTTACTATTGCTACTAAATCCCCCTTAATCGTTAAATCCTCTAGCTCTTTACCTGTGTTTTCAGGCACGAAATAACGATCAATTGGAAATTGAACCTGTACGGTATTGGTATAGGATCGATTAAATTGGTATCCATATACCTTTGCACTAAGGTAAAGGCTGTTTGCAGGTCTATTAAAGGTGATTTTGTCTACCACATAATAATCACCCTGCTTCTTTAATTCGGCAAATACCTCTTTAACTTTTTGATTATTAAAGCTATTATCCTTTAATTCCTTAGGAAATAATGCCATAGGTACATCACTGATTTTTAGATTTAACGCAATATAATCTCCACGAAATAATGTTCTCGGATCGATCGCTTTTGTTTCTAATTGAATCTCATCACCAAATAAATAAGCCATAATTGGAAGGAAAGTCATTGATAATAGAATGATAATTGGTATGAAGACAGATAAGAAGAAAAGTGTTTTTTTCATTTTTTTATCCATTATTTTTCCCTCCATATTCTTCTTCGTTTATTTTCAAAATAATAGCCAAAGCCTAGCAAAATGACTCCACCAATAAAGAAAAAAATAGATTTTGGCAAAAAGCTATACAACGTATCAAAATAAAATCTAAAGATAGTAATGCCAATAAAAATTAATGCCACTAAATTTTGCTGACGTACGAGATAAAGTAAAAAAACAAAGAAGAGGACAGCAAAGATAATGTGTACTGGTATGTCTGTATTTTTTATTACATCAAAATCATTCCAGATATTTCTAAATGTCATAATAAAACCCATTATACTGAATTGTATATTACCTATTAATTTAAAAACATTGGAGTGATAGGGAATTTTTATAAAATATAGCAATAAGCCAATGATAAAAAATAGAATGACGACCATGCTACTATCCATTCCAGCAACTTTATTAAATAGATACCAAATAAAGTTTAAGGCTAAAATGTTCGTGATAAAAAGAATAAATGAAGAATCAAATCGTTTTAAGCTTAGATAGATGATTGGTATGATTAATAATAGAATGATAGATAATTCGTCCTTCACAAATAGTCCATTTAAATAAACAAACAATAATAGGTGTAGAAATATCATCATTAATTTATCCTTCGTAATCATAGTGAGAGGAAGTATACCTACAGCCCACAATAAGAAGGCTTGAGTAAAGCTCCCATTGAAATTAAAAATTTGGCCAATTAAAAAGATACCTGCTCCAAAAATAGCAACTCCAATATAAATAAAACTGCGACTAGTTTTAGGATATTTATGCTGAGAAACATAACTGATCGCATTAACAGCTAAATAAGTTAGGATGATCAATAAAAATTTTGTCATTTTCCCAAAGTAAATCCAATTGCTTGCAATAAAGCTAAGAATACCAAGCCCAATTAAAACAGCACCTACGGTCAGTAAGATAGAAATGAAGCTTAATCCATCTTTTAACTCGTAAGTATCAAGCATTTTGGTCACTTGCTCATCTGTTATTCTTTCATCCTGTGCATGTTTTTTTAGCTGATTGGAGAGAAATTCATAATGTCGTTTACTAATTTTCTTTTTTTCCATCACGTCAGCTCCTCGTATATTATTTTTAGGACCTTATATCATAGACTGATAAACATGATAACATGTTGCATATTATTATATATATTTCGCAAAAAGAATTTGTAAAGACAGGAATGTCTGCTGAATGATATTGCTTATTTGTAAATGTAGAATTTAATTGACTTAAATAACCCATTGATGTAATATAGCTTTATACTTTTCAAAGCTTTAATTGATTAAAATTTTATATGATGAAAACTCTTATTCAGAGTGGTGGAGGGACTGGCCCAATGAAACCCAGCAACCGGTTATGTATATAACGCGGTGCTAATTCCTGCAGAACATTGGTTCTGAAAGATAAGAAGACCTGAAGCCATCTTCTTATGAAGTGGTTTTTTTATTTTATAGAAAACATAAGGAGTGGTTTGTATGCAATCGGTTAAAGTAGCTTTATTAGGATTAGGGACCGTTGGAAAGGGTGTATATGATACCATAGGTACCCATCAAAACCAGCTACAGGAAGTACTGGGGAAACCCGTTGAAGTAGTTGCAGTTCTTATTCAGGATAGCAGGAAATTACGAGATACCAATCCCGAAGCTCCAATTTTTTTAACAACCAATTATAATGATATTCTTAATCTTCCTCAATTAGATGTTGTAATCGAGATGATTGGGGGGAGGGAACCCGCACGAAGCTATATTATTCAAGCCCTGTCAAGGGGAAGTCATGTTATTACGGCGAATAAGGAATTAATAGCTTTTCATGGAGCTGAATTAAAAGAGTTAGCTAACTATTATGGTGTTCAACTTGCATATGAAGCAAGTGTAGCGGGAGGAATTCCTATTATTCGAACACTACATCAGTTATTACAAATAAATCAAATAATAAAAATTGAAGGAATCCTTAATGGTACAACAAATTATATTCTTAGTCAGATGAGAACAAGACAAATTTCCTTTGATCAAGCTATTAAGGAAGCACAATTAGCAGGTTATGCAGAAGCCGATCCAACGAATGATATTAAAGGTTGGGATACATTTTATAAGCTAATGGTACTAAGTGATTTAGTATTTCAGGAGCAACCAAATTGGTCGTCGACAGAAAAAATTGGTATTGATCAGGTAACAATTGAAGAACTGCTAATTGCTGAAAGCTTAGGATTACGTTTAAAGCTTGTAGCATCTCTTACCAAAGATCAATTAGGGGTAAGTGCAAAGGTAGAACCAACTTTTTTAACTGAATCCCACCTATTATATGGAGTTGAAGGGGTGGATAATGCCATTGTGATTGAAACGGATATTGTAGGGCGTTTATTCTTCCAAGGTCCAGGAGCAGGAGCGTTACCAACAGCAAGTGCAATCATTGAAGATTTAGTTTATACCTGCCTGTATCCTAAAATAGATGATTTTAAAGCTGAAAAGAATGGTAAAGATGAATCACAGAAAAAAACATCTCCATCTTTTTGGTTATTAGTTCACAAACATGATCAAGTTTTTTCGAATATAGATGAAAGCTATTGGAATACAAGATTTAACCAACATGGTGTGCAATACTATTCAAGAAAAACCTTAGAACATACTCAAAATGGGTATGTTTCAGGTCATTTGATAAAAGGAAGTGAGGAAAAATTAAATCAGTTACTAAATCAAATTAGTCATCAGGATAAAATTAAGTACTATCCTGTCCTTGCGTGGGAAAATTCAAATGAGTTGATCACATTACAAAAAAGTCCAATATCAATATAAATTAATGCTTTATTCATTTAAGGGTAGAGAAATGCTGAATTTGAAAACATAATTAGCACAGACAGGTAATAAAAAAGAAGGACAAACAGGGCAATTTATCGGTGTATCTCGAACTTTATAAGCTTTACTTCAATTAGTAGTATTAAATATAAAAGGAAGGATAATTAAAATGAAGTTTTCTACGAAATTAATTCATAATAAAGCAAAAGTAGATCAATATACTGGGGCTAGCAGTATACCTATATACCAAGCATCAACCTATCACCAATTTGATATTGAGAATCCTGGAGAATATGACTATGCCAGATCAGGAAACCCTACACGTCATGCTTTAGAAGAAACGATTGCCTTGCTAGAGGGGGGGCGGAGTGGATTTGCTTTTTCTTCGGGAATGGCTGCCATTTCAACTGTATTTTTACTACTATCAGCGGGAGACCATATTATTATATCGGAAGATGTTTACGGAGGTACTTATAGGGTAGTTACACAGGTTCTATCTCGTTTAGGAATATCACATAGCTTTATAGATACTACCAATCTATTAGCTATTGAAAAAAGTATTCAAGTAAATACAAAAGCAATATATATTGAAACACCATCAAATCCACTGCTTAAAGTTACTGATTTAAAGGAGGTAGGACGGCTTGCTAAGAAAAAACAATTATTATTTATTGTTGATAATACATTTTTAACACCTTACTATCAAAGGCCGATTGAATTTGGTGCAGATATCATTATACATAGTGCAACTAAATTTATTTCTGGTCATAGTGATGTAATTGCTGGATTAGCCGTAGCAAAAGAGCAAACCTTAGGTGAAAAATTAGGCCTCTTACAAAATACCTTTGGTTCTATTCTCGGTGTTCAGGATTCATGGCTTGTACTTAGAGGACTTAAAACTTTAAAGGTTCGCCTTGATGCTTCAACAAAAGGTGCGGAGGTAATTGCTAATTGGTTAAAGGAAAGTCCCTACATTAAAGAAGTCTATTATACAGGCTTATCTTCTCACCTGGGACATATAATAAATGCGAAGCAATCTGACGGCCACGGTGCTGTACTATCATTTGATGTTGGTAGTGAGAAATTCGTCAAAAAAATATTAAAGAAAGTAAAGGTACCTTGTGTAGCTGTTAGTCTGGGGTCAGTAGAATCAATATTATCTTATCCGGCAATGATGTCACATGCGTCTATGTCTCAGAAGGAAAGGAAAAAAAGAGGAATTACTGATGGATTGTTACGTCTATCTGTTGGCTTAGAAGATCCTTATGATTTGATTAATGACTTTAAACAAGCTTTTGAAGACTAGTGAACTCGTTCAGCTAAGCTGAACATCGGGAAATCAGATGGAGGCTCTACTACACCTAATTCAAATATCGCTAAATGAGCAACGCTCATTAGTCTCACTATGAGAAGGGTCTTAGGCCAATTAGAGAGATTTAGGAATAAAAGAGGATTTAATAATTGAATAAATAAGGAGATATATCTTAATTGTAAAAGGTCTTTACCATTACGATAAAGACCTTTTTTGAGGTTTACTACTAAGTATGCTGGTTTTACCATATTTATTGATGAAGAGATCGACTTCCAGGCTTCACTGCCCTTATCCCCTTCATACACATTGGACATTCGTTTTCGTCATAGGATTTAATATCTATTGAAAGCAAGGATTTAAAAGGATAGCCAAAGGCAGCTTTTCCTTTACTTCTATCTACTAAGACGCCTACCCCAACGATTTGTCCTCCTGCTTCCTCTACCACTTGGATGACCTCTTTTACTGATCCCCCAGTTGTTACAACATCTTCAACTACTAACACCCTTTGACCAGGTTCAATTTGAAATCCTCTTCTTAATGTCATCATCCCATTTTCTCTTTCACAGAAAATGTTTTTTACTCCTAGCACCCTAGATAGTTCATAGCCTACTAGGATACCACCTATAGCTGGGGAAACCACTATATCTATTTTTTCATCATTGAATTGCTCTGCTAATCCCCTACATAATATTTCAGTTTTATCTGGATATTGAAGGACATTTGCCATTTGCATATATTGTTCTGAATGGCGCCCTGATGTTAATATAAAATGCCCTTCCTTCAGTACATTCGATTCTTTTAAAATTTTTATAACCTCATCATTTGTCAGCATAAAATCCTCCTATTAAAAAATGTTGGTAAACAGCAGTTAGCCCTATTTAAGGCTATTTAAATCAGAAATAATATCTTCAAATACCTTTGCTGGCTCTTTGGCCTCTGTGATGGCACGTCCAATTACGATATAATCACTTCCCTGCTGAAATGCTTCTACCGGTGTATTGATTCTTTTTTGGTCATGGGACTCTCCACCTTTTAAGCGTATACCTGGAGTGACAGTAATAAATGATGGCCCACAATGGTCTTTAATAGCCTCTACCTCTAATGGCGACGATACGACCCCATCTAAGCCAGCTTTTTTTGCTAACCCGGCATAATGGGTTACTGTTTCCTCAACAGAAGCAGCGATACCAATCTCTTCCCTCAGCATTTTTTCATCGGTGCTGGTCAACTGGGTTACACCTATTAGTAATGGCTTTTCCTGTCCTGCTACTAGGTTTTTCTCCATTTCGCTTCTTGCATTCTCCATCATTTTTATCCCACCTGCCACATGTAAATTAAACATGTCGACACCTAATCTAGTTAATTGAGCTGAAGCCCTTCCTACTGTATTAGGAATATCATGCATTTTTAAATCAAGAAATATTTTAAAATCCATCTGCTTTAATTTTTCTATAAATGTATAACCCGTACCATAAAATAATTCCATCCCGACCTTGACAAAACGTATTTTATTTTCGAACCTCTCTATTAGAGAGAGTGCCTCTGTTTCATTTTTTACATCAAGTGCGACTATGATTCTATTTTCAAAATCAGACGCTTCTTTTCTAATTATCATGCATAGTTCCACCCTTCACCTGTTAGCTCAGATATGTTATCTACTCCCATCTCATCAAGTACCCTTTCTAAGTCATCGATGATTTTGGGCATCACATAAGGGTCTACAAAGTTTGCAGTCCCTATCGCAACTGCTGAGGCACCAGCTAAAAAGAATTCTGCTACATCTTCTGCTGAGGTGATTCCTCCCATACCGATGATTGGTATCGATACCTGTTTATACACCTCATAAATCATCCTTAAAGCTACAGGCTTAATAGCCGGTCCAGATAACCCACCTACTTGATTGGACAGAATCGGCTTCCTTGTTTTTAAATTAAATCTCATCCCGATCAATGTATTGATCATACTAAGTCCATCAGCTCCTGCGTCAGCAACAGCTTCTGCCATGGCAACGATATCGGTAACGTTAGGTGATAGCTTCACAAATACAGGAACCTTACTTGCTTCCTTCACAGCCTTTGTTAAATCATGTGCAGTTTGTGGGTCTGTTCCAAAAGTAATTCCACCACATTTAACATTGGGACAAGATATATTCAATTCAATCATGCTAACCTCAGGTACAGAAGAAATCCGCTTTGTTACTTCGACATAGTCCTCAGTCATCGTTCCAGCAACATTTACAACAATCGGTGTATTAAACTTTGAAAGCCAAGGAATTTCAGTATTTATAACGGCTTCAACTCCAGGGTTTTGTAAGCCAATTGAGTTAAGCATACCTCCTGGTGTTTCTGCAATTCTTGGTGTATTATTTCCTAATCTTTCTTCAAGGGTAGTTGCTTTTACAACAATGGCTCCCAGTTGACTTAGATCATATAACTGGGCATACTCTCTACCAAATCCAAAGCACCCAGAAGCTGGCATCATTGGATTAGACAATACGATGTCATTTAACTTCACCTGTAAGCGCTGATTCACAGAATTACCTCCCTAAAAGGAAAAACAGGTCCATCTGAACAAACCTTTTTAAAGCCTTTTTTATCTATTTCCTTCTCTACCCTCACAACACAGCCATAGCAAGCTCCTATTGCACAGCCCATTCGTTCTTCAAGGGACATATAGCCATCCATCTGAGCATCCATCCACTTGTTCTGTAGAGCCTTCATCATTCCTGTTGCACCGCAGGTATAAAAGATATCCCATTTATCATCTGCTTTGATTAAATCTAGTACCGTTCCTTTATTTCCAATACTACCATCATCAGAGGCAACCCTTGTTACCCCTAATTCAAGAAATTCTTTAATAGAATAAGCATCTTTCTTGGATTGATACCCTAATATGTTTGTTATTTTTATTCCTTTAGAAACAAGCTTTTTTGCTAGATAATATAAAGGTGGAATTCCTATACCTCCACCAATCAGGACCACATGCTGATCCTTTTTTAGCTGATTGTACTCAAAGCCTTGTCCCAATGGTCCAAGGGCATCAATTATATCTCCCTCAGCTTTTTTACTTAATATTCTAGTACCTTCACCCTCTACACGATAAATCATTTTTACTCTACTCTGTTTTTCATCATAATCATAGATGCTTATCGGTCTACGCAGCAAAGGTTCATAGTTTGCACTAACTCTAATATGCAAAAACTGACCTGGCAATGGATGAAAGCTGTAATTATTTTCTTTACTAAACTTATTTTCTGTACCTATAAGTTTTAATTCAATTAAATAGATATGATCGGCTACCTCTTTATTTTCCACTACTTGAAAGATATATTGATCCATTACGGATATCCACCCTTTCTTCTTTCGTCATCAAATGGGCGCTAAATGTGATGGATTCTAAGACACGAAGTAAAGCATAGGCAGTATCTAATGATGTTAAACAAGGCACGCCATATTCTACTGATTCTCTTCTAATTCTAAATCCATCACGCTCGATATCCCTTCCTTTTGTTAGGGTGTTTATCACAAAATGAACATTTCGTGAACGAATTTCATCTACAATATTTGGTGTTCCCTCTCTAAGCTTGTTCACATATTCAACAGTAATATTGTGTCCTGATAAAAACTCAGCGGTTCCCTTTGTTGCTTTAATTTTAAAACCCAATTTATAGAATCGTTTAAATAAATCGAGTGCCTCTTTTTTATCCTTTTCGGCAATGGTCGCTAAGATCGTACCATATTCGGGTATATGAAAACCTGATGCAACTAACCCTTTATATAGAGCTTTTTCAAACTGTTGATCAATCCCAATGACTTCACCTGTTGACTTCATTTCTGGACCTAAAGTTACATCTACTCTTCTAAGCTTAGAGAACGAAAAGACAGGTACCTTTACAGCCACATTATTGTTTACTGGCTCCACATATCCATCCTTATACCCTAGGCTTTGCAGTGTATTTCCTAATATACATTTTGTTGCAATATTGGCCATCGGTATATTGGTCACTTTGCTTAAAAATGGAACTGTCCTTGATGATCTCGGATTTACCTCGATAACAAAAACTTCCTTTTCAAAAATGACAAACTGAATGTTTAGTATTCCTTTGATTTGTAAGCCTAATGCCAGCCTTTTCGTCATTTCAACGATTTGATCTAATTCACTTTTTGTTAAGGTTTGAGGTGGATAAACTGCAATGGAATCACCAGAGTGAACTCCGGCCTTTTCAATATGCTCCATGATCCCTGGGATTAATACATCCTCTCCATCACATATTGCATCTACCTCCACCTCTTTTCCAATCAGATAGCGATCGATGAGGACGGGGTGCTCAGCACTTACCTTCACTGCCTCTTCCATATATCTTGCTAGATCATCCTTGGAATAGATGATTTCCATTGCTCTTCCACCAAGCACATAGGATGGTCGAACCAACACTGGATAACCTAAGCGCTCGGCCACTTGAATCCCTTCCTCTGGAGACATAACTGTGGAGCCAGGAGGCTGTTTAATCTTTAGTTCATTAAGTAACTGTTCGAATCTCTTTCTATCTTCTGCTTTGTCGATAGAATCTAAGGAGGTTCCAAGAATATTTATCCCTTCACCAACTAGTCGATCGGCTAGATTTATTGCGGTTTGTCCACCAAACTGAACAATAACACCGATAGGATTTTCCTTTTTAATCACATGAAAAACATCCTCGAAGGTTAAGGGCTCAAAGTATAATTTATTTGATATATTAAAATCCGTTGAAACGGTTTCGGGATTATTATTAATGATGATGGCTTCGTATCCTAATTCTTGAATGGCCCATACAGCGTGGACGGTAGAATAATCGAATTCGATGCCTTGCCCAATTCTTATCGGTCCTGAGCCAATAACAATGATGCTTGGCTTTTCACTAGGTATTACCTCGTCCTCCACTTCATAGCTAGAATAATAATATGGCGTATAGGATTCAAATTCTGCTGCACATGTGTCCACCATTTTATAAACTGGTCTAATATCGAAAAGTTCTCGCTGACGACTAATCTCTTTTTCCTCTTCATTTCTTAAAAGAGCAAGCTGTTTATCAGAGAACCCTAATCGTTTCCAACGATAGAGTGACGTTTTTGTTATTGGCTGAGATGTAATGTCTCTCTCCATCAATACTAATTGGTTTATTTTATATAAGAAGAACCTGTCAATTTTCGTTTCTGCATATACTTCTTCAAAGGTACCATCTCTCCTAAACCATTCCGCTATATACCATAAACGTTCATCGTTAGGAATGATTATTTTTTCCCATAAATCTTCTTCAGCTACTAATTCGAGCTGCAGGGATGGATTATATAAGCCTTCATGTCCAAGTTCTAATGAACGAATCGCTTTCTGTAATGATTCTTCAAAATTCCTGCCAATCGCCATGACTTCACCAGTTGCCTTCATTTGTGTGCCTAACTTACGATTTGCCGTAAGAAACTTGTCAAATGGCCATCTTGGTATCTTTGTCACCACATAATCTAATGCTGGTTCATAGCTTGCATAGGTGTTTTTGGTAATTGGATTTTTTATTTCATCAAGGCTATAGCCCATTGCTATTTTTGATGCGATTTTTGCTATAGGATAACCTGTAGCCTTTGATGCTAATGCACTAGAACGACTCACTCGTGGATTGACTTCTATTACATAATAGTTTTCACTATAAGGATCAAGAGCATATTGAACATTACAACCGCCTTGAATATTTAAAGCATCCACAATTTTTAATGCAGAGGTCCTAAGTAGTTGATACTCTCGATCTGATAGTGTTTGACTAGGAGCGACGACAATACTATCTCCTGTGTGTACGCCTACAGGATCAAAATTCTCCATATTACACACAACAATCTTATTGCCGTTTTTATCTCGCATGACCTCATATTCAATTTCCTTGTAGCCTAATAGACTACGTTCAAGCAGCACCTGATGAATTGGACTAGCTTCTAAACCATTTCTCATGGTTTCCTTTAGCTGATCCATATTATATGCTATGCCGCCACCTGTACCTCCTAATGTATATGCTGGGCGAATGATAACAGGAAAACCGACCTTTTCAACAAATGGATATGCCTCTTCTAAGTGATAAACGATTAAGCTTTCTGCTATTGATTCTTCAATCTCGTTCATCATTTTTCGGAATTTTTCCCTATCTTCAGCCGTCTTAATTGTTTCAACATTTGTACCTAGTAGTTGGATATCAAGCTCAGCTAAGATACCATCCTTCTCTAGTTCAACAGCAAGGTTTAAAGCAGTCTGCCCCCCAAGTGTTGCTAGTAGCCCATCCGGCTTTTCAGTCCTTATTATTTTCTTTAAAAAACTTAATGTTAGGGGCTCCATATATACCCTATCTGCTATTTCGAGATCTGTCATTATCGTTGCTGGATTACTATTTACTAACACAACCTCTAATCCCTCTTCCTTAAGGGCTTGACAGGCTTGAGTTCCTGCATAGTCGAATTCGGCTGCTTGGCCAATGGTAATTGGTCCTGAACCAATCACCATCACCTTTTTCAATCCCTGCTGTTTAGGCATACCGTTTTCCCTCCTTCGATTTCTTCATTTGTTCAATAAATTTATCGAATAAATAAGAATTGTCATAAGGACCAGGTGATGCTTCTGGATGATATTGCACGGAAAATGCAGGCGCTTCTTTATGCTCTAAACCTTCAACCGTGTTGTCATTCACCGCGATATGGGTGACGGTAAGTGAACTTTCAACAAGGGACTTTTCCGTGACAGTATAGCCATGATTTTGTGACGTCATATAGATAAGGTTCGTTGCTAGATCCTTCACAGGATGATTCACTCCTCGATGTCCAAACTTTAATTTTTCTGTATCCGCACCATTAGCTAGTGCAAATAATTGATGACCAAGACAAACGCCAAAGAGAGGTATCTTTTCTTCTATTAGTTTAGTTATGATCTCATTCATCCCTTTTACATCCTTTGGATCTCCAGGCCCATTTGAAAGTAAGACACCATCAGGATTCAATTCTTTTATTTCTTCAAAGGTTGAATGGTAGGGAACCACCGTCACCTCACAATGTCTTTCGAGTAGCTCTCTTAATATACCCTGTTTATAGCCAAAGTCCATTAAGACTACCCTATGACTCCTTCCAGGCATGGTGAATTTCTGTTTAATGGACACACTTGCCACTTGATTTGTTGGAAGATTACTTTTTAGCTTTCCCATAGCCTCTTCCTTATTCATATCATTTGTCGTAATAAGGGCCTTCATGGTCCCTTGCTGTCTAATTTTTTTTGTGATCATTCTTGTATCAATGCCTGAAATCCCTAGAATATCATGCTCCTTTAAAAATTGATCAATAGGTTTCTTATTTCTCCAGTGGGATGGATATGTTGCATGCTCTTTTACTATAAAAGCAAATAATCTTGGTTTAACGGACTCAAAATCCTCATGATTAATCCCATAATTTCCGATTAGAGGATAGGTCATAACAACAAATTGTCCATAATAGGAAGGATCGGTTAATACCTCTTGATACCCAGTCATACCTGTATTGAATACAATTTCGCCGATTGATTCACCTGTTGCACCAAATGATTCACCAATAAAAGTCGTTCCATCCTCTAAGAATAGCTTTGCTATTTCATTCATGCTTATCAATCCTCCTGCTTCCAGACTAATTGTCCATCTACAATAGTATAAAGTGGCCAACCATATAATTCTTTGCCATGAAAAGGAGTGTTTCTTCCTTTAGAGGCAAATTCTCCTTTATTAACTACTCGTGGATTTTTAATATCGATGATGGCTATATCTGCTGTTTTATTTAATTCTATTATTCCACCTTGAAGTTTAAATATTTCAGATGGATTTGTGGATAACCAATTAATCAACCTTTCAAGCTCTATTCCATTTTCCATTACAAATTGAGTATACATAAGTGGGAATGCTGTTTCTAAACCAACAATTCCAAAGGGAGCATCGATGATTCCTTTCTTCTTCTCTGCTTCTGTATGGGGGGCGTGATCTGTCGCAATAATATCAATGGTTCCATCTAGCAAGCCTTCTAATAGCTCGTTTCGATCATCCTTGGTACGTAGAGGGGGATTCATCTTAAATGAACTGTAGGGCTCTCTTATATCATCCTCTGTCAGTAATAGATGATGTGGGGTTACTTCTGCGGTAATATTGATTCCCTTTGCTTTTGCTTCCCTTATTAGCTCCACAGACTTACTACTACTTACATGACAGATATGGTAATGAACTCCTGTTAACTCTGCTAGCATCATTTCCTTTGCCAATTGAACATATTCGGATTCTGATGGAATTCCTGGTATTCCAAGCTCCTTTGCTTTTTCCCCGTCATGAATCACCCCTTTATTTGCTAATGATTCATCCTCACAATGTGATATGATTGGCATATTTAGACTAGCCGCTTTTTCCATCGCCCTCTTCATCACAAGACCTGTTTGTATCCCTTTACCATCGTCTGAAAACCCTATCGTTCCATGCTCCTTCAATGTCTGCATATCTGTTAATTCTTTCCCTTGTTCACCCTTTGTAATCGCAGCAATCTGTAAAACCTTTGTCTTCTTTACTTCTTTGCTTTTATGATGAACAAAATCCAGCAAATCAGCATGATCGATAACAGGATTTGTATTAGGCATGGCAGCAATTTGGGTGAACCCACCCCTTGCAGCTGCTGATACTCCTGTTTCAATCGTTTCCTTTTCTTCAAATCCTGGCTCCCTTAAATGAACATGCATATCAATCAGCCCAGGAATCACGATATGCTCCTTTGCATCAATTACTTCATCGTCTTCCTTTATCTCTATACCTTCACTTATCTCCTTTATAAGACCATCCTTAATCAGCATATCTCCGATAAACCAATCGTTTTGGTACCAGATGGTTCCTTTTTTAATGATAATAGCCAATGTCTTCGCCTCCTAGTGCTCTTTCAATAACTGCCATTCTCACAAAAACTCCGTTTGCTATCTGTTCAAATATTTTTGACTGTGCATGCTCTACTACCACATCATCCATCTCTACTCCTCGATTTACAGGGGCAGGATGTAAAATGATAGCATCAGGATGAAGATAAGCTAATCTCTTCTTTGTTAGACCATATTTTTGGTTATATTCCTCGACTGAATCTACTAAGCTAATGGTCTGCCGTTCAAATTGAATTCTAAGCATCATCACCACATTTGCTTGAGCAATTGCTTCATCAATCGGTAAATATTCTTCATGAAGATCATCCGGAATTAGATTACTTGGTCCACTTAATATGATGTTTGCTCCAAATTTTTTTAATACATTAATATTAGAACGGGCTACACGACTATGGGCAATATCACCAATAATAGCTACCTTTAATCCCTTTATTGTTGAAAAATATTTTCTGATGGTATATAAATCTAATAAAGCCTGAGTTGGATGGGCGATTCTTCCTTCACCAGCATTGATTATTTTTACATTGATTGCTCCCTTTAATTTCTCTAAGGTATTTTCCTCAGATAGGCGAATAACCGCGACGTCAATCCCTAAGGATTCAAAGGTTTTAAGGGTATCATATAGGGTTTCTCCTTTTTGGATACTAGAAGCACCACTTTGGAAATTCAAGACATTAGCACCGAGCTTTTTTTCAGCTACTTCAAAGGAGAATCTTGTTCTTGTACTAGGCTCTAAAAAAAGATTTGCAATGAATTTATCTCGAAAGACAGATGATATATTAGGTAAGCCTTGTTGTTTGGTTTCAAAATACTGAGCTATGGATAACAGCTTTTCAATTTCATATACAGTTAAATCGTTACAGGATATTAAATGTTCTCCCATTTCTGCTCTCCTTTTTATTGATCTTCGGTTTCAACAAGACTCCCTCTTCAACACCGTAAGAGGGAGTTGTTTCAATCCTCGAAATAAGGGCGACTAAGGTTCAGGTGGAGATTAAAAACTCCATCTGAACCAAGTCTTCTTTATCTGAAACGAGAATAGTGATGAAAAAAGGTCTTCTTACCATGGTAAGAAGACCTTTTAGAAAGCATATACCTATCCCTATATTATTTGCAGTGAATGATATAGATATGCGTATCATCTATGTTTTTCATCAGTTTAACTAGGGATAACCAGCTTTTTAAAGATGCAACCTTACCAGACTCTCTGGACTGATTTAAAGGTGATTCATCTACTCACTCTCTATTCTTAAACCCCTGCATTAACAGTGTTGTTCACTGATTATTTTTCTACTTTTGTTTCATTTTGATCAATCAGTTCTGCCGATTGTCTAGGTAAAATTAAATTTAATATGATACCTATAATCGTTGCTAGTGCCATTCCTTCGATATCTAAATGAATTCCTTCTATCCTAATAGCTGCGCCACCAACACCGATGACTAAAATCACAGATGCGATTACTAAATTACGTTTGTCATTAAAATCAATACCACTTTCTACTAGCATCCTTAAACCTGCAGATGCGATGATACCGAATAAAAGAATGGATACTCCACCCATTACAGCAGGAGGAACCGTTTGAATCAAAGCTCCTAATTTTCCAATGAAAGCAAAACCTGTTGCAAAAATCGCTGCACCACCGATGACATATACACTAAATACTCTTGTAATAGCAATAACACCAATATTTTCTCCATAGGTTGTATTAGGAGGCCCACCAATTAAGGCTGCTATCGATGTCGCAATCCCGTCCCCTAATAATGAACGGTGTAAGCCAGGGTCCTTTACAAGATCACGCTCCATAATGCTACCCGTAACCATTAAATGACCGATATGCTCAGTAATGGTAACAAGGGCTACTGGCACCATTACAAATGCTGCCTTTAAAGAAACCTGAGGAAAAGTAAATTGTGGCATGGCAAACCAGCTTGCTTCATGAACGGGTGTTAAATCAACAATACCGACAAGAAAAGCTACTGTATATCCACCGACAATTCCTAATAAAATCGGGATGACTCCTAAGAATCCTCTAAACATAGTACTCGCGATGATTGCAATAGCAAGTGTCACTAATGCCACAAGAAAATGCTTCATAGAGTAGATGGATTGACCATCGACTGTTATATTCATCGCCATATTAACTGCCACACTGGCTAAGCCTAACCCGATGACTATAACAACAGAGCCTATAACAACTGGTGGTAAAATCTTATTTAACCATTCAGATCCAAATCTATAAATAAGTAAAGCTATGATTCCGTATAGTAATCCTGCTAAAAATGCTCCAAACATTGCAGAGCCAACGCCATCTGACTGGGAAAGCGAGATAATCGGTGCAATAAATGCAAAGGATGATCCTAAGTATGCAGGAATCTTACCCTTTGTAATGAATAGATAGGCAAGTGTTCCTATTCCACTACTCAAAAGGGCAATCGATGGGCTTAATCCAGTTAAGATAGGTACTAAAATCGTAGCTCCAAACATTGCAAAAAGATGCTGGAAGCTTAATGCAACCCATTTCACTGGATTTGGTTTTTCATTGACATCCATAAAATCTTGTTCTTTCATCAAATAATCCTCCTCATGTTTGCAACAAAAAACCTCTTAACTGGCGTAAGAGGTTTTTGGTAAAAAGAGAAGATACTCGGTTCTCTTTATCCAACTCCTTGCCAGTCTCACAGGACTGAATTAAAGGGCGGTTTTTTGTTGTATTATCACTTGTTCTTTTTGGTCCACTTCTGTTAACTGAACGGAAATAATTTCTTTCTTCGATGTCGGTACATTTTTACCAATATAATCTGGTCGTATAGGAAGCTCACGATGACCACGATCAATCAGTACAGCTAATTGAATCAATTGAGGCCTACCAATATCAATCAGTGCATCTAATGCTGCTCTGACAGTCCTACCTGTAAACAAAACGTCATCAACAAGGATGATTTTCCTGTTGGTCACATCAAAGGGAATCGTGCTACCCTGTAATACAGGTTGGTCTCCCTTTTCCGTTAAATCATCTCGATAGAGAGTGATATCAATCTCGCCAATTGGTACTTCATGACCTTCAATTTTCTTAATTCTTTCAGCTAAACGTTTTGCTAAGTAAATTCCTCTTGTTTTAATTCCAACAAGCACCAAGCCATCAATTCCTTTATTCTTCTCGAGGATTTCATGGGCGATTCTTGTCAGACCTCTATTTATCGCTACTTCATCTAACAGTACTCTTTGTTCCAAAGTCATGCTCACCTCCTATATCGTCGTTGGTGACGGATGCCTAACCTATTCAGCGCATAAAAATAAGCTTCTGCAAGAGACAGAAGCTTAGTGATAGCTATAAATAGGTATATGAAAAGAGTAACCCGATCACCTTGTCAGCCTCTCTGGACTGTTTTAAAGGACTTTTCAATTGTTGTTCTCATTATCATATACATGGTGGACATTGTCAATATTTTTTATCCTATATAGAGAAAACTAACTATAATACTGGACCTTTAGAATTTGCCTACCTTCACTATAGCATATACAATGAAATAAAGTCGTTAGATAAGAGGAAGATACCATGGCAAAATTATAGGCTCCTGTTCTAGCTTAATCGTTGAATTTAGTGATTATGATAACAAGCATACCTTTGATGAAATAACAGATAACGGATATATATCAAACCATAATCCCGATGGGTCCAATTTATATGGTATTGAAGTGATGTTCATCCTGATTTTAGACGTATGAAAATTGGGCGCCGGCTATATGAAGCTCGAAAGAAATTGGTACAAAAGCTAAATTTAAAAAGTATTATTATTGATGGAAGAATCCCAAATTATCATAAGTATGCCGATAAAAGTCGCCAAAAGCTTATGTTGACAAGTGATAGAGAGAAATATATATGATCCTGTTTTAACCTTTCAGCTTATGAATGGTTTTACTTTAATGAGAATTAATGCTAACCTGATGATGAAGCCTCTTTAAAATATGCAACACTAATGGAATGGAATAATATTGATTATTTACCTGACATGTCAGCTCAAATTATAAAGCTGATTTTGCAATTTTTCCTGAGCTATTTACGACTCAGATATTATTATTTGTAGAGGAAGAGATTCCTAGTAAGCAGGTTGAAAAGCTAGCAGAGTTTACAGAGCAATATATACAGCTATTTACCGATTTGGCTGTAAAATATAACGTAAATATTATTGGTGGAACCCAATTTATGAAAGAGGGGCAGCACATTTATAATGTCTCCTACCTGTTCCATCGCGATGGAACAATTGATAAGCAGTATAAAATACATATTACTCCTAACGAAAAAAAATGGTGGGAAAAATTGCTATTCCCATTTGCTATGATGTAGAGTTTCCAGAGTTTGCACGTATTGCGACCGAAAAAGGAGCAAAAATATTATTTGTTCCATTTAATACCGAAGACAGACAGGGATATCTTCGAGTGCGTTATAGTGCCCAAGCAAGTGCAATTGAAAATCAGGTTTATACTGTGATTGCTGGCGCTGTAGGTAACTTAAGTCATGTCGCCAATATGGATATACAATACGCTCAGTCGGGTATTTTCAGTCCCTCAGATATCACATTTCCAAAGGATGGTATCGTTGGAGAATGTAATCCTAATATCGAGACCGTCATTGTTGTAGATGTTGACCTTGAGCTAATAAGAAGGAATAGAATAAATGGAACGGTCACACAATTGAAGGACCGTCGTACTGATTTATATGAAATCAAGCTTAAAAAGACAAGGAATACAGATTAAGCAGTAGATATAAATGATAAATCAGAAAAAAAGATACCTTTTCCCCAAAAAAATTTGTGGATGAGAAAGGTATCTTTTATTTTTTCATCATATCAAAATCTATTATTCTATTAACTATTGTGTAACAGATGCAGCTTTCATTCCTTCATTCTGCTGTAACACTAAAGAAATTACATTCTCTGTGACATCCTTTCCTCCCATCAAATTCTGGCCAATTGAACTGATGGTATGGATTGGGCCCCATGGTACTCCCCACCAACCAAGAAATAAACTAATTAATGTATAGGGAAGTCCTTTTTTGAGTGCTTTTTCTCCATTTTTAACAAAATATATATTGGATGTACGTTTATATGTCATAACAAGGATTGAAAATGTGTATTGATAGATAACAAATTTTCCTCCTACTTGAATTTTCTTATTCACTAGGTCTGCAGTAAGATTATCTAATCCAATAACTTCCATTGACTCACCACTTCCATTTTAAATGTTCAATGTAATTAATAGTAAAACATTGTCATCCAATATACAATATTTTCAGTTAAAAATAGTTCTAATGTGGAAGTGAATTTAGGATTTAAGTATTAGCTTTATGACTATTGGATTAGCTTACATTCCTTATTTCATTTATGATCATACGATATTATTTACTCCCATCTGTTATAACAAGATCATTATTATACACAGTCCAAGCTCCTACACTTAAAGGATGTGAGTATCTTCACAGTTTTTCCCCTGTGTCTTTGTTTATGATGTAAATTAACCTATTATCATCTTGAACAATTACATATTTATCTGTTTCTATAATATTTCTAAAATAATCATCCCAACTCGTCTCCCAAATAATTCCACCGTTATATCTATCTAGCTTTTCTAATGTTTTATTATTAATATTCCTTACGTAGAGACTATCTCCAATAATACAAAATGAACTAATAAATATATTTTTCATCCATATGATAGATCCATTTTTTGCATCCTTACATAAAAGTCTGTCACCAGTTAGATTTGCATATAGATAATCAGGACCAATCCAATACATTGCTCCTCCTAACGAATCTAATGGATACTCTGTCATTAACTCCCCATTTTTTGTATTAAATACTTTTATTCTCTTGGCGTTGTCAAAATATACTTTATTATCTTTAAATAAAACATTAGCACTTAAATGATCTGCTTTATTCTCCACATATTGCCATATCGGTTGTAAGGTATTTGGGGCTACCGTATAAATATTATATCCTGTCTCCCAATAGAAAAGTGTATCATCATATAATTGAATTCCTCTTAAGTTTAACCAACTTTTAGATGCAATGATAGCACCATCATTCAAATTAACAACTGAAATTTTTGAATGGTCATCAGAGGTTATCATACTATTTTTATAAAGGAAAATATCGTAATTGTAATATCTCCCTTTTTTATCATGAAAATTTTTCAACGCATATGTATCTGAATCTATCAAATACAAATAATCATCGTCTAATTGTTCCTGCTAATCCGATCTACTAACAATGAGTGAAAAGACTAATCATAATATTACTTTGAAAGGTACAGATTATTGTTATTTTATAGGTATTTATACCTGTATGAAGCACCTTACTCCCATTACTTATTACTTATTATAGTAAGAAAATATTGTAAATATAGTGACAATGTTTTACTATTTACTAAAGTATCATACAAAAAATGAGGTGTTATATCTGGAAATCAAAGGAATAGAAAATTTGTCTGTAGAGGAGATTAATAACGAATTAAAAAGCGGTGGGAAATTTGTTTTTTTTCAGTATACGTTTTCCGTTTTAGTCAAGACATTTAAGCGTCCTTCTAAGATATATTTTATTAGGGGTGATGAAGGGACAGCACTAAAAAGCCTCCCATTCACGTTAATAACTCTATTCTTTGGCTGGTGGGGGATTCCATGGGGACCTATTTACTCGATAGGTTCAATTTTTAGAAATTTAACTGGTGGGAAAAATGTCACAAATGAAGTAATAGATTCAATGAATCAACATGCTCAATCTGCATTAAATGAGCAGGATCAATCAATGAAGGAAGTAGCTGCTGGTAGTTAAAAATTGTATCTTATTAACTATGGAAGCAATTGAGGCGGAGATGGGAGTATTTTATCAACCTACTGTTTACTTACTTTTTTTTTAAATTCATCAAATACATCTCTCTCTGCTTCATAAAAATCATCATAGCTTTTTAGTACGACTATATTAAGTCTATTATCATCATTAAGTATTTTAAAACTTTCTATTTGTTACCCATTGAGTCTCTATATTGCTTTATTTGATAGGTACTGGTATTCACAATGGTATAACCAATTGCACCATATGTGTAAACCAATAGATTCACTTGTTTGTAGGCATAAACATTTCTATCTATCATAGCTTGTTCTGGCAATTTCATAAATTCCTGACCAACTGGACATTGAATACGGCATAAAGTTCAATATATTCATAGAATTTTGTATAATATGTTGAGCAATCGGACCAAATATAGCATAGTAAATAGCGTTCATCACCAACAAAATAGATAATAAATAAAATGTCTTTTTAGAAATTTGGATTTGCTTCAAGCTCCTTGATTTGATGATTGTTAAATATAATTCTATTCTTCATTTCTATGATCTCTCCCATATATATAGATTGATTATACATAATTCTACAAATTAGAAAACCCGACTTACGGAATTTTCACCTAAAATCAATATTAAAGTTTAACATAGCCTAATAAAAAGATATTATTTAATCGATTTTCATCATACAAATCCTTATGTTATTTAAAATTAACAGGATTCTTAATCAAAAGTCCTGTAACAAGTGCATTCATCCAGGAAAATAATGTCTGCTATTAAAGGAATTGCTTTTTTTAAAAATATCATTTAATAATTATATTCTCAATATTTAATTTGTTTTAAATCGTTTACATTATTCCTGCTAAAAAAACAAAAAAATAGGACAGAGAAACTTCTGTCCTTTATTTTATCTTCGGTTTCAACAAGACTCCCTCTTCAACACCATAAGAGGGAGTTGTTTCAATTCTCGAAATAAGGGCGGCATAGCACGACTTAATGCTTTAGCATTTAGTGTGACTTGTGCCCTATGGGTGCTAAGGTTCAGGTGGAGATAAAAAACTCCATCTGAACTCTAAGTCTTCTTTATATTTAACTCTTTTTATTACTACTTTCTTAATGCTTTAACCACTAAATCTCCCATTTCTTGTGTATTAACTACCTTACTATTTATCGTTGCCAAATCCTTTGTTCGATATCCTTGCTCAAGAACATCATAAACTGCTTTTTCAATTCTATCTGCTTGCTCATTCATCAAAAAGGAATATCTTAGCATCATAGCAACAGATAAAATGGTAGCTAAAGGATTGGCAATTCCTAATCCTGCTATGTCTGGAGCTGAGCCATGGATTGGCTCATACATACCAACCTTCCCTTTACCAAGACTAGCTGATGGAAGCATTCCAATCGATCCTGTCAGCATTGCAGCCTCATCACTAAGGATGTCTCCGAACATATTCTCAGTTACAATAACATCAAACTGTTTAGGGTTGCGTACTAGTTGCATAGCGCAATTATCAACTAGCATATGGGAAAGCTCTATATCTGGATAATCGACAGCTACCTCTTCTACTATTTTACGCCATACCCTTGAAGATTCTAATACATTGGCTTTATCCACAGATGTTAGTTTTTTATTTCGTTTCATAGCCGTTTCAAATCCCAATCGAACAATACGTTCTATTTCTTCTTCCGTATAGGTTAAAGCATCCGTTACTTTTATTCCCTTTTCAGTAACTTCCTTGGTTTTTTCACCAAAATATATACCACCAGTCAGTTCACGAATAACTAATAGATCTACGTCTTCAATGATTTCTTTCTTAAGTGTAGATGCATCTACCAAAGAATCATAAACAATTGCTGGCCTTAAATTGCTGAATAAATCTAATTCCTTTCTTAGGCTTAATAATGCTTTCTCTGGCCTTAGCTCTCCAGGTAAACTGTCCCATTTTGGTCCACCCACTGCCCCTAACAATAGGGCATCACTACCTAAACAATATTCTAAAGTCTTTTTTGGTAATGGGTTACCAGTTCTATCTATAGCAATTCCACCAATTAAAAGCTCCTCAATCTCAAAGCTTACCTCTAACCGTTCCTCTATTACCTTTAATACCTTTACTGCTTCTGCTATAATTTCTGGTCCAATTCCATCACCAGGTAAAACGGCTATTTTATTCATTCCCAAGTCTCCTCTTGACATATGGAATTAAACCACCAACATTAATCAACTCCTGCATAAACTCAGGGAATACCTCAGATTTATAGGTTTTTCCCTTTGTAACATTATGGATGATTCCATGGTCAATATCTACCTCTAGTACATCCCCCTCCTCAGCATCTCTAGCTGCATCAGCTGATTCCAATATTGGTAACCCAATATTAATTGCATTACGATAGAAAATTCTAGCGAAGGATTCAGCAACTACACAGGAAATACCCACTGCCTTAATAGCGATTGGAGCGTGCTCTCTTGAGCTACCACAGCCAAAATTTTTGCCACTTATCATGATGTCCCCTTTATTCACCTTCTTAGAGAAACTGATATCGACATCCTCCATACAATGCTCTGCTAATTCTTCTGGAGAGGTGGAGTTTAGATACCTAGCTGGAATAATGACATCTGTATCCACATCATGACCAAACTTCCATGCTTTACCCTTAAACTTCATTTTAGAATACCTCCCTTGGCTTTAAGATTTCCTCAGGACTTACTAGTCTACCTTTAATAGCAGAAGCAGCTGCAACATAAGGACTAGCTAAATAGACCTCTGATTCCGGGTGACCCATTCTTCCCACAAAGTTACGGTTTGTAGTGGAAACGGCTCGCTCTCCCTTTGCTAAAATCCCCATATGTCCTCCAAGACATGGGCCACATGTTGATGTGCTGACAGCCGCACCGGCATGTATAAAGATCTCTATTAAACCTTCCTTCATTGCTTGTAGATAAATATTTTGTGTGCCAGGGAAAATAATTAACCGAACATTAGGATTTACTTTATTCCCCTTTAATACCTCCGCGGTTGCCCTAAGATCATCTAATCTGCCATTGGTACAAGAGCCTATTACCACTTGATCTATTCCTATCTCTCCTACCTCACTTATCGGTCGTGTATTTTCTGGTAGATGGGGAAATGCTACCGTTGGTTCAATTTCAGCTACATTAATATCATATTCGGCAAAATAATTCGCATCTTTGTCACTTTTAAATAGCTTATACTCCCTTTTTGCTCTCTCCTTCACATATTGTAGGGTTATCTCATCAGGCTCAATTAAACCAACCTTTGCTCCAGCCTCAATTGCCATATTGGACATTGTAAATCTATTGTCCATTGAAAGCTGTTTAATGGTTTCTCCTACAAATTCCATTGCCATATATCTGGCGCCATCTACACCTATCTTCCCTATTGTGTGTAATATTAAATCCTTTCCCCCCACAAATGGGTTTAGCTTACCATAGTAATTAAATCTGATTGATTCTGGAATTTTAAACCATGTTTCTCCTGTAGCCATAGCAGCAGCCATATCTGTGCTACCAACTCCTGTTGCAAAGGCACCAAGAGCACCGTAGGTACAGGTATGGGAATCCGCACCTATGACTATATCGCCTGGTAATACAAGCCCTTTTTCTGGTAATAGAACATGCTCAATTCCCATTTCACCTATTTCAAAATAATTTTTTATTTCATGCTCATGGGCAAAGTCTCGCATTTTTTTAGAAAGCTCTGCTGACTTTATATCCTTTGCTGGAACAAAATGATCAGGTACCAGCATAATCCTATCCTTATCAAAAACATCCCCAACCCCTAATCTATTAAATTCATTTATGGCAACTGGGGCGGTTACATCATTCCCTAAAACCACATCCGTTTTTACCTTAATAAGCTCTCCAGGAGTTACTTTATCTAATCCCGATGCAGCTGCTAAAATCTTTTCAGCTAAAGTCATTCCCATCCTTTGTTTCCCCCTATTCTTAAAAAGATTATATCCTTAAACAATTTCCTTTTCTTCTATAGTGCTACCTCCTATTTCTTTCTTTTCTAATATCCGATTTAGAGAATCTATATAAGCCTTAGCGCTTGCTTCTAAAATGTTTGTGGACATTCCTCGTCCTAAAAATAGCTTTCCATCATACTCCAAGGTTACATAAACACTACCATTTGCATCTTTTCCATGTCCAATGGATTTTATTTGGTAATCCTTTAATTTTAGTCTAAATCCCGTTACTCTATCTATTGCATTAAAGACTGCTTCTACTAACCCATCACCACGTGCCGCCTCTTCAACTAATTTTCCATTGGGAAGCCTTAGCCTAACCATCGCTGTTGAAACAGAAGTATCACCAGCAATATGCAGGTACTCAAGGTTGTACCTCTTTCTCTTTTTATGCTGTGATAGATGAAGTTCATCAATAATCATCATCAAATCATCATCAAATATCTCTTTCTTTTTCATAGTCAGCTCTTTAAACTTTTTAAAGGCTAAATCAATTTGCTCATTGGTAAGCTGATAATGAAGGCTTTCTAATTTATCACGGAAGGCATGTCTACCAGAATGTTTACCTAAAACTAGTGTATTACTTAAAAGTCCAACATCCTCTGGCTTAATAATCTCATAGGTGGTTCTTTCCTTTAATACCCCGTCCTGATGGATACCAGACTCATGAGCAAAGGCATTTGCACCAACGATTGCCTTATTTCCAGGTACAATCATTCCTGTTAGCTTACTTACTAGCTTACTCGATCTAGTAATTTGCTTAAGATCCATGTTAGTCGTGGCATGATAATAATCCTTACGGATGTTTAAAGAAACAGCAATTTCCTCTAAGGCAGCGTTTCCTGCTCTTTCACCTATGCCATTGATTGTACCCTCTATTTGATCAACGCCATTCTCAATTGCTGCTAAACTATTAGCTACGGCGAGCCCTAAATCATCATGGCAATGAGCACTAAATATCGCTTTATCACTATTGGGTACATCCTCCTTTAACCGTTTAAAAAGGGCACCATACTCATTAGGCATCAAGTAGCCTACAGTGTCAGGAACATTAATGACAGTTGCACCAGCATCTATTAATGCCTTAATAATCTTAGTAAGAAAAGGGAGCTCACTTCTTCCAGCATCCTCAGCTGAAAATTGTACATCACTAAAAAATTTCTTCGCATATTTTATATTTTCCACTGCCATTTCCAATACTTCATCGGGAGATTTCTTTAACTTATGCTTCATATGAATAGGTGATGTCGCTAAAAACAAGTGGATTCGGGCACTTTCCGCATTTTTAATCGCTTGATAGATCGAATCGATATCACTTCGATTGGCCCTGCCAAATCCCACAATGGTTGCACCCTTTACCTCATCTGCAATCCTTTTTACAGCTTGAAAGTCACCAGGTGAGGCAATAGGAAAGCCCGCTTCTATTGCATCAACTCCCAATCGAACTAATTGTCTTGCAATCTCAAGCTTTTCCTGCTCATTAAGATTGACACCAGGAGACTGTTCCCCATCCCTAAGCGTCGTGTCTAAAACCTTTATCCTTCTCATCAATAAACCTCCCATTTTTAAACTTATTTTGCCTTAACAAAAGGCATCATTTCCCTAAGCCTTTTCCCAACTTCTTCAATTTTATGCTCCTGTTCTTTCATATTTACTGCATTAAAAACTGGTCTACCTACCTGATTTTCTAGTATCCAGCTTTTCGCAAACTCCCCTTTTTGTATCTCCTTAAGTACTCTGTTCATCTCATCTCGGGTTTCCTCTGTTATGATCCGTTTTCCTACCATAAAATCACCATATTGGGCGGTGTCACTAATGGAATAACGCATATGACTAAGACCTCCCTCGTACATTAAATCAACAATCAGTTTAAGCTCATGTAGGCACTCGAAGTATGCAATCTCTGGTTGGTACCCAGCACCAGTCAGGGTATCGAACCCTGCCTTTACAAGCTCAGTTACACCACCACAAAGGACTGCTTGCTCGCCAAATAAATCAGTTTCTGTCTCCTCTTTAAAGGTTGTTTCAATGACTCCTGCCCTAGTACATCCGATTCCTTTAGCATAGGCTAAAACTTTTTCCATCGCTTTTCCTGAATAATCTTGATGGATAGCTACTAAACCAGGAACTCCCGCTCCCTCCTTATAGGTTCTTCTTACTAGATGTCCAGGACTTTTTGGAGCTACCATAACAACATCGGTTTCTTTAGGTGGAACGATTTGACCATAGTGAATATTAAAGCCATGAGAAAAAACCAATGTGGCTCCATCCTTCAAGTTTGATATAATTTCTTCCTCATATACCTTTGCCTGCTTTTCATCAGGCAATAATATTTGGACAACATTTGCCATAGAAACTGCTTCTCCTACGGTATAAACATTAAATCCATCCTCCTTGGCTTTATTCCAAGAGTTCCCCTTCTTTAATCCAATGACGACCTGAAGACCGCTATCCCTTAAATTCTGTGCCTGTGCATGCCCTTGACTTCCATAGCCTATTACTGCAATAGTTTGGTCCTTTAAAAATTCCAAATTCGCATTCTTATCATAAAACATTTTCATTTAAATCTTTCCCCTTTTTATTTTAAATTTTAATTGCACTCCTTCTTTATCCCCGTTGAATTGCGGCGAATCCTGTTCTTACTAAATCCTTAATTCCATAAGGCTTAAGCAGCTCAATAAAAGCACTTAGCTTTCCCTCATCCCCTGTAGTTTGAACAGTAATTGTGCTATGAGAAACATCGATGATTGTCGAACGGAAGGGCTCTATTAGATTCCTTATTTCTGGCAATGTTGCTGGCGTAGCATTCACCTTTACCATAATAAGTTCCCTTACCACTGTTGGTTCTGCAGAAATATCTATTACCTTGTGTACATCAATTTGTTTATTTAATTGCTTTTTCACTTGTTCTATTAATCTTTTATCCCCATGTGCAAGAATAGTCATTTTAGATAACTCATCATTTTCTGTTTTTCCTACAGAAATAGAATCTATGTTAAAGCCCCTTCGATTAAATAAACCAGCTATTCTTGTTAAAACCCCTGCTTGATTATTAACAATAATGGATAGGATATACCTCATGTTAATTTCCTCCCTCAATCATTTCGTTTAATGATGCCCCAGCAGGGACAAAGGGATAAACATTTTCCTCTTTTTCAACAACAAAATCCATAATTACTGGACCATCATGTTCAAAGGCCCTTTTTATTACCTCTATGACTTCTTCCTTTGTCCTTGCCCTAAGCCCTAAGATTCCATAGGCTTCAGCAAGCTTTAGAAAATCAGGAGTAGAAATAGGGGTTGATGAATATCTCTTATCATGGAAAATTTCTTGCCATTGCCGAACCATACCTAGAAATGAATTGTTTAAAATAGCAATCTTCACCGGAAGTCCTTGTTCTGCTATAGTTGCAAGCTCTTGGATGTTCATCTGAATGCTTCCATCTCCCGATACACATAGCACTTGCCTATCTCTAAAGGCAGCTTGAGCTCCTATTGCTGCTGGTAAACCATATCCCATCGTACCTAATCCCCCAGATGTTAAAAATGTCCTTTCCCTTTGGAATTTATAATATTGTGCCGTCCACATTTGATGCTGACCTACATCAGTACTTACAATTGCCTCCTCCTTTGTATGACTTGAAAGCTGCTCAATAACATATTGTGGTTTGATTTTTGTTCCTGTATCACTATAATTTAGTGGCTTTTCTTTTTTCCACTGCTGTAATTCTTCTACCCATTTTCTTGTATCTCCAGGATTTGTTTCAGCTATTAGCTGTTTAAGAACCTCTTTTAAATCTCCAACCAATGGTAGCTGTGTAGAAACTATTTTACCTACTTCAGCTGGATCTATATCGACATGAATGATTTTTGCCTTTGGTGCGAATCCATTTACATTACCTGTAACGCGATCATCGAATCGAGCTCCTAAAGATATCAATAAGTCCGCATTTTGTATTGCACGGTTAGCAGGAACTGTACCATGCATTCCTGGCATCCCCAACCATAATGGGTGATTTGATGGAAAGCTTCCCAAACTCATAAGGGTTGTTGTAACAGGAATTAAAGTTTTATCAACAAATGCTAATAATTCGGTGCTTGCATTAGCGGATATTACTCCTCCCCCTGCTAGAATTAATGGTTTTTTAGCCTTCTGAATCGTTTTTGCAACCTTTAGAATCTGACTCATATTCGGCTCTACAGTTGGCTGATAGCTACTTATTTTCACTTCCTCTGGATAATAAAAGGCAGTTTTCTCATAGGAAACATCTTTAGGAATATCAACCACAATTGGACCAGGTCTGCCTGTTGTAGCAAGATAAAATGCTTCCTTAAGTATTTTGGGCAGGTCTTCAATTTTTTGAACCAAATAATTATGCTTTGTAATCGGCATCGTTATTCCAGTAATATCTGCCTCTTGAAAAGCGTCTGTTCCAATTAATGTCCTAGGTACCTGCCCAGTAATCACTACTAAAGGTATTGAGTCCATGTAGGCATTCGCAATACCCGTTACTAGATTCGTGGCACCAGGACCAGATGTTCCTATACACACTCCAACATTACCTGTTACCCTTGCATATCCATCTGCTGCATGGACAGCACCCTGCTCATGCCTTGATAATATATGTGTAATTCCCGAATCATAAAGTGCATCGTAAATTGGTATAACTGCTCCCCCTGGATAACCAAAAATAACATCTACTCCTTCTCTTTTTAAACATTCAATCACTATTTCCGCACCACTTATTATTTCCTGTGCTGGTACTTGTTCGTACCTTTTGTATGCCTTAGCTTCCATCACCTCTCCACCTTTCCATCTAAGACAAATTTTATATTTTCCATATAGCTCCCGTATTTGCAGAGGTAACTAACTCTGCATACCTTTTTAAGTAACCTTTAAGCTTTGTTTGCTTCATTTTTTCTGGATGCATCCTTAAGCTTTCCAGTCTTTTTTCAATTGTTTTTTCATCTATCTCAAGCATTATTTTTCTATTAGGAATATCAATCGAAATCTGATCGTTATCCTCAACGACAGCTATCGTACCAAACTCCATGGCTTCTGGAGATACATGACCAATAGATGCACCACGGGTAGCCCCTGAAAATCTCCCATCCGTAATTAAAGCGACACTAGAGTCTAACTCCATACCAGCAAGGGCAGAGGTAGGTGTCAGCATCTCCCTCATTCCTGGTCCACCCTTAGGACCTTCATAGCGAATAACAACCACATCCCCTTTTATTATTTTTCCTCCTAATATAGCTTCAACCGCTTCCTCTTCACTATCAAAAACCTTCGCTGGTCCTGTATGTACCAGCATTTCTGCTGCAACAGCTCCTTGTTTCACTACTGAACCATGAGGTGCTAGGTTACCAAATAATATGGCTAATCCTCCAGTTTTAGAGTAAGGGTTAGCTACAGAACGAATAATAGACTCATCCTTTACATGATAGTTTTTAATAGACTCTTCTAAAGTATTACCACTGACTGTTAATGTGTCCTTAGTCAAGTAATCATGTTCCATCAATTGATTCATTACTGCCGCTACACCACCAGCTTGATCTAAAACTTCTATGTGATTAGGACCAGCAGGACTGAGCTTACATAGCTGAGGTGTCTCTGAGGCAATCTTGTTAATTTCCTTTAAGGAAATTTCAATCCCCATTTCATGGGCTATTGCCAAAATATGAAGTACAGTATTTGATGATCCTCCTAATGCCATATCAACTGTTAATGCATTGTTAAATGCTTCCTTTGTCATAATCTTACTTGGTGTAATGTCCCTTCTTAATAGCTCCATAATCTTCATTCCCGCTTGTTTTGCTAGTCGATTCCTCGCCGCCATAACAGCTGGAATAGTTCCGTTTCCTGGCAACCCCATTCCTAAAGCTTCGGTTAAGCAGTTCATTGAATTCGCTGTAAACATCCCTGCACAACTACCTCCACTAGGACAAGCATTTTCTTCTAACACAAATAATTCTTCCATTGACATTTTTCCAGCTTTAACAGATCCAACTGCTTCAAAAACTGTAGAGAGATCTACAGGCTGACCATTAACCCTTCCCGCAAGCATTGCTCCTCCACTAACAAAAATGGATGGTATATTTAACCTTGCTGCACTCATCAGCATTCCAGGAACAACCTTGTCACAATTGGGCATGAACACAAGACCATCAAATTGGTGTGCCATAGCAACAACTTCTGCACTATCTGCAATTAACTCACGACTTGCCAAGGAGTATTGCATACCCAAATGATTCATCGCAATCCCATCACAAACAACAATGGTGTTAACCTCAAAGGGGGTTCCTCCTGCCATTCTTATTCCTGCCTTAACATCCTCAGCTAGCTCACGAAGGTGCTTATGACCAGGAACAATTTCACTAAATGAATTAACAACACCTATAAACGGTTTATTTAACTCTTCATCTGTCAACCCCAAAGATCTTAATAACGCCCGATGTGGTGCCCTTTCAATGCCCTTAGTTACTTTGTGTGATCTCAAATCCATAATTTTCGATTCCCCCTTTATATAGTTGAAAAATAAAGTGAAGCTTCATTCAAATTTTTTTAGACTCCACCTGAATGGGAGTAGAGTTAATTCAGGAGCTTAGTGGCGGTTAGCTACAAAATAAATAAAAACGTCCCTATTGCATCGTTATCTAAATGCAATAGGGACGTTTGATCCGCGTGGTACCACCCTATTTCACTCTCCCTAAAGGAAAAGTCTCCTTGTACATAAGTACTTGTGCTAACGGCCTGTAAGCCGAACTTGACTACTTTGATTATCCATCATTTCGAAAAGTTGATTTAAAGGTGAGTTCACAAAAAGTGTTATGGCTAAGCTCTCAGCAACCTTAGCTCTCTAAACATAACTTATCTTTCTGCTACTTATCCTCATCATTATCTTTTTCGTTATTTAACGCTTTAAAATTTTAAATTATCAGAATATATTAATAGGAATTATAAAACGGTAGCAAAAGGATGTCAATGACTAATTTTTCAGCTATAAAATCATGGAAACGCTTAATCTGTTCGTATTTCTAAAGAAAATAAAAATAAAATTTTTTTTTATTTTTTTATTTTCTTTAGATAAAAGTTATATTAATCGCATAAAAAAAAGACTTCTTTTTCACTAGTGAAAGAAGTCATTTGGTCTTGATTTGGTCTTAGATAATTCATTAAAGAGAACATTACATAAAACTTCTATCGTATTTTTTTAAAAAAAGAACGTAGTTAGGGGAGTAATTCCAATTTATCAATCTACTATTGAATTTGTACTAAAATATACTAGCACAAATGAAGTCACAATTCCTTTGAATATCCATCCTATCCAATAAAACCAAATGGGTATTGAAAACGACTTAAAGTTCAATGTAATCATAGAATTTTGTATAATATGTTGAGCAATCGGACCAAATATAGCATAGTAAATAGCGTTCATCACAAACAATATAGCTAATAAATAAACTGTCTTTTTAGAAAAAATATATTTCAGCTTTAATATTTATTCCTTTTATTACAGTAAACATAAATCCAAACATAAATACCGAAATTATATAATAGCTAATAGATTCTGTAAAAATACTACCAAGAGGTCTATAAAAATATCCAATATATGAAATAATTCCATTAATAAAGTTATATAAATAAGGGATAGTCCATTACCTTTAAGATAAAAAGAGCTATCCCTATTAGAATTAAATTTTGTTTGAAAAGTCTATAATGTTGGAAATTTCTAGAGTTTGTTTTCTTTAACTGCTCAGAACGTAGTGTTCTACAATGAAATATTACATAAGATTATTATTTTGTGCTTTCTAAATCCTTTTTTGCTAAATCAAGAGCTACCAACAATTTGATTTGATTTATTTTAGTCAGCCCTTGCCGATATTGAGAAATTAATGCAGACTCAACTAGTGGTTTTACCTCTAAATTAATACGGTCTAATGCAATCTCCGCAATTAAGCTATCATCAATAAGGAGTCTATAAATATCCTCACCCTGCTCAGGTATCCAATGAATAATGTAAGCTGTTCTCATATTCGGAAAATATTCGTACAACACTTTGAGCAGATTTTTGTATTCTTCATCATCAAATAATAATTTATTGGATTTAATAAGTTGTTGTTTAAAATCTTGTTCAGTTTTGCTTCCAACAAGTTTCACGCGCCTCATTCTCCCTTCAAAATTATTTTATTATCCCAGGTGAAGCGGTCACTAAGTTTCCGAACTTATCTGTTAAAATAGTCATTGTAGAAGTAGGTTGAAAATTGTTGAACTTATCAAGTCCATGTTTTCTCTAAGGTTACTTCTCTCACATAACGAATACCGTCAGCACTTTCCAATGTTCTAGAAACAGTTGTATTCACAATCTCTTTACTGGAAAGTAATGAACGTAACTCTTCTTGGGATATTGTGAACTGAGACTTATTCTTATTTGAATAATGTTCTTTCAACACATGATCCCATCCATCATTACTTATATTGATACGAGATTGAACACGACCGGGAACTTTGATAGCATTATCCGTCTCTTCTTTCCCAAGTTTCTTTTCAATTTGTTCTATAATGTCATCTGCTTTATCTCCGAACTTTTCTCTAAGGTATCTTTTAACTCCGTCTATTCCCTCTTCATCTAATATTTTCTTTAGATCTTTCATAATTATTTTTCTAGCTACATCAGTATTAAAGGTAAAAAATGGCAACGGCGTCCATTACAAAAAAGATATTCAGTCCTCACTTAGATGGTCTATATATCAAACTTCGACGTGACATGGTCGCAAAAAAACATGGGATAACTCCTCATTTAAAAATAAAAAGCTATCCCAAATAGAAATAAGTTCTTTAGTAGATAAATTAATAAAACAGAGCGGTTTTGATATTGTGCGTTCAGACCCGTACATCCTGATAATGTGTACGACAACGATTGCCCAAATTATAAGAATGTAAAGTCAATAAAATATTTACCCTTTTACGAGAAAAGCATCGAGAATGATATTTCACAACACTCACAAACTGAAATCATCTATTGCCTTGTCCATATCTTGGTTGATGCCAATATAACGCAAAGTAACACTAGGAGCAGAGTGATTGAACAACTCTTGTAATAGAGCAATATCTCTTGTTTTTTTTAGAAATGAAAACCAAATAACTTCCGCATCGTATGACAGCCGATTTCATTTAGTCCGACTTGTTTTGCAGCATTGTTTAAAATTTTAACTGCTTTATTTCTTTAATTGCTCTCTGACGTAATTTTTGCGTTGCTCTTTTCGATTTTGCTAAATCATCCAGTGAATCTATAAGTGACTCCTTTTGAACCATAGAAAGATTATCATACCAAATAAAAGCTAATTCTACCCAATACCCACCCCTCTGTTCAAATCCTATTTTAACAATCTCCTTAAATGGGAATATCGAATCAATAGGAATATCTATGAAATTTAAAGACTCATTCAATTTGCTTGTGAGCTCATCCATAGTTTGTTCTAACAAGACCATGACATATAGATATGATTTAGAATCTGTTAATTCACATAATCCTAAAGCTATTTCTACAGCCCAAGTTCCTTTTTCAGTGATACCCATATTTCTGTACAATTCACTGCAAGGGAGCAAAGAAATCCACGATACTAATTCATTTGAATTAATTAACTTGGTTGTCTTATGTTTCTTGTTTGGAAATATCGAATAAATATTTTTCAGCTCATTTTTCATCATGGACTCCCCCATACTTCATGTTGGACTTTTATTCCATAACTCTCCATTACTTTTTGAAATTGTTGTCTTAACGCAGGTGTCCAATTTCCACCATAGTGTCCACTGTTTTCGGTTGTAATAAATTCACCATTAGGTCCCCTACTAAATGTACCTCCCAGAGTAGTTTTTCCTCCATCTGCTCCTATGGTTTGAGCTAACTTCTGATGAGGAGAACCATGGAATAGACTACTCTTCGGCTTTCCGACTACAAACGTATTAGTTTCAGCATCAAAAACGAACTCGACTCCACCATTCTTAGGATAATAGTTTTTCAAAGCTTCTATTGATTTTGACGAAGAATTAACACCAATCACACCTGGTGTAGGACCTGATCCTTTCCAGGTTGGAATTTTACCCATACCCTCAGCTGTAATTCTCCGCAATCTCTGCGGCTTCAGATTCATTTATTAATGTTTCACTTGCCTCTATTCCTCTAAATGATCTAATTGTAGCTGACATAGATTCATAGATACCACTAAACGCTTCAAAAACTTTAGGGATTTTCGTTACTGCATAATCTCCTAATGTTACAACGATTAATGCAAGACCTACAATATTTCCCATACTTTCACCAAAATGAATTGCTTCATCATTGATTAAGGCTGTTGGGTCATTAAATTCTACTTTTTTTATACATATCTAAATGGTTCAAAAAACTTATCTTTCAGTTTATCTGCAATTACAGTAAAGTCTAAATTCTCTATACTTTTTACAAAGTTATTTGCCGCTGCTACCAGCATTAAGGAAGTTTTTAATGGGTGCATCATAAATTGCTTTGTTAAATCACTCTCTATTTGATTTATTTTATCCTGTATTTGCATCATCTTATACATACCACTTAAACCAGTAACCCCATCTATAAAACCACCAAATGCAAGAATTTACTGATAAATACTTGCCCAATGCCCAGTTGGATCCATATAATTTACTGGATTGTTCAATCCATAGACATATCTATTCAGACTCAATGGGTTAGTGATTTCTCCATGTAATGGGTCTAGGGATATAAATCGCCCTATTCTAGGATTATAGTATCTTGCATGTAGATAATAGTTTTGGGTCTTTCTATCCCAATAGTATCCTGCATATCTAAATGGGTTTTCTTTGACAAGGTCTGTTGTAATATCTGTTGTAGGTTCATCTGTTGACGTTTGGTCTACGGTTGTGTCTGTTGTTGTACTTGATTCTACATTGGTGTCTGTACTTCCTGCCTGTGTATCCGTTCCTGTACCTGTGCCTAGATCGCCAATCAGTCTTATTAAATATCTCTTTGAAAAAATCCTCTTTCGTTATTTTCTGTTTCCATAACAGCTCAACTCTATTAACTGGTTTTGTTTCAACAAAATTGTGTACGCTATTTTGCTTTTTAGCACTGACTTTACTAACTTCAATAAACTTAATCTTCATCTGAAACTCTAACCAAATACTGTCTGTTTCAGGCATTTTAAAAGATACAAATTTATTTGACCTAAATTGAATAAAGTTATATATAAGGGATAGCCCCTCACCTTTAAGAAAATGAGCTATCCCTATTAGAATTAAGTTTTGCTAGACAAGCCTATAATGTTGAAAAATTCTTAGCTTGGTTGTCTTTGAACTGAAAAAATAAAGTAGTACGAATCTTTATTTTGTTTATATTTCTTATATATGTTTTTAATAATGTATTGGGATCATTCAGCATTAGGTAACCCTACCTAAAAGAAAAAAGTGATGGAAATTATAAAGATTTTTTTCTATCGATTTAAGCACTTCTCATAAAAAATTTAAGTCTATTAAACTTATCACAATCCATTTTATGCAGTAACATGTAAAAACTACTTTAATAACACATTATTTCCAATTATTTTTTCTTTTAAATCAGAACTCTCTTTATAGAGATAATCATCTACATTCGAATTTCTTAGATAAATGCCATTTGTGAGATTTTTATTAAATTTAAAATCATTATAATTCAATTGGTTGTTAGAATTACATATTTTATAGGAATAATAGACTTTTTCAATAGGGAATAAAGAATTGTTCAATTTTAATTCTACTAATCCTTCGCTACTTGTCTCTACTCCTATACTCCCATAAACTGGTTTTAACGAGTTGAACATTTGAAATGCCAATTGTTCAACCCTTTCAGCCCTCTTAACTTTCAACTCGGTGTTATCACACTCTTCAAATGCTTCTGTATAGTTAGTAACAAACGAGATTTCATAGCTTATCTCATCAAGAAAAGTAACTATTAAGCGTCCAACTATACCATTTTTAAATTTAATATCTATTGAAGAAAGTGGATACTGAGATACATCATTGTAATCAAATGTATTCTTACTAAATGTTTCAAGTCCTTCCCAAACTAAATCATAATTTATCTGATTAGATTCAGAATTAAAGAACACTATACTATCCACTTTTTCAATTTCTGATTCTATTGCCTTTAAAAACTCTCTAATGCCAAAGGTATCGAATGACATTTCTATACAATTCGATATAATCAAATACTCTCCTAAACCCAAATCCATATACTACCTCCTATTTTAATCTGAATTTAATTAATTGATTTTCAGTAAGCTTTACTACAGAGGCTACTAATCCTGTATAAGGTTCTTCCTTGTATATATAAACAGCTACATGATTACCATCAACCATCCTATAAAAACCTTGCACCGCATCATTTCTTAATGTGTTGTCAAAGGTCTTTGTAGCATTCTTCAAAATATCAGTAATATAATTCTTCCATAATGCAGCATTCTGCTTATTCCAGTTACCAAAACCTAAGTCTTTAGCATGTTTGTAAGCATGCTGTAATCTTTCTTGACTACTTACACTGAACTCAATTGCATCATCACTAAGTTTTAAAACATTACCCGTCTCTTCTTTTCCTAATTTCTTTTCAATTTGCTCTATTATGTCATCTGCTTTATCTCCGAACTTTTCTCTAAGGTATCTTTTAACTCCGTCTATTCCCTCTTCATCTAATATTTTCTTTAGTTCTTTCATAATAATTTTTCTAGCTACATCATCTATTGGCAAGGCAATAGGGGTTGCGTCATCCGGTTCT
>CAZEQK010000014.1:0-50782 GCA_964514395.1 uncultured Bacillaceae bacterium
TTCGTTCTTACTTTTCGAACGAAGCGACAAGAAATATCTTATCATAGCTTGTTGCTTTTTGTCAATAAATCTCCACTTAATATTTTATGTTTTATACATGATTTTCTTGAATACTAATAATATCGTTCGTTAATGGATTTTATTTATATATTTCGATAAATCTGACCAATAATCTTTACTTTCAAATCCTCTTCTCCATGCTGCAACACCAGCTAAATGGTATTTTTTCATAAGCTTAATTCTTTGCTCCATTGAGAAATCATCTTCCATCCAAATCTTATATGTTACAGAATTCTTGTGTACTTCAACATAATGCTGCTTTGTTTTTTTATCATATTGTACTGTGGCTTTATTTTCTTTAATAAAATTTTTGGTTTGCTCCATCGAATATGCTTTAGATGTCACTGTAACTTTACCATTATCATTCTTTTCTTCTATCCATAATCTTGTATATAAAGGTATGCCTAGTATCACTTTATCAGTTGGTACCTCTTCCAATATTGAAGTTATACCTTTTTCTACCCAAGGTAAGGATGAAACGGAACCGGCAATTTGGCTACTGCTCCAATGCTCGTCATATGCCATGACAATGATATAATCAACAACATTTCCTAGTTGCTCTCTATCATAAAACTTTGACCATCTTTCACTCTCTGATTTAAATGTTACATCTAAAGAAACGGTACGATCCTTCTCATGCAGTAATGGAGTCAATTCTCGAATAAATTGAACAAATAAGTCCTTGTCCTTTAAATATACGTACTCAAAATCAACATTAATCCCATCAAGTTGGTATAAATCAGTATAGCTTAGTATTTGTTTTATCACATTCATCCGCGAATCAGAATTAGAAAGCATCTCATGGGTCAAATCAATATTACTGCTGTTGGAAAAAAGACCCCATACCTGATATCCTCTATCGTGCGCCCAATCTACATATCTAATGTCTGCAGCATTATGAACAATTATGTCACCATTTTTATCCTTATTAAGATGAAACCAAGTTGGTGATACTACTTGTAAACCCTCTAAATTACCTATTTTCTCTGGATTAATGGTTTTATTCGTTGCATATTCCCATGAAAGTACTATAGGTTCACCTAATGGGTTCCATGGTGGGTATATATCTTGTTTTTCATCTGTTTTCATTTTTATATTTGTTATTTGTATATTATCCTTATCAATATACCCGATATTCCCAATATCATCTTCTATCCAGTACCAACCATTTACCTCCTTCATAATGGAGACAGCCTCATTTTTCGCTAATTTATCATACCACGGAGAAAATATAGTTGGGTTCTGTCTTAACTTCGTTTCCTTTTGAACTATTCCCTTAAGTATTGGTTTATTTAAGTCATGAATCAGTAGTACAGACTCATGTTTAATAGGTTTTATCTCAATATTAAAATATCGATTGATTGGTTTTTCGGGTAGATAAACAATCCCATCTTCCCTTAATGCTGGATAACTAAAGGAATATGGATTTAAATTAAGCAATCCTTCTGTTTTTCCAAGTGGCAGTTGATAGACGTCTTTATTTGTTGTAATGATTATGTTTTTTGTCTGATCATCCCAAACAATGGTAGGATCAATATATTTTTTTATAAAATCAAAGGGCAGGTACATCATCCCATCTTTGCTTATTGCTTTTTCGTTTGTAATCTCGTTTCCCATAAAGAATATTCTAATCGTATTTGTTTGGTTTACTTGCTCATGCTGAAAAGAAGGGAAATAAGAAATACCCAAAAAAACACCAGCTATAAGCGTTGTTAGTATCAAAATAATAATGAAAGTAATCAGTACAAGTGGCCTCTGTTGCTTTGTTGTTCTTAAAGAAGTCTGATTCATCTACTACCCTCCTATCTATTTATATATTAACAGGGAATCGTATAGATTGGGTAGTAAATTATGAAAAAGTTTATTTAACAGATAATTCTTTTTGGCATCCTTCACACAGTCCTAATACCTCAACTCTGTGCGTATCAATCCTAAACCCAGTTTTCTTTTCAGCTAGTTCCTCTATATCAGTTACACATGGGTATTCCAGATTCTCTATATAACCACATCGATGACAAACAACATGGTAATGGATTGATTTATTTGCTTCAAAACGACTTGAATCATCACCAAAGGTCAATTCATTAATAAGTTTTGCTTCTTTAAAAACCTTTAAGTTATTGTATACAGTTGCTACACTCATATTAGGAAAGTTATCTGCCAAAGCCTTGTATATGTCATCTGCAGACGGATGTCTGTCCATATAATATAAATAAGCAAGTATTGCATGCCTTTGTGGAGTCATTCTTATTCCTCTTTGCTTTAAGATAGTTAAAGCCTGCTTTAAATTTTCAACTATCATGATACATCTCCTCCCCTTCAATTGTTGATGTTTTTTCTTCTTTTTTTTATTTTTTATGACCTTTTTCTTGTTAGTAGCGTTCTCTGCCATACTTACAATATGGTGATAACTCACAAATTTCACATTTTGGGTTTCTAGCTGTACAAACCCTTCTACCATGCCAAATTAACCAATGATGTGCTATAGACCATTGACTTTTAGGAATTCTTTTCATCAATTGAAGCTCTGTATTCAATATCTTATCGCTCATCGCTAACCCAATTCGATTAGATACTCTAAAAACATGGGTATCTACTGCGATGGCAGCCACTTGAAAAGCATTACTTAAAACCACATTGGCTGTTTTTCGACCGACACCTGGTAATGCTTCTAAAGCAATTCTATCTTTTGGTACATTACCTTCGTATTGCTCCACTAAGATTTTACATGTTGCCAAAATGTTTTTACTTTTTGTTTTAAAAAGACCTATTTGCTTTATTTCATTCTCTAATTGATTTTGAGATAATTGAATAAAATCCTTAGGCTTTTTATATTTTTTAAATAAGTGAGGAGTAATTTCATTTACTTTTTTATCAGTCGCTTGGGCCGATAGCATTGTTGCAATTAATAATTCAAAAGGATTACTAAATAATAGCTCACACTTTGCATTTGGGTATAATCTTGCTAGGGTATCCAATATTTTTTTAGTAGGGACCCTATTAGGTAGTTTCGTTTCTTTATAATTCATCTCAAATCCCCATCCATTCTCATATAATAAGTATATCATGCTAATTATCATTTTAATTTTTATAAAGTTGTCAATATAATGAAATTTTATCTAACTTTTTAAAAAAATTATTCTATCATTATATAATAAATAAATATTGGATATGTAATTAGTTAATAAAAAAACAGAGTGCTAGGAAATAATTTCCATAGCACTCTGTTTATTAGAATAAAGGTACCTATTAAGGTTGACGATTTGTTCCCTGCTCTTCAGGCTTTCCAGTGTTTTGGGTTGGTGACATCGCTGGTTTTTCCTGATTTTGTCCTTGTCTTTGTTTCATATTTTGTTGCTGCTGTGGTTGTTTAGGCTGCTGTGGCATGATTATCCCTCCTTTCCATTCATAAAAATAGTATGTCCTTGAAGGAAATGCTCATTCTATTTTTTTAATGGAAATTAGTGGTACTTATGGATTGAATGGCTTTTCTATCTTATTAAGCTTCATATTTACCCATCTAGCGGTCACAAATAGAAAATCAGAGCAGCGATTTAAATAGGCTAACACATGTTTTTTATCAATACCAATGGAATGTCTTTCTCCACGCCTTATAATGGTTCTGGCAAGATGCAATAGGGCGCCCGCTTCAGAACCACCTGGTAAAATAAATTGTGTCAGCTTCGGTATATCCTCCTCTAATTCATCAATATATGCTTCAAGCGTCTCTACTTTCTTAGGGTCTAATGGCCAATATACTTCATGATCTAGAGGCGTAGAAATCTCTGCTCCTACTGAAAATAAATCCTCTTGAACACGAATTAACATAGTTTTAGCTTTTTCAATAGAAGTATGATCTAATTTTGCAACTGCTAATCCAATCATCGAGTTTGCCTCGTCAATTGTTCCATATGCCTCTACTAACAGATCGTCCTTTTTTATTCTTTTTCCACCTGTTAAAGAGGTATAACCCTCATCCCCTGTTTTTGTATAAATTTTCATGCAGACACCACCTTGTATATTAATAACCCTTCTTTACATCAATCAAATTTTTCATTCGTGTATATTCCTTATTTAGATATTTATCTAGATTTTCAATGAATATATCTAAGGCTCTATTCATGTATTTTGGTGATCTACCAGACAAATGTGGTGTAACGATACAATTATCTAAGGTCCAAAACGGGTGATTCTCAGGAAGTGGTTCGGTCGAGAACACATCAAGAACTGCTCCAGCTATCTTTTTCGTTTTTAAAGCATCGATTAATGCCAATTCATCAATCACTTCTCCTCTAGCAATATTTATGATATAAGCTGATTCTCTCATTCCCTCAAACGCATCTTTATCAATTAAATGATAAGTCTTTTCCGTTAAAGGTACGATAACTACTATGTAATCACTAATTGCTAATAGTTCCTTCATCTCATCTGGCTTAAAAACTTGATCCACATTTGGTACGGGTCTTCCATCTGTATTCATCCCGACTACCTTCATATGAAATGCTTTTGCTATATCTACAATCCCTTTTCCTATGGAACCAATTCCAATAACCCCTAAGGTTGTATCCTGTATTTCAGAAACCCTAACCGTTCGATCCCAGTAACTCTTTATTTGGTTTTCATGTAGCAAATTAGTTTTTCTAGCTACTTGTAATATTACCGAAAAGGTGTATTCAGCCATTGGAATATAGTGAATCCCCTTCGCATTCGTAACCATAAGATTTTTTTCTTTAATAGCAGCAAAAGGTAGCTTGTCTATTCCGGCGCTAATGACTTGAATCCATTTTAGATACTGGCTTTTTTCAATCAACTCTGTCGTTAAATCTTCCCCATAGGTAACTAGGATATCCGTTGTTACTAAACTATTTTCCGCTTCTTTTATATTGTCAAAGAAATCAAACGCTATATTTGGATAAATGTTTCTAAGCTTTTGTTGGTGTTTTTCACTTATTTTAGCCGATGAGACGATTTTCAAATTTATACACCTCCGTAAAATAACATATTCTTTTTATTCTCTCATTTTCTTTTAATTCCTTTTCAATGTATTTGTTAAATAAAAACCATCCAAAGCTGGATGGTTTATTTAATACCTGTTTTTAAAAATTCTAAAGCATCTTCTACATGACCCTTAACCTTTACTTTACGGTATATTTTTAGCAGCTTTCCTTCTTTATCAATAATAAAGGTTGATCTTTCAATTCCCATATATTCTTTTCCGAAATTCTTCTTTAATACCCACACTCCGTATTGTTCTGCAGCTTTATGCTCTTCGTCAGATAATAATAGAAATGGTAAATCATACTTAGATATAAATTTTTCATGGGATTTTAATGGGTCAGGACTTACCCCTAAAATGACAGCATCTAAATCTTCGAATGCTCCATGGTAATCCCTGAAATCACATGCTTCTGTTGTACAACCCGGTGTATTGTCTTTTGGATAGAAATATACAATGACATACTTTCCTTTAAAATCATTCAAACTTACCTGTTCCCCATTGTTAGCAGCCAATTTGAAATTAGGAGCAGGAGACCCAATATTAAACATTTCTTCTCTTTTTGCCATAGATTTCATTCCTCCTTATCCTATAAAATTGTATCAACAGTTGTTTTTAACAACAACTGTTTGTAGCACTTTCACAAACTTCCCTATTTTCCAAGCTCGTTCCACAATATCACAATCTTTTCCGATGTAATAATTACGTTTTTTGGATCTTGCGCGATAATAGATCCCTTTAATTCAGCAAGGTCATAATCAATTTGCTCTAAAAAACCTCGTTCCACACTAAATTGAATTCTATTTTTTACTTTTTCCCAAGCTAATATCCCCTCATCACATTCTTTTTCTGCTTCATTCCATGCTTCAGCTTTTACTAACCTCTCCACCTGTTTCACTTTGTCAATCACATCATCATGATTAGAAAATGGTTTTTTTAAAAAAAAGCCACTTCCCATAATGGCCACAGAGATGAAAACGATAATAATTGAAATCAAAATAAGTAATATTTTTCTCATCTTATACATCACCTTTATTGTAACAAAATTATAGAATAAAAAATTAAAATACTCTTTTCTTCAAACTGTAATATTAATAAGGACCTTTAAAATCACCTATATCTATTTCATAGAGGTCATCTTTAAATTTATCAACATAAAGCTGACCACTAGGTAAGATAACTGCTAAGCTTATTTTTTTAATATTATCAATCCCGTTTGCTTGTAATTGTTGTTTTAGCCAATGGTGACTTTTACGAAGATTTTTTAGATTTTCTTCAATAATGATTCCATCCAAAATCACTTCCACCATTAAACCATTTTGAGAAGGAATTAGATTTAAGTCCTGGACAGTGACTGTCTCGTATTGAGGTTTTTTTAGAATAGATAATGTTCCATTTGGTTCAACTAAAGCAAATTCAACTTGAGAAATATCAAAAACATCTTTCTCCCGTAATTGAGACAATAATTCCTCATGACGATAACGTAGCTTTTTCAGATTTTGCTCTAAAATTTTTCCCTTTTGAATGACAATAGTCGGTTGATCATTAATGACCTTGGAAAACCAACGAAATTTAATTGATAGGTGCTGTAATCCAAAAACTAATATGACCCAGCTTGCAAGACCTGCGAATTGGGGTAAGGGCTTTATGGATAAATCGATACTTAGGGATGAAGCCATTGAACCAATGGTAATTCCAGCTACATATTCAAAAGCGGTCAACTGACCTACCTGTTGTTTCCCCAATATTCGAGTAAACAACAACAAAGTTGCAAATGCGATTAAAGAACGTACGATTGTTACTATTGTTTCATCCATCTTCTATTCCCCCTTATGAAAATTTATGGTTTTATATAATTGTCCACTAATCCAATATCTTGTTCATCTGGGGATTTTTTTTCTGACTTTAAATCCTCTTGTATCTTTTTAACTATACTTTGTTGGTTTTGCTCTACGTTTCCCTGGTTTGTATCATCATTTTGATCGATAATAATATTATGATTTTCATCTAAGGTTGCTAATGCAATTGTCTTTATCATTTCTGGGTTATACCCCATCATCCCCAAACGATTTTGAAGATCCTCTGGTCTTAATTTTATATTTGCTAAATTATCAAATTGAATCCCTCCATCAACAATTAATGGTACTGGTAATCCTTCATATCCAGTAACGATTGAAAGATCACTTGTATTCACTGGTCTTTTACCAGCATTTGGTATCACACTTATTCTTCCCAATTCTTCTAAAATAGCAAATTCTACATCCTGGATATGGGTATATCCTTTAATTCTTAATTCGGCTAGCATTTCTGAAATAGTCATTTTTGCTTTAGCCAATGCTTTTTCGTCAATATTTCCATGGCGAATTAAAACAATAGGATCAGATTTTAAATTTTTTCCAATTCGATTTGTGCTCAATAAATAAGAATAACCCAAAAAAGTAAAAACAATGATCAAGGTTGGTATAATTAACTCAGCAAAATTATCTGTTCTAATAGGCTCAGATAAAATATTTGCTAACATTAAAACTAAAAAAATATTAAAAATGGACATCTCTGTAAAGCTTCTTTTGGCTATGATTCTTAGAACAAAATAGCCAATAGCAATCATTATTATGCTTAAGCCTATTATTTTAATCCATTCCATGCTATTTTCCTCCTTTTATACTCTTGATTATGTTTTGCTTTTTTTAGCTATCCAATGCATAAAGTTATAAATTTTAGAATAAAATCGAGTACCCTCTCCAGTTTTATTTTTTTAAAATTTTTGATAATATTAAACCTATCGAAGTATTAATCACTGATAAAGAAGGTACTAAAATGATTTTTCTATATGTCGGCTTAGCAGGTTTTTTGGGTGCAATAACAAGAGTATGGGTTGGAAAAGAATTAATTTCTCTTTTTCCTTACAATGGTTTTCCCTTTCCAACATTATTCATCAATCTATTGGGATCATTTATCTTAGCCTTTTTTTTAATGGCTGATTTAAAAAAACTTTCACCAAAAATGAAAACAGCGATTTCTACAGGTTTTTTAGGTGCATTTACTACCTTTTCTACATTCAGTGTAGAAACCTTAGCACTATTACAACAGGGTAGCTATCTGATGGCTTTTTTGTATATTTTGACTAGCTTTATTGGTGGTTTTTTATTTAGTTGGTTAGGTATGACAGCTGCATGGAAGCTTGCGGAAAGAAACTTGGCTACCAATATAAGGGGAAGTGAATCATGAGCTGGTTATTCATTGGAATTGGTGGTTTTTTTGGAGCTATTTCTCGGTTTTATATCGGGCAACTATTAAAATCAACGAATCAAAAAATACCATATGCTACCATATTGGTAAATATGCTAGGTTCTTTTCTTTTTGGGGCGGTTATTGGATTAGGGATAAAGAATAATGTGCAGGATTTATACTTGTTTCTTACTGGAGGATTTTTAGGAGCCTTTACTACCTTTTCTACTTTTACCTATGAATCTGTTTCCATGCTTCAGCAAAAAGAAAAACTAAAATCGTTTCTATATATAGGTACACACCTGTTTATGGGTGTAGTAATGGCAGCGCTTGGTTTCTATTTAATATAAAACCCCTAATAGCTCTCATTAGGGGTTTCATTCTTTTGACTTCTATTAAACCATTTTACTAGTATCTAAATATTTATTTAATTCTTCATCTGACAATATTCCCTCTTCCTTCACAACCTCACGAATTGTCTTACCAGAAGAGTAAGCTTTTTTAGCAATTTTTGCAGCACGGTCATAACCAATCACTGGGTTTAATGCCGTTCCTAAAGCAAGACTTTGCTCCATTAATTCATGACATCTTTCTTCATTTGCTTCGATTCCCTTTATTGCTCGATCATTAAATGCTTTCATTCCATTTGCTAATATTTGAATAGCATGTAATAGGTTATAGCCAATGACTGGCATCATCACATTTAATTCAAGCTGAGAAGCTTGTCCAGCTGATGCGATTGTCGCATCATTACCAATCACTTGACTGCCAATCATATTCATCATTTCAGCCATGACAGGATTTACTTTACCCGGCATAATAGAGGAACCTGGTTGAACAGCGGGTAAAATAATCTCTGCCATCCCTGTTCTAGGTCCTGAACTTAGGAGTCGTAAATCACTTGCTATTTTTATAAGATGAATAGCTAAATTTTTTAAAGCTCCACTTAACTTAATTGCACCTTGCGTATTTTGCATAAACATAAAGCGAACCTCAGGTGTCCTAAACGGGAAACCTGTTAAATCACTTACCTTTGCTATAGCAGAGGTGGCGTAGTCTGGATGCGCATTAATTCCAGTTCCAACTGCATTTCCACCTAACCCAATTTGGTAAAGTAAATCTAGGCTTTCTTCAATTGTTTTCTTAGCCTCTTCCAATGTTGCCCTATATCCATAAAACTCTTGCCCTAATCGAATCGGTACAGCATCTTGCAAATGTGTTCTTCCCGATTTTATGATGTGGTAAAAGTCTTTTCCTTTCTCATCAAGTGTAGCTATGATGTCATCTAAAACAGGAAACAGATCATGGTGTACTGCTTCTACAGCAGATATATTAATAGCTACGTGAATGGTATCATTTGTTGATTGTGCCATATTCACATGATCATTTGGATGGATTATCGATGTGTCTCCTATTTCCCCACCTAAAATCTCAATGGCACGGTTTGCAATAACCTCATTAGCATTCATATTTTGGGATGTTCCCGCACCTGCTTGATAAACGTCTACTACAAACTGATCATCCCATTTCCCTTCCATCACTTCCTTCGCTGCTTCCATAATGGCATCTGCTTTTTTCTGTTCTAATACTCCAGCTTTACTATTAGCAAAGGCAGCGGAGAATTTAATAACGCCTTGTGCACGGATAAATCTCCTTGGTAGTCTTAACCCACTTATCGGGAAATTTTCTACGGCCCTTTGTGTTTGGGCTCCATAATATGCTTCCTTTGGTACTTTTACTTCCCCTAGTGAGTCCTGTTGAATACGGTACTTTTCATCCATTACATTTTCCTCCTAATAAAACCTACTATATTTTTACTATGTTTTAGTATTCACAGTATATAAAAATAGTATTTATGGTATTTTATACACTTGTATTTCTATCATATCAACAAAAACCTTGATATTTAATATAAAAAGTTTTTTTTCATACACTTTCTATTTTTTTCTGTTTCTCTGTTAAAATAGTTGTATAAAAGATTTGGGAGGTTTATATATAATGAAAGATCATTCAGAAAGTATGTATCATGAAGCTTTAGATGTAATCGTCGGTGGTGTAAACAGTCCATCCCGTTCATATAAAGCAGTTGGAGGAGGAGCACCTCGTTTTTTTGAAAAAGCCAAAGGCCCTTATATGTGGGATGTAGATGGAAAACAGTATATTGATTATTTAGCAGCATATGGACCCCTTATTTTAGGACATGCTCATCCAAAGCTTGTGGAAGCAATCTCCCGAGCTGCACAAACAGGAACTTTGTATGGAGCTTCAACCCCTTGGGAGATAAAATTTGCAAAAATGATTCGTGCTGCAATACCATCGATGGAAAAGATACGATTTGTTAATTCTGGTACAGAAGCAGTAATGACAACAATAAGAGTAGCACGGGCATATACTGGCAGAACAAAAATAATTAAATTTGAGGGCTGTTATCATGGTCATTCGGATTTGGTGTTAGTTGCTGCTGGCTCTGGACCTGCAACGTTAGGTATTCCAGATAGTGCAGGGATACCTAAAAGTATAGCTCAAGACGTTATTACAGTTCCTTTCAATGATATTGGCGCCTATGAAGCATCATTGAAAAAATGGGGAAAAGAGATTGCTGCTGTATTAGTAGAACCGATTGTTGGGAATTTTGGTATTGTTATGCCCCAACCTAACTTTCTACATCATGTAAATGAGCTTACCCATCAATATGGCGCCTTGGTTATTTATGATGAAGTAATCACTGCCTTTCGTTTTACCTATGGTGGGGCACAGAATATTTTTAATATTGTACCTGACATGACTGCTTTAGGAAAAATAATAGGTGGTGGTCTGCCCATTGGAGCTTATGGTGGTAAAAAGGAAATCATGGAACAAGTGTCGCCACTAGGACCCGCCTATCAAGCTGGAACAATGGCAGGAAATCCAGCATCCATCAGTGCTGGTATCGCCACATTAGAGGTTCTCTCTAACAAACAATACTATCTGCAGTTAGATACATTTGGGAAACAACTTGAAGAGGGTATTTTGAATTTGGCTCATAAATACGGTCACAAAATCACTATTAATCGATATATTGGTGCTTTTACCATCTTTTTTGGCACTCAAGAAGTAAAGAATTATAGTGACGCAAAAAAAACTGATAGCGATAAATTCGCTAGATTTTTCAAATTATTATTAGAGGAAGGCATTCTAATTGCACCATCGAAATATGAAGCGTGGTTTTTAACCATCTCTCATTCACAAGAGGACATTGACCAGACAATTCAAGCTATCAATAACGTCTTTGCGAAATTATAGATTTGGACAATGAAAGATATCAGCGATATAGATAATGTATATTTTTTGTATAAATGAGACTATTTTTCACTAAACACGTCTCATTTATTTTATTAAATCCTACTAATAGGTGATTGTTAAGCGTTTACATTTGTATAAATACCCTTATTTATTTATAATAATACAATTTCATTATTGTATGCCATTAAAAAAAATGATATGATTTAGTTATTCGCTTTAATGTATTAATATAGAAAATTAATAGGAGGTGAGTGGTCTATTAGGCCAAAGATATGGAATTAATCAAAAAAAATCAAATATTATCTAAACTCCTTTCTGATGAGCATGATAGCTGTGGTATTGTCGCAGTTATTGAAAAAAGCGGGAAGCAAACTCATGAGAATGTGATGAAAAATATCGATGCACTAATAAAGATGAATCATCGTTCGGGTTTTATTAATGGTGAGGGAGATGGATCAGGCATCTTAACCGATATACCTAGAAAACTTTGGACAAAAAAGTTAGAGCATCAGAACCTGACACCAAATATTGTACAATCACCTTTTTTTGTCATTGGACACATTTTAATAAATAAAAGCAGTGACTCCTCTCAAGTAAAAGCTAAAATCCGTAGGAAGTTCCTACAGTATAATTTTACCATCTTATACGAGGAAGAAAATCAAGTCGATTCTAACAAACTCGGCCCAAATGGTACCAAACAAGAACCTCTCTTTTGGCAAATCGCAGCAAAATTCAATTCATCTTATGATTCCATCAAACAGCAACTATTCTCTCTCACGATCGATATAGAAAAAAATTTAGATGTTCATGTTGCTTCATTAAGTAACCATTCCGTTGTTTATAAAGTAATGGGTGGCGCTGATATATTACCACAATACTTTTTAGATTTAAGAAACCCTCTTTTCGAATCAAGTAATACGATAGGTCATAATAGGTATTCAACAAATACATTGTCACATTTCTTTCGCGTACAACCATTTTCCCTTCTTGGCCATAATGGAGAAATAAATACCATTCAGAGGCTGAGGGATGAAGCTGGGATGTTAGGTATCTCTTTAGTTCAAGATGGCAGCGATTCTCAAGACCTAAACAGAACCATTGAGGGGCTTATCACAACATATGATTTTTCTTTATTTACTACGATGGAGTTGATTTTTCCACCTATCTATAATGAAATATGGAAAATAAATCCAAAGCTTCAGGATCTTTATACTTTTTTGAGACATTTATGGGGACCATTCTCCCAAGGACCAGCAGGGATTGTTTCTCGTTATGAAAACCAATCTGTATTTAGCGTTGATGCACTTGGCTTAAGACCTTTATGGATGGTAGAAACAGATCATTCAATATCTTTCTCTTCAGAGCAAGGAATCATCAATTCCACACAGATGATTAGTGAACCAAAACCATTAGCTCCTGGAGAAAAAATAGGCATTTTATCACTACCAAACGAGCCAATAGAAGTGATAAATTATCATGAATTACAACAAAAGGTTTATCAAGAGGTATCTAGGTGCTTTCCACTAAATAACTATAATAAAAAACTAGAACCACCCCATTTTCGAAAAACTGATTCCTTTTACCCAGAGTTTGAGGAAATTTCCAATGAAATTTATGCTTGCTTTGGCTGGGAAAAGGAAAATATTGATTTTGTTGAACAAATAGCTTCTACAGGGAAGGAACCAATACGCTCTCTTGGTTATGATGGACCATTAGCTGTCCTCTCTAAAGAGGGAATGAATCTAGCTGATTTTTTCAAGGAGACTGTTGCTGTAGTCACAAATCCAGCTATTGATCGCGAAAGGGAGATGGAGCATTTTTCAACAAGGATGATTCTTGGTGGTAGGGAAGATTTTTCACCCCATCAAGTAGGTGATGTCTCCTTTGAAATTAGATCACCTATCCTGCTAGAAGGAAATATTTCGCAAAATATTGTAGAAGAGCTTGGTACAACTTCATTAGAGCAAACTATCGCATATTTTTCATCCCTGTCAGATCAATATATTGTTACATTACAATTATCCTTTGATTCAAATCAAACAATAAGTGAACGATTAAAAGTCTTAAATGATGAAGCGATAAAAGCAGTTAAAAATGGGGCTAAAATAATCATTCTAGATGACCATGAAGTATTAAATCAACCAAATAGCCTTTGGCTTGATCCTCATATCGCTGTCTCATCTATCGATCTAACATTAAAAAAATATATCATTAATAATGAAAACATGAGAAGAAAGGTAAGTATTATCGTTCGTTCTGCGTCGATTCGTCATTTACACGATTTAGTTACCATTATTGGTCTTGGTGCTGACGCTGTTTCTCCCTACTTGCTTTTTGAAACTGTATCACAAAAGAGAGAAGAAAAGGATATTAGGAACCTCTATATTGGTTTGAATAAAGGGTTAGAAAAAGTAATTTCAACGATTGGCATACATGAGCTAAGAGGTTACGATCGACTGTTCTCAGCGATAGGTCTTCACCAAGAAATCGTGGATATTTTAAATATCACTAATTTCTATGGAAATGATAAAGCTGGCTATTCTTTTAGCCATTTTGAAAAGGAAGCAAAGAGAAGAAAACAAATCTTAGCCTCAACCAATACGAAATTCATTAGAAATTTTCGTTTGCTCCCAAGGATTTGGAAGGCAATAGGTGAAATAGCTAGTGGTAAAAGTACTTATCAGAAATATAAAGAGAAGCTCGAGGAAATAGAAAATAGTACTCCTGTTGCTATTAGGCATATTTTAGATTTTCAATATTCAAAGCATAGTGTTGATAAAAGTAAAGTAAATATAGGTATTGATGAGCATGATCTACCATTTATTATTAGCTCGATGTCATTTGGCTCACAAAATGAAACCTCGTTCAGGGCATATGCTGAAGCTGCATATCAATTAAATATGCTGAGCATGAATGGCGAAGGTGGAGAAATAAAGGATATGCTAGGCAAATATCCAAAAAATCGTGGCATGCAAATCGCATCAGGACGCTTTGGTGTGAATATTGAGTTGATCAATTCATCGAATTGGATTGAAATTAAAGTAGGGCAGGGGGCAAAGCCTGGTGAAGGTGGTCATCTACCTGGATCAAAGGTTTCAGAAAAGGTGGCTGCTGCAAGAAATGCAACACCAGGAGTAGATCTGATTTCTCCTTCAAACAATCATGATGTATACTCCATTGAAGATTTGGCACAGGTCATTACTGAGTTAAAGACCGCTAATAATAAAGCAAAGATTATTGTTAAGGTTCCCATTGTCCCAAATATAGGAACCATTGCTGTTGGTATTGCAAAGGCTGGAGCTGACGTCATTTCTTTAAGTGGTTATGACGGAGGCACTGGAGCAGCCAGAGTACATGCGATTCAGCATGTTGGTCTCCCAATTGAAATTGGAGTGAAATTAACTCATCTTTCCTTAATAGAATCAGGACTAAGATCAACTGTGGAAATATGGGCTGATGGAGGAATCCGTAGTGGGAAAGATGCTGTAAAAATGATCTTATTAGGTGCTAATCGAATTGGTTTTGGTACGTTAGCAATGATTTCTATAGGCTGTACTTCCTGTCGAGGGTGTCACCTTGATACCTGTCATGTCGGTATTTCTACCCAAATTAATACCATAGAGCAGGCAAATGAGAGAGGGCTGAAGCGTTTCGTACCGAGGGAATTAACTAATTCTATTGAAAATCTAAAAAGACTTTTTACAGCGATTGGTGAAGAAGTAAAGGAACTTGTTGGTAATTTAGGGGCAGAATCCTTACAGGATTTAGTTGGCCGATCAGATCTATTAGTACAAACACAATTAAATGATTTGATTGATTTATCCCCCTTGTTACTATGTATTCACGATAAAAAACAGAAACTCATAAAGAAAACTGAAAAAAAAGAGCAGGTAGCAGTAGCTATTGGTGCTGAAGAAATATCTATCAATAATAGCGATAGTACATTCCATTATGAACTAGTGGATAGTACAAACAGAATGATTGGAAGCTTTGTTTCCGGTGAAAGGGTACGTGATTATTTAGATGGAAGTTATAAAAATCACCCAAATATAAACTATCATCTAATCAAAGGATCAATACCAGGTAATGGATTAGCTGCCTACTTAGCCGATGGAGTAACCATTGATGTACAAGGTGGAGGCCAAGATGGTGTAGGGAAAACTGCTTATGGGGGAAAAGTAAGCTTAATCAAAACAGCGAATATAAATGGTTTGTTTGTAAATGGATCTGTGGGGAAAAGCTGCTGTTATGGTGCACAAAGTGGATTATTTATTATTCAAGGTAATGCTGATTCAAGGGCCGGTATAAGGTTATCTGGAGCAGATATTATTATTGGCGGGGAAATATCTGTACCAATTCAGGATCAATTGGGTAACATCGGATCAAGGGCAAATATTAAAGGATTTGCTTTTGAATATATGACAAATGGAAGGTCTGTCGTTTTAGGAGATCCAGGACCATGGATCTGCTCGGGTATGACTGGTGGTGTCATTTATCAACGTCTAGTTCCTGAATTCGGCTTAGATATCTCGGCTATTAAAAGAAGGATTGCAAAAGGTGCGAAAGTGAAAGTTGTATCCTTAGACAGCAAAGGTAAATCTGATCTAACAGAACTACTTCACATTTATATTCAAGAGCTTCATAAAAGTGAGCAAACGGATCGTGCACAAGCTATAAATAAATTAATACTAAACTTAGATCGACATTTTGTAAGAATCGTTCCTGAAAGTGCTGTAATCGACCCTTCTTTGTTAACTGAATAATAATGGATTCCCCCTTTAAATAAGTGAAGGTACAAATATTCTTCCTTATTTAAAGGGGGTTTTTAAAAAAAATAGCATGAAACTGCTATATATTTGTCATATTAAGGATAGAAAAAACTATTCATTAAAGGGGGTCCATTATTTTATGTATGTTGGAAGGAATCTATCAGAATTAAACGATATTTTACTTCGTGATTGGGACATAAAAGAATTAGCATACTACCATCATACAATGAGTGATTTAGCTGATTTGTTAAATGCTCAAGGGGTAAGCTTACACCAAAAAATAATAACAGAAGTGAATGGCAGGGGTGGTCTTTCACATCATAATGCTGCATGGGATCATGCTTCAGAAATAATCTATGATTAGATTTAAATGATGCCTTTATATATTTTTTAAAAAAGCTTTACACAGGAAGTCATTTCCATTATAATCATAGTTGTTACGTATTCATCATTAAAGGAGGTCGTGCAAAAATGAAGACTTTAATTACACTTAGAGCGATGAACACTATAAATCAATTATGTTTTGTACGATGCGAACGAAACTAAATTAGAAATTCTAACTTTGTTTTTCCTTTATTATATCGCCCATAGTCGTGCAAACGACTATGGGTTTTTTTATGTCCATTTACGATAAAAAGACCATAGTTAAACTTAACGGGTTCCATTTTGGAGTACAAAAACTGAATTAACAACGTAAATAACACGCTAATTCACACAGAAATTAGCGTGTTTGTTTTTTTTGATATACCAACATTTTTCGGAATTAGCACCGCTTTCAAACCATAATTGGCACCTATTTAAACACTGGAAATAATTTATGAATAGATGCTAATTAATTTGCGAATTGGTTGCTAAAACATATGTTAATTTCAAATAAAACTTTAAAAGAGAAATCTTTGATTAATACTTACTCTTATTAAAATGTCGGTTAGTATTAATTGAATAAAATAATAGCCCTTAAATCTTTTTTGCTAAATATAAAAAATCCAAATATAGGTTGACAAAACGATATTTACAGTGTAATTTTACACTATAAATGTAAATTTACAATTAAAAAGGCGGTTATTATGGATAAAAATCAAATTAATCAGTTGCTTTCTCCAAAGATAAAATTAGTTCGGACAGAAGCAAATTACTCTCAAGAAAAAATGGCAGAGATACTAGGTGTTTCAAAGAAGACTTTGGTTCAAATTGAAAAAGGAAGAATGGAAGCAGGTTGGTCTACTGTAGTTACTCTCTGCGCCTTATTTCGTAACAGTGAAATTTTACAAGCAAGCCTTGGAAGTGCCCCTTTAGAAGTGTTGGAAGTGATTGCGCATGAAACAATCAATAGTCCTCTTGATAAAACACTAGGAGGAAAGGTTTGGTGGAAAGAAATAGAGAGGAAAGGTAAATATCGATTACAGCAGAATCTGTTCAGTCAACACTATCGAATTCTAGATGAAGAAAACTATCGCTACGTTAGTTCTTTTAACAAGGAAGAAGTTTTCGATTATTTTCATCGTTTATAAAAGAGTTAATACATGGTCTATAAATTCTTTGCTTTTATGATTCTTTCTCCTTTACGCCCTATGTTTGTTGGCTACATTGCTACTAGACGAACACGGAAATTAAGTATGGCGATCCTTGGTGCCATTTTAATCAATGCCGTTGTGATTGCTGTCGCAAGTTACTGGTGGTTTAACACAGCCACAGATGGGCTTGCTCAAGGATTAGGCGTTGCTTATTATGGGATCTATCAGCTTTATAAATATCATCCTTTTTGTTCGTTTAAGTAAGTAACATATTATTATATATGAAAGAAGGGATTACGTTGAAAAGAAAAATTGCTTTAGGTGTACTGCTCGTAGTTGCTATCATTTATTCGATTCATTTATATCAAACATGGGAATCCGATGTGGTCACAGATTTGCAAGGAAAAATCTATTACACGAAACGAGTGGACGGGGTACTTCAACTCTTCTCTGCGAACGCAAACTTAACAGATGAAAAATTAATCTACTCCCATTCTGGAGAAGAAAATAATAATATAATTGACTTTTACTATGATAAAGAAGCCGACTTGATTTATTTTATTGCGATGGATAATCGAGAATGGTGTTTGTTTTCAATAAAAAAAGAAGGAACAGAACTACGTTATATGAAGAGGTTTGATAAAACTGAGCATTGGAAGGAGTTTACAAAATACTATATCCAAACAGAGTTCAACTCTATGATGCTCAAAAATAAAAATGGATCTTTGTATCTAATAAAAGGTGACAAAGAAGAATTGCTTAAAAAATTCACTGGAATTTACGATTCTAAATTTAATGCGGGATTTGTACCAATTGGCTTTTCTCCTGATGGTAAATATGTTATCTACCACGCTACAGAGCACTTTACTCCTATAGGGACTCTCCTAGAAGGGATGCTTCGTCAATCTGTCGGGCAAACCTATATTATGGATTTAGAAACCAAAAAAATAGAAAGCTACCCTGACTTTTATCACTTGCAGTGGATAATAGATAATTAACATTTACCAGTCTTTTGAAAAAGGGGGATTTAAAGCGGTACAAAAATATACGATTATCATAATAATAATTTTAATATTAGTAGGCATAACTAGTGGTTTATTATATATGCTTAATAACGGAAATCCGTATGCAAAACATATCGCTAATAAGTACGTTCCAGTACATTTAGAAGAAATGGGATATAATAACGATGAAATCAAAGAAGCGCATTATGTAGAACCGAAGCATCTAATCAATGAAGATTTCTATCATGGACATTATATGGTTATTTCCATAGATGAACCAGATACAACATATTATTACGGAATAACGAAAAAAGGTAAGAAAGTTATACAATTCTGTGAAAAAGATAGGTTGTTACCAAATGTAGTTACCGATAGAGTTAGGACGGAGACAAAACATAGTGAAGAAAATTGTGTGAGCTATCTTGAAAATAGAATAAGATGAATTACTACTTTGTTAAATATGAGAATTACACCATAAAAATAAATGGAGAGATATTGGATATCCCTCCATTTTTGTTACTTAAACGCTTGATATTACTTATATAAATGCGTTGCGAATTCGGGTTAAAAGTCCAATGTTTTTTGGTATTTTGTACTCCAAAATGGAACCCGTTAAGTTAAACTATGGTCTTTTTATATATAACAAAAAATAGGAGGTGAAGAGATGATAGTAAAGACATTTCAAATCATTAAACATGAGAGGCCTGACACTTGAACTTAATGAAAGGAGGTAAATTTACATGATGGTATCTATTTTTAATTTATCTATAACAGTAAAAAAAGCTTCTAACGCTTCACTATGTATAAAACACTTTGAAAATTTACGTGTAGAGAAACAAATTGAAACATTAAAGGATAAGTATAACTCATCAATAAATATTTATTAATTTGATCTATAGTTAGTAAAATATCCTAAGAAAGAGGTGTATTAAATGTTTATTACCAAGATTTTAGTTAATTTTTCAAAAGAAATGATGGATACAACCTGACTATTAGAGGATAGGAGATCTTAGTCATAATGATGTTTAATTTTTTTAACTTTTCCATTGCTGTTCAAACAAAAAAAACGATGGCAAACTTAAACATAAATTTTTTGTGATGTTTTTCTAATCAACCTAACGCCTGTTATCTCCCAAGGGGGTAATTAGTGGCGGTTGGCTATCGGACAATACTTAATAAACCGCCATAACTACGGCGGTTTTTTTAAATCATGTATAAATAAATAGGATTAATTTGGTAGGAAAAAGCAAATAATAGTATGACAAAGACATAATGGAGGTTTAAAATGGATACTGCAAGTCATTTTGTAATAGGAATAAGTATTGCTGGTCTAGCACATATCAGCCCAGCTGTCGCTAATGATCCTGTTTTATCCCATGCTATTATCATAAGTTCCATTATAAATTCCCAGGCACCTGATTTTGATGGTTTAAGTAGACTATGGGGTGGTACTTATAATTACATTAAAAACCATCGTGGTATTACCCACTCTATACCTGCTATTTTTTTATTACCTACCTTCATCTCTTTACTTATTTTTATGTTTTATCCAACCATATCCTATACTCAGCTATGGTTTTGGTCTTTTCTTTCTGTCTTTATCCACGTTTTTTTAGATATATTTAACGCTTATGGAACACAGGTATTAAGGCCGTTTTCTGAAAGTTGGGTCTCATTTAATAGTATTAATATTTTTGATCCATTTCTTTTTATCGCTCACATGTTAGCAATTATTTTATGGATATTTAGTGACTATAATCAGTCATTTGTGTTTGTTCTAATCTTTCTTATCACCATTTCCTATATTATTTGGAGGGTATATAGTCGCAAAAAGATATTATACTATCTCATTCAGAATTACCATTTAGAGGGGAAGATTACTCTTTTACCCACGATAAAATGGTCCACATGGAACATAATACAAGAGCTCCCTGCCTCATATGACTTAGGCTTAATTACGAACTATAAATTAGAATGGCTAGACACAAAAATAAAATATCAAGAACACGCTAGTGTTGAAAAAGCAAGGAAGGACAAAAAAATAAAGGCATTTCTCTATTTCACTAGCTTTGCATATCCTGAATGGAAAAAAACCGACTTTGGGTATGAGGTTCAGTTCATTGATCTACGATATCGCTTTAAAAATCAATATCCGTTTCTTGCCATTGCTTTATTAGACGAAAACCTTGAGATTATTAAGTCCTATACTGGTTGGGTTTATAATCAAAGTTATATTGATAAAAAAGTCTATTCTGTGATCAAATAAATGTTAGACATATTTACTTCTATTATTATTAAATTTGCATAATTAATTTTTCAAAATGACCATTAGGCTGTTGATAGATCACTAATAAATGTGTTCCATTTTTATCAACTAAGATAAACGGCATAGGAGGGGAGAAATATCTTAAATAATTGTTTGATAATCCTAAAACATAATTTTTATATAAGCCTTCCCACAATCCACCAAGGACGTTTTCCCAATTCTCGTCAGTAATTACTTTAGATTGGTGTCTTTTTAGGGAAAATGTATCTAAATCATATATTTCATAGTTTAATTGATTAATATTTAATTCCTTTAATGCCTGGGTTAGTAATTGCTTTCTTTGCTCATTATAAAATTGATCAAGCTTTGTTTGTGACTCTACTTGTCTAGCGTTTTTCGCTTGTTTAAAAGCCTCTAAATTATTTTGAAAATAAGTAACATACATTTTATCTGAAGTCACTGCTTGTTTACTAGTGATAATATCATCATCATGAATTTCAGCATGATGATAAGATAAAAGCTGATAAACAGAATCATCTTTTTGCAAAGGTATTTCCATTTTATTAACAATCCAATCCGCATTTTCCTTCCATGGATAGCTCATTTGAACCAAATATCCATTTTTATATAAAAGATTTACATCCTGACGTAAATAAACCTTTTCACTAGTTTTTGACCAATCATCTGCAACTAAGCGATATTTCCCATTTGTTTCAAAGACTTCTAAATTAGACCCTAGATCCGTAAATGTTACTTTTTGATTAATTGGAAAAAATTGAATCGTAGTTTTTTCTATTGGTTTTTTATACCAATGCCAGAATAAGAAAAAAAGCACAAATATGAAAATAAAGAGAAGTATTTTTTTAAACACACCCACTATCCTCCACTCCCTATTACCAATTTTTTTATCTTCGGTTTCAACAAGACTCCCTCTTCAACACCGCAAGAGGGAGTTGTTTCAATCCTCGAAATAAGGCCAGCATAGCACGACTTAATGCTTTAGCATTTAGTGTGACTTGTGCCCTAAGGTTCAGGTAGAGATAAAAAACTCTATCTGAACCAAGTCTTCTTTATTGGTAACCTTATTAAACCCTATGAGACAAACTTCAAAAAATGCACACTTTTTAGATGAACCGATAAGAATTTTTTAAAACAGACAAATAAAAAAGATCTGTGAAAAATCACAGATCAAGATGCAGATAAAGTCTACAAAAAATGTTGCTACTGAATAATTAAGTTACATACGATTAAAATAATCTTCAGCTGCTCTAATGGCCTTGCCTTGATTAATTACAACATTTAATTCCACAAGTATAGCTTCTAAAGCAGATAAAAACAGGAGCACATTGCTTCTTTGTGAAGAATAGCCCATTAACCCAATTCTCCATATTTGCCCTTTTAATGGTCCAAGTCCTCCACCTATTTCAATTCCATATCGCTCAAGTAATAATTTTCGAACCTTTGCATCCTCTGCATTTTTAGGAACTCTTACAGAGGTCAGCATTGGTAATCTATATTCTTTTTGAGCAAGAAGCTCAAGACCCATCGCTTCAAGCCCTAATTGAAGTGCCCTACCATTCATTTCATGTCGCTTAAATGTATTTTCTAAGCCTTCATCCTTGATTAAACCCAACGCTTCATGTAAGGAATAAATCATGCTGATCGGTGCTGTATGATGATAAAAACGTTCTTTTCCCCAATAGGCTTGTATCATAGAGAGATCTAAATACCAGCTTTGGACTTTTGTTTTTCTATTATTTAATATTTCAACTGCCTTATCACTCAAGCTTACAGGTGATAAACCTGGAGGAGCACTAATACATTTTTGTGTACCACTATATACTGCATCTATTCCTAATTCATCAACGCCAACCTTCGTTCCACCAAGAGACGTAACAGCATCTACAAAAAATAATACGCTATATTCCTTTACAAGCTTTGATATCTCTTCTAATGGCTGCTGTACTCCTGTCGAGGTTTCCGCATGCACTATTGCAACAGCCTTAACCTCAGAATTGTTTTTTAAGGCAACTTCAATATCCTTTGGTTCTATAATTTTTCCCCATTCTGCCTCTACTTGGATGACTTCTGCTCCAGACCTTTCCGCTACATCTACCATTCTTTGTCCGAATAATCCATTGACACCAATAATCACCTTATCACCTGGTTCAATAAGATTAACAAAAATCGTTTCCATTCCAGAACTACCTGTCCCTGACATTGCTACAGTGACTTTATTTTCTGTCTCGTATACGTAGCGAATAAGCTCCATTGTCTCATTCATTATTTTAAGAAATTCAGGATCTAGGTGACCTAATAATGGTGTTGCCATTGCCTTTAGTACATTTGGGTGTACATCACTAGGTCCAGGACCCATTAAAAGACGCTTTGGTAAGATTAATTCTTCTCTCATATCTACATACCTCCTATAGAAAAATTACCCTATATAATAAAATACCACATTTTATTATATATTACTTTAGAATTTCACATATAATTTTTTTTACATATAAAATAAACCTTCTTCCAATAAGGAAGAAGGCAAGAAGGTTTTTCTCTCATATAATTTTATTTAGCTTTTGCAGCTTCAAATCTTTTATTCACATCATCCCAATTTACTACATTCCAAAATGCATCGATATAGGCACCACGTTTATTTTGATATTTAAGATAGTAAGCATGCTCCCATACGTCCAATACTAGTAATGGTACTACTCCCCATTGAGTTAGGTTTTGATGCTTTTCAGATTGAAGTACCTCTAATTTATCAGCAGCTGGTGAGTAAACAAGTAATCCCCAACCAGAGCCTTCAACTGCAGCAGTAGCTTGTGTGTAATGTGCTTTAAATGCGTCAAAGCTACCAAAGTCTGCTTTAATTTGTTCTGCAATAGCACCTGTTGCTTCTCCACCACCATTTGGTGACATGTTGTTCCAAAAAATACTGTGTAAATAATGACCTGATCCATGGAATGCTGCTTCTTTTTCCCAATGTTTAACTAATCCAAAATCTCCGGATTCACGAGCTTCTGCTAATTTTTCTTCTGCTTTATTTAGACCATTAACATATCCTAAATGATGGATATCATGGTGAAGACGCATCGTTTGCTCATCAATATGTGGTTCCAATGCATTATATTCATATGGTAACGCTGGTAATTCATGTTTTTTCATAATAAATTCCTCCTTAAAATATATGTACATTTTTCCATAGTAATAAATTAACCTTAATGTTTTAAAAATATGCACTATTAAATGTTTCTCTCGTTATTTATTATGTTCTATTTTCTATATAATGTCAACTACAAAGTTTATAAAGTTTTTCAATATGCTAATGTTATTAACGATAACTAGTTAAAATAAGCAATTCATTTCTCTATTCAACTATTATTCATCTCACTAAATAATCTCACTTTAAATTATTCATTGTTATGTGACTAAATATTATCATTTTCGATTTATTCATCTATAAAATAATCAAAGTAATTTATATTTATACATTTACTAATATTGGTTTTTAGAATAAAATATAATTTGTAAATAAAATTTCAGAGGTGAACTTATGGATATCATTAGTAATATTTTAAGTAAGATCAGTGGTTTTGTTTGGGGCCCGCCTTTATTGTTATTAATTGTTGGAACAGGTATATTCTTAACAATTCGTATTTCTTTTTTACAATTCTCACATTTAGGTTACGCTCTTAAGCTTTCATTTTCCAAAAATCAAGACGAAACATCTGAAGGTGACATATCACATTTTGCTGCATTAATGACTGCATTAGCTGCAACCATTGGGACAGGTAACATTGTTGGTGTGGCTACAGCGGTGATATTAGGTGGCCCAGGTGCAGTTTTATGGATGTGGATTACTGCTTTAGTTGGAATGGCTACTAAATATGCCGAAGGGGTATTAGCCGTCAAATACCGAACATTGGATGATAACGGAGAAATGGCAGGAGGACCAATGTATTTCATCGAAAAAGGATTGGGATGGAAGTGGTTAGCAGTTCTGTTTGCAGTATTTGCTTCTGTTGCTGCATTCGGTATTGGTAATATGGTCCAATCTAATGCTGTTGCTGGAAATATTTCTGCAAGTATTGGATTAAATCCTTGGATTACAGGTATTATCCTTGCTGTTTTAACAGCTTTAGTTATTCTTGGCGGTATCAAAAGCATCGGACGCGTCACATCATACTTAGTCCCATTTATGGCATTATTCTACGTATTAGGCGGATTAATTATCATTATATTAAATATAACTGAAGTACCTCAAGCCTTTAGCCTTATTTTCTCTGATGCATTTACTGGTAGCGCCATGGCTGGTGGTGCAATCGGTACAGTTATTCGCTGGGGGGTAGCACGTGGTGTATTCTCTAATGAGGCAGGTTTAGGTTCTGCTCCTATTGCTGCTGCTGCTGCAAAAACTGATGTCCCAGGACGTCAAGCATTAGTTTCCATGACTGGTACTTTCTTAGATACAATTGTAGTTGCTTCCTTTACAGGTATAGTCATCACAATGAGTGGTTTATACAATGCACCAGGCGTTGATAAAGCAGCATTAACGGCGAATGCATTTGATATGTTCTTACCCGGCATTGGTAAATGGATTGTAACAATTGGACTTATTTTCTTTGCTTATTCTACAATTCTTGGTTGGTCCTATTACGGTGAAAAAAGCTTTGAATATTTATTTGGAGCAAAATCAGTAACATTATATCGTATATTATTTTCAATTTCAGTATTAATTGGATCTGGTTTATCACTCAGTTTGGTTTGGGATATTGCTGATGTGATGAACGGTATGATGGCAATTCCTAACTTAATTGGTTTATTAGCACTGTCTGGTGTAGTAGTTGCAGAAACAAAGGTTATTAAAGAAAAAATAAAAAATGAAAAAAATGAAAAAATAAAGGTAAATGCATAAATTCTCTTTATAATCCTTCATATTATACACGAGGAAAGCTTTTATAGTAATTAATAAAAGCTTTCCTCAATTTTTTATATCCATGGATCATACATTACAGAAAAATAATAATCCGTATCATGTTATAATAGGGTAGACTCTTATATGATTGAAAAGAGGGATTTAAGTGAATGTACAAGCTAAAATGGACTTTATTTATCAATTTGAAGCATTAACAGCTTCACAAATAGATCTTTTATGGCACAAATGCCTTCAAGGGGACAAAGCGGCATATGATAACCTAAAACATCATTATATGAAAAACCTTCTAAAAATAAAGCCTTTATATACCCAGTTAAACGAAGAAACCTTTTATAATTATATCGAAAACTCCGTCCTAAAGGCTCTGGATCGCGGGATTAAGTTTAAGGTTGATGATTATGATTCTTATATGATTATGGCTAGTAATACATACTTTAAATATTTTGTACGTCCAGAAACTAATACTTTAAAAATACCTACTCAATTAATCAAAGCTTATTCTAAGTTAGATGAAGTATATCAACATATTCCTAGCTTATCTCATATAGATGAAAAAAGACAAATCAATTTACTTTCAAAGGGCTTTGAATACCCGATTTTTCTCACAAGATTACTGTATTATAGCTTCCACAAATGGAAAAGCGATAGCATAAGACAGGTCGATATCGATTTAACTGTTCACTTGCTTCCTGCACCGCAAAGAATTGAATGGGAAGTTTTCTATGAAAAGGATATAGAAGCTATTAAAAAAACGATAATAGAAAATCTAGAGGAGTAGTATAATACCTACTCCTCTTCTATTTTCAATCTTGTATCCATAAAACCAATTTTACACGGACCCTTCATAAGCTCAATATTTTTATTCTCTTTTATTTCCTCGAAAATAGCCTCTGAAACCCAAAGCTCATCAATATGCAATGTGTTTTTTAGAATGGTCATTTTTAATTTAGAGGAATCATCTGGTCTTATTACCTGATAAACTCCTTCAAATAATTCCTGATCCGATTTATATGTCATTGGGATAGCAGCTCTAATGACAAAGCCACTAGTAATACAATTTAAATAGGTAGATTGCTTATCTATCTTACTTACTAATCTCTCCGTCGTAAAATCTGCAAGTCCGATTCCATTCGCATTCCCATGTGATGCATCAGACAAATCTAAAACGGCTAAATAGTTAATAGCGGGTTTCTTCGGTTCTGACATTCCTTCTATCCTAAGTCTACCAATGACATTTGTATCCATCCCCGTCCCACTAAAATTCTTCCCCATTTCCAAAACAACAGCAAAATCTATTTTATCTACTGGTAAAATTGGTAATAATGCTTTTGATTCGACTAAAAGTTGTTTATCTTTAATAAAGATTTCACTTCTTTTAACTCCCTCTATTTTTACTGTTTGTTCCATTGCATTTTCAACGATTGCTAAACCACCTATTATTGGCGCCTTAGCTACCATTTTCTTTGCAATGGAAGGAATAGATTCTGCTAGATGTCCTGCTCCAAGCTTATGTACCATGCTTGCACCTTTTGCTCGACCCATTCCTACAGCCATCATTTTTACCAAGCCACTTTCATGGTTTCCAGTAAAAGAGGTGTGGGCTTTTATTCTATTGATTAAGAGGATACCATCTGATTCATAAGCCTCTTTTGCAATATATACTGGAAGTCCCTTAATACCAACATCAGTCACTCCTATCTCAACGACTTCACTTGAAGCGATGACAGGACATCCCATTATCTCTTCTGTGATTTGTAAGCTAGTTAATATACTTTGTTGTCCCATGGCGGTTCCACCTCCATGGGAACCCATGGCTGAAAAAAGAAAAGGTTTGTAGCCCAAAAATTGTAATCGCTTAACGAGAGTGGATAGGATGAAGACAATATTGGCAATCCCTCTACTACCAGCAGGGATTGCTATTTTCGCACCTTTTTTTAAATGACTAAATGGAAGGACAGTATCAACTTGTTCTATGATCTCATGCTCTATATCTTTAACATAAGGTTGAGTAAAATTTTGTTTTATTTTATAAATTTTCGGCCACTTTTCCATTTTTACTGACCTCCTCTAACCTTTTTATCTTCGGTTTCAACAAGACCCCCTCTTCAACACCGTAAGAGGGAGTTGTTTCAATCCTCGAAATAAGGGCGGCTAAGGTTCAGGTGGAGATAAAAAACTCCATCTGAACCAAGTCTTCTTTATTCGCAATCACTATTCTATTTATTCACTTTAAGATCATGAACATGGTTGGTTAGTTGTTCAAATCCATCGATTTGACATCCCACCGCATCGCCTTCTTTAATATGAACTGCACCAGGAGTTCCAGTAGAAATAATATCTCCAGGTAGTAAAGTCATTACCTTGGAATGGAAGGAAACTAAGTTCCATGGCTGAAAGGTCATATTTGCTACTACATTCTCTTTATGCACCTTTCCATTTAATATTGTAGCCACATTTAAATCTAACACTTCATCTACTTCATCTCTCGTGATTAAATGAGGGCCAAAGCTAATAAAGGTATCGAAGCTTTTAGATCTTGTTAAATATCTTGGGTTTTTTTGCAGAATATCCTCCGCAGTCACATCAATAATCGTTGTATAGCCCGCAATATAATGAATGGCATCCTCTTCTTCAACTTCCTTGCAGGTCTTCCCAATAATAATTCCAAGCTCTGCTTCTGCTGTTGTTCGTTCAGATTGATATGGGATTTTTATAGTATCCATATGTCCGATAATTGCTGTATCAGGCTTCATAAAGCTTGCTGGTTCTGTACTTGGGGCTTTTTCACTTAAATCAGCTGCATGCTCTGTATAGTTTAAACCAATTCCCCATATTTTCCTTGGGTGTCGATATAAAGGAGCATACACTACTTCTGCTTTTGCTATATATTCTAGACTTTCTAGCTCTTTTTCTCCACCATTTCTATACCATTCATTTATTTCACTTAATTGGTTGGAATTAATTATTTCATATAAAGTAGTATCCCATTGCTTATTGAGGTTTTTATTAACTGTTTCAACTAAAACAACGCCTTGCTTTGAAACAATTGCCGCGACTTCATTATCTTGAAGCTTTACAGTTGCGAATCTCACTTTTATTTCCCCCTTCACCATAGCTTTTATTTACAAATTCATATAAGTATCTCCTATTCTAAGCACACTTTAATATGCCTTAACTAGACCACCATCTGCTAAAATCGTTTGCCCAGTAATATAGGTGTTAGCCTCTGAACATAAGAATACCATTAATCTTGCAAACTCTTCTGGTTCACCATAACGTCCAAGGGGAATGGTTGCTTTACTCTTTGCTGTTGCTTCCTCTTTCGTTATCCCTAATTTAGTAGCAGTAAGTGAATCCAATTGTTCTATTCTTTCTGTTGCAACTCTTCCTGGACCTATCACATTAATTAATATGTTATCCTTCGCTAATTCTTGAGACAGGGTCTTTGTTAAGCCTACAACTCCCATTCGAAATGTGTTTGAAAGAAGGAGATTATTTAAAGCGCTTTTCACAGAGGATGAGGTGTTATTTACAATATGGCCCCCACCTTGTTTTCGCATATGTGGTAGTACCTCTCTAATCGTGCGAATATAACTTAATAAAGTCAATTCATAAGCCTGTTGCCAATCTTCGTCGTTAAAAATATCAAATACACCAGCCTTTGGCCCGCCTGTATTGTTTACTAGTACATCGATACGTCCATACTTTTCAATAGTAGCCTCTACCAAAGCTTTTATATCATCTGGTTTGGTCATATCACCCACCACATAATTCACTTTGTTACCAGTTTCCTGATATATATCCTCTACTGTTTGCTTTAGCTCTTCTTCTCGACGACTGAATATCATAACATTGGCACCCTCGCGTGTAAATTCCATTGCTCCTGCTTTACCTAAACCACCGCTTGCCGCAGTTACTATGACACTTTTACCTTTTAACCCTAACTCCATTTCATTTCCTCCTTTTGTTATATTTTTATTTAATTATCATTTCTAACCATTTCAACTCGATATATTGCTTTTCCCTGTTCAATAAACTTTAATTCATATTCGGTTTGAACATACCTTTTTATATTCTCTACATCCCGATATAGGTTTATGTTGATATTCTTAAGCAGCCAATTCCATTTTATTGCCTCATTTAAAGAGAATTCATATAATAATTCATTATCAGTTTTAAAATGAATTTCTCCATTCTCTGTTAATATTTTCTTATATATATTTAAAAAATGATGATGTGTCAATCTCCTTTTAGCATGACGTGTTTTTGGCCATGGATCTACAAAATTTAGATATATTCGGGATAGTTCATCTTCAGCAAAGAAATCTTCTAATTTACTGGCACTATCTAATATAAATTTAATATTGGTAAGCTTTTGCTTATTAGCCTTACGTATTGCTTGAACCAAAACCTCTTGTTTTTGTTCAATGGCAATATAATTGATATTAGGATTTTGCTCAGCCAATGTGGTTATAAACGTCCCTCTTCCTGTTCCGATTTCAGCTTCAATTTTGTTTGTATTCTTAAATAATTTATGCCAATTCCCTTTTTCCGCTTCTGGATGTTCTACATAATATTGGTCATATTGAATAATTTCATCCTTTACCCAAGGTCGCTTTCTTAACCGCATTTGCTTTCTCCTCTATTATTCTATTTATATTTTTTCTTTCAATAAAAGGATTAATCGATCAGGAACGTTTGTCATGATTCCATCCACATTCATTGCTATCATTTCTCGCATTTCATCCTTATCATCGACGGTATATGGATAAACCTTTATACCATTTTCATGGGCGTCGTTTATTATTTCTTGGAAAACGACTTCTTTGTCAGGGTGTAGTGATATAGCATTTAGTACTTTTGCATAATCCCACGGTTTATATAATCCTTCTGTGTAAAGAATGGCTGTTTTTATTTCTGATGCCATTTTTTTTATCTTTGCAATCGAATAATGATTAAAAGATGATACAACCACCCTATCTACTAGTTGATATTCTTTAATTTTTTCAGCTAGTCTCTCTTCAATCCCTGGGTACATAACAAAGCCCATTTTAATTTCTATATTAACCCATAGCTTCGTCGTTAAAATCAGCTCAAAAAATTCATCTAGGGTTGGTATTTTCTGACCTTCATAGGTGGAAGTATACCAGCTACCAGCATCTAACTCTCTTATCTGCTCTAAGGTGTAATCCTTAACCCAACCTTCACCATCTGTAGTTCTCTCTAATGTCTCATCGTGAATAAGGATTAAATGACCATCCTTTGTCATTTGAACATCTGTCTCTATCGCATCAGCTCCCATTTCAATCGCTCTTTTAAAAGCAATCATGGTATTTTCAGGACTTATCGCTGATGCTCCTCGATGAGCAATCACTTCTATTTTTTTCACAGACTTTCAACACTCCTTTTATTATTCAATAGCTAAACGTCGTTAATACTTACTTCCCTATGCAATGAAACAAATGAGTTTTGATGCAGTGTCACATTATAATTAAACCATTCTTTTTTTACCTATTGCAGTAACAAAAAGCTGTTTAGCATATTCATCAATCTGTTCAAACTGAAATAATCTTTCCGCTTCTTTAATTGTGTCACGATTTAAATGGCAACCATCACATACGAATCTCCAGGACGGGGTCATCACATCCTGAACAAAGCCGATCCAACGCGGGTCGTCTAGACGTATATGTTCAAACAGAATGATGGTTCCTCCTTTTTTTAACACTCTGTGCATCTCCTCTAAAGATCTTTGTAAGTCCTTTACAGAGCATAAAACTAGGGTGGCTAATACCGTATCAAAACTTTCATCTTCAAAGGGTAAATCTTCAGCTTGACCATGATGTAATTTAATAGGCACTTTTACATTGTTTATTTTTTTCTTTGCTTTATGAAGCATATCTATACTTGGTTCAATCCCTGTCACTTGAACATCGTCTGGATAAAAAGGGAAATTCGCACCAGTGCCAAGTCCAATCTCAAGCACCTCACCATACGCATGCTTTAATATTTGAGTGCGTATGGGTCTAATATAGACCTTCTCCAGTGGTCCCATTACAGGATCATATATTTTAGTAAATAGACTCATTGCTTTCACCTTATCTCCTTATTTTAGTAGTCTCAAGACACATCATTTATCATTTTCTCGTAAATATATTTTTTTAATAAGTATAATACTTAAGACCTTTAAAAATCTATAAAATAGGTGTATTTCATATATTTCATACTAAGATAGGTCAGTTCGATCATTAATATTGCCAAAAATATGTGAGACGTAAAAATGTTCACTGTATCCTTTAACTTTCCCATAAAGGGTAACACTATTGTAATAATCATAAATCCAATGGAAATGATAAGTGGATGATGAGGAGCTTCAAAAAAATGTCAATATTATTTTATAATATAAATAATAAAGGAGAAAAAACATGGAGCAGAACCAGAATCAGAGGAATGAGTTATTAAAAATTATGTCTTATAACATTCATAGCGGAAGAAATATATGGATGATACCTCAGCTTAAATATATGATTCATCTTATTAAAGCTGAACAACCCGATATTGTGGGAATTCAAGAAATCAATGAGAATCGACTTAGGGGATTACAGATATCTGCATTTACTAAGCATCTACATATGTTAAACCACTTCGGTCCCAATGTGAAAATTGGAAATGGCTATTATGGTATCGCAACATTTACGAAGTTACCAATAAAAGATAAAGAGCATACCCTTTTTCCTAGTCACAGAGAGCAAAGAGGTTTCATCAATACGATTGTAGAAGCAAACAATGGATTAATAAATATCATCAATACCCATCTTAGCTTAAATAACACCATTAGAAATAAACAATTAGCGAATTTAACGCAATACGTGAAGGCTTTAACGGAGCCAATCATACTAATGGGAGATTTCAATACTGTTTTCGCTCATTTTGATGATCTATTAATGGATTGTGGAAAAGAAAAAAGAAAAGAGCATCTTTCTACCCTTATGCTCTCTAATAAACGTATCGATTATATCTTTGTCAGCAACCATTTTAAGGTCATCAATTATCAGGTGGTGCACAGTAAAATGTCTGATCATTATCCAGTTGTCGTGGAATTGATATTTAATAACTGAAATATATAATCCTGCAAATCAACCATTCTTACATTAGGTTTAGGTAAGATTGTTGCTCCACTGACTAATAAAGGTATAGTAGAATCTAATTTGTTTAAGGAGCCATGGCTTCCACCCCCTAAATGAACGGGAAAGGTTTTTGTAATAAATTCATATTTTTCTTTTGCAGTGATAACGATATTAAATGTATCTTGAGAAAATAAAGCACCATATAATCTGGCTAAAGCATCAGGGTATTGGTCATAGGAAATATTCCAATCATCCACTTTTATATCCAATATGTCATAGTCTCCACTTTGGTCCCATGACACCCCATATGGATCGATAAAATCTCCACCTTTTTTATACTTAAATATTTTACCCATGTTGTTCTGAACAATAATCTCTTTTCCTTCCTTCCAAGCTACAAAATCGATTCGGTTATCTGTTAACAAAATATCTATGATCTGATATTGTTTATCTGCCTTTAAAGGATAAATGTAGGCCATCCTCTCATTATTTGCAATAATTAGATCATCGTTCTCACTAGTTTTTTTACCTATCTTTGTAATATTAAAGCTTTTTAATAATTTTTCTAGGTTAATGTTATAGCTTTTATCCTTTCCAATTTCGTTTTGACCATGATCTCCGATAATGATCAATACATTATTCTTCAGTGCTTCTTCCCAGCTACTAAAAATGTTGAGAAAATCGGTGATTCGATTATCCACTCTTTCTAAGCTAGGTAATGGCTGATGAACATATTTATGTAAAAAGTGATCGTGATCTGGTAGATATACAGCCATAAAATCTGGTTGATCTCCACTATCAATGACATTTTTGGCAACATCGACTGCAAATGCATCATTAATACCAAATCTCTTAAAAATAGTTTGATTAAAGCCCCAATTTATCTTTCTTCCTGTCAGCTTTGGTATATGCATTGCACCAATGCTTAAAATATCTGGAGCGCTTATTTGCTTTTTATATAAAGAAAAGCCAGTGACAAGATTTAATAAGAAAGGTAGAGTAAGGGTTGATTTTTTCCTGCCTCGATGAATAATAAAATTTATTGATCCCGATGTTTTGTTGTTGTCTGCTAATTGTTCAAAAATCGTTTTCACATGCTTACTTAAATGAGAATCATTTAAATTTATTAACACATCCTTTGCTGTTTGTTTCAACCCTAAAGATAATACTGTTTTTGTCCCATTTACATAATCAATTAATCTTTTTTCATTAGAATTGTACCAAATTAATCCTGGTATCTTATGCTGATCGGGATAAGTCCCTGTCATCAAGGTAGCATCAACGGAAGCAGTCATAGTAGGAAAGGCACTAATTAATTCTGAATTGTAGTAGCCATTATCCATCAAATATTTTAATGCTTTTACTTTATTAGATTTCGTAGCATTTTCTAAATCAGTTGGCATTAAAGAGTCAATTAATAATAAAATTACTTTTTTCATCGTATTACTCCTATGATTGATGTCATATTAAAATATCCTGTTTATTATTTGAGAGATGGTATATTTCTATACTATCTCTTTTTTTTATAGAAATTACCTTTTATTTTTTTATTTTTAGCTTAAAATATACTCTAATTTTTGCTACAATTATTTAAAGCATTCACGTTTTACTATAAAGGAGGATTTTCGTTGATAACAGATTATCATGTACATTTAGAAACAGGGCCATATACTGTGGACTGGATAAAAAAATATCTTGAAATAGCGGAAAAGAACGGTGTAACTGATTTAGGATTTTCTGAGCATGGCTATAGATTTAAACAGTCAAAAAATATTTTACACAATCCATGGATTGAGGAAAGGCAAACGGAGGATTTGGATGAATATGTTTCTGTCGTTTTAAAGGCAAAGGAGCAGGGACTCCCAGTAAAGCTTGGCGTAGAACTAGATTATATTCCAGGTAAAGAAAAAGAAATCAAAGAATTTATTGATTCACAACCATGGGATTATGTTATTGGTTCCGTTCATTGGCTAGAAGATTGGGGATTTGATCTAAATGAGATGAAAAAACAATGGGAGAATCAGCAGATCTATAAAGTCTATGATAAGTATTTTCAAATCGTTGGACAGCTTTTAGATTCGAAGCTTTTTGATATTATGGGGCACGTCGATGTGATAAAAGTATTTGGTCATAAGCCACATGAAGATGATAACCATCTATTATTAAAGCTGTATGATCAGCTTATTGAAAAAATTGTCTCCAGTAATATTACTGTTGAAATGAGTACTGCTGGCCTAAGAAAACCTGTTCAGGAATTATACCCCTCTCCTGATATTATGGAGCGTCTTTCTAAAAATAACGTTCCTATGATGATTAATTCTGATGCTCATCGTCCTGAGCATGTTGGTGCAGATTACGATAAAGGTATTGCATATTTAAGAAAATATAGTATCGAAAATATATCCATTTTTAAAGAACGTCAAAGAACAATTGTTCCATTAGGTTAAAAAAGAAGGTCTATGGATTTAACCGTAGACCTTCTTTTTCTTTTAAATTTTTTATAATTCCACTTGATAGATATTTTGTACTCCATTTACATCCGTTAATTTATTCACTACCTCTTCATTTACAAAATTATCGATACCTAAAAAGGCTATTGCTTTACCACCTAATTGGTTACGACCTACCTGCATGGTAGCAATGTTCACTCTTGCATCACCTAAAATGCTACCAACATTACCTATAATTCCCGGCTGATCAATATGATCCATAAGAATCATGTTTCCTTCAGGTATTAGATCTACGGTAAAGCCATTTAAATTCACAATTCTTGCACCATATCCATTTAATACAGTTCCTGCAACATACTTTTCTTCTTTATTTGTTTTTACACTTACCTTTATTAGATTAGTAAAACCATGAGATTTTGTACTTCTTCTTTCTGAGACATCTATCCCTCTCTCTTTAGCCAATATTGGTGCATTGACATCATTAACTACACCTGTATTTCCTAGATGCTTAGACAAAATTCCCTTTTGAATGGTACGAGTTAAAAAATCTAACTCTTTATCCACAAAATCACCAGCAAATTCTACTTCTATCTTTTCGATTGCACCTTCAACGTAGTTTGCAATCATGACCCCTAGTTTATCAGCTAGTGCAACATAAGGACGAATATGACTAAGTATTTCTTCAGGAAGTGAAGGTAAATTAATTGCGTTCTTAAAAGGCTTTTTCTTTAAATAATGATATACTTCATCAGCAACATCTATTGCCACATTTAATTGCGCCTCTTCTGTCGAAGCACCTAAATGTGGTGTAGTAACGACATTTGGATGATTGATCAATGGACTTTCTTTTGCTGGTTCCTCTTCATACACATCAAGGGCTGCTGCTGCAACAATACCTTCATTTAACCCCTTTAATAAGGCTTCCTCTTTAATAATACCTCCCCTTGCACAATTGATAATTCTAACACCCTTTTTCATCATGGCAATCTGTTCATCATCGATGAGATATTTTGTATCCTTTGTTAAAGGGGTATGCACAGTAATGAAATCGGCTTGCTTCACAACCTCAGCCACTGTACCTAAGGTAATTCCTAGCTGCTTAGCACGATCTACTGTAATATATGGATCATAACCTATAATTTCCATATTAAAAACCCTTGCTCGCTTTGCAATTTCTGAACCAATTCTACCTAAGCCAATGATTCCAAGAACCTTTCTATTTAATTCGGTACCTACATATTTCTTTCTATTCCATATTCCATTTTTTAAATCCTGATGGGCTTGTGGGATCCATCTTGCCATTGACATTATCATGGCGAAGCTATGCTCAGCAGTAGAAATCGTATTACCATCAGGTGCGTTTATCACTGCAATCCCTTTTTCTGTAGCAGCCTTTATGTCAATATTATCTACTCCTACACCTGCGCGACCGATTACTTTTAAGTTCTTTGCATGCTCGAGTATTTCCTCTGTTACCTTGGTTTGACTGCGTACAAGTAAACCATCATAATCCCCAATCGTCTGTAATAATTCATCTACTGTTAAATCTGTTTTTACATCCAATTGGATATCATTTGCATCCATTAATTTTCTTAAGCCAACCTCTGAAATAGGATCACTAACCAATATTTTTTGCATTTGTCCATTCCTCCTCTGCTGCTTTTACACCTTTACCTAACTCTACTGGGTATCCAACCTGCTTTAATGCAAGCTCTAGGCCAGCAATTGTAGTTAGCATATCCATAGGATGTGTATAACCCATATGTCCGATTCTAAATATTTTGCCCTTTAAATGTTTTTGTCCACCAGCTATGATAACTTTATAATCCTCTCTTAAAACCTTTCTTAGCTTCTCGACATCAAATAAATCGTTTCCCTTTATAGCTGTGACAGTACAGGAAGCAACATGATCATCACTTACAAATAACTCCAATCCTAATGCCATTATTGCTTTTCTAACCATGTTCCTTAATAGAAAATGTCTATTATGACCCTCAACAAGTCCTTCTTGTTCAATCAGATCTAATGATTTATTTAATCCAAAAACTAATGAAACCGGCCCTGTAAAAGGTGTAGTATCCTTCGCCGCATTTTCTCTATAAACTCGTAAATCCCAATAGAATCTAGGACCATTACTCTTATCAATCAGCCTCCAAGCTTTTTGACTGACCGCTATTAAAGCTAAACCTGGAGGTAAGCCTAAGGCTTTATGAGAAGCAGTTACAGCGATATCAACTCCCCAAGCATCCATCTTAAGCTCCATTCCAACTAATGCCGAGACACTATCAACAACAAGAACAGCTTCAGTCTGCTTTACTACATCAGCAATATCTTTTATTGGATTAACAACCCCTGTAGAAGTCTCACAATGTGTCGCGAATATAGCTTTTATATCCTTATGTTCCTCTAATAATTCTCTAAGAATCTTTGGGTCTGCTGCGCTACCATATTCAAATTGTGCTTCAATTACTTCTGCCTTATAGGCCTTTGCAATCTTAACAAAGCGATCTCCAAAAACCCCAGTCACTGCAACTAATACTTTGTCTCCTGGCTCAACTAAATTAGCTACTGCCATTTCTAAAGCACCTGTTCCACTAGATGCAACAACCAATACATTTTCTTCCGTTTGAAAAATTCTTTTTGCCTTTGCAGCTGCTTCAGCAAATATTTTGGAAAATTCCTTACTCCGATGACCTAAAATCGTTCTCTCCATTGCTCTTTGCACCTCTGGATTAATAGGGGTAGGACCTGGTATCCGTAAATGCTGATACTCATTAAACATACTAATCATCTCCTGTTTTATAATTTTATTCATTTTAATTATTAGCGAGTTAAAGCTTCATTTTAATAAAATATAAAAAATCAAAAAAACCTTACATCGCTAACCTGACACAAATAGCACCAAATTAGGGACGAAAGGTTTATTTTTCGTGTTACCACCCTATTTCACCGTTACCTCACAATAACAGCCTCTGTAAGTAGTATACTTCTACTTACTAAATATAACGGATTTTCACCGGTTTAAGCCTACTTCGTTTCAGCCTAGCAATTCAGGAACGCTCATTTAAAATTGATTCTACCAGTTTTCACCAACTCACTGGCTCTCTTTTATCATCAAATTTTAAATCTTTCCTTCATCATCGTTATGAGATATTGACTTGTAAGAAATAAAAAAACCTTCTTCACTAATTGACAGTAAAACTGTTCAATTAGGGACGAAAGTTATGCTCGTGTTACCACCCTATTTCGCTATTACCTCACAATAATAGCCTCTGTAAGTAGCATGCCACTTACTAAACATAACGGATTTCCACCGGTTTAAGCCTACTTCGTTTCAGCTTAACAACTCAAGAACGCTCATTTAAAATTGAGTCTACCAGTTTTCACCACCCACTGGCTCTCTTTTATCCTCAAATTTTAAATCTTTCTTTCATCGTCATTTGTGCATATTTATTTTGAAATTTGAATATAAATTTATCACCATTTCAAGATGAAGTCAAGCCAAAATTTAAAACTTTATTTTGTTAAATGTTTACACTGAAAAAAAGGAGTGCAATCACTTTTCTGATGTTCAACAAGAACAACCTCATACTAAGTAATCTAGCATGAGGTTTCTCGTCAGTCTGAGAAGTGGTTTATCCACCCTTCTTTTTACAAATACATTGATGATTAATAAACAGTAACTTTTTCGTCTTTTTCCACATTACTTAATGCCTTAAATCTATCCACTACTGGTGCTGGCTCTGTACCGTCTGTAATCACGTCAATAAAACATGGTCCTTGAAGATTTGATGTTAATTCTTTTATTTTATCCATTTCATCCATATTATTTATTTGTACAGACTTGATACCTAAAGAATCAGCCAAAGCAGTAAACGAAATTCTCTCCACAATAAATCCATCTAACGATCTACCATACAAGTATCTATGTCCATGCTCAACATAGCCACCCATCGCATTGTTAATAATAATATAAACGATTGGTAGTTTATAATCCATTGCCGTAAATACTTCATTTCCATTCATTAAAAATGATTGATCACCCACAATAACTGCAACCATTTTATCAGGAACAGCAATACTCACTCCAACAGCACCGCCTGTACCAATTCCCATCGCACCATAATTCAAACCAATTTCAAAGTCCATCCCTTCCTTAATTGGCAAATACTTAAAATTAAAATTCATAAATTCACCAACATCAGAGACATAGTAGGTATTAGCTGGCATGACTTCTGTTAACTTTTCTAAAAATAAGCGAAGAGATAAACCAGTATGATTTTCTATATAAGGTTTATTTAAAGGTGTAGGACGGCTAAATTGATTATTCTTCTTAGCTGTATTTTTAATTAATAATGGGATTGCTTTTTTTAAATCATAATAAACAGGAGCATCTGTTTTAAAAACTTTATTTAGCTCTGTTTTATCCCAATCAATATGAATAAATTTACGGTTTTTTACTAGAATATCATTATAGTTTCTCGTTGCTGACTCTCCCATGCTTGTACCTAATGCTAATATGGCTGTTGCATCACCATTATCAACATAATCTAATGCAACATCAGTACTAGAAAATCCATAATTCCCTAAATTCATTTCAAAATCAGTAGATATAATACCCTTGCCTTCTGGAGAGGTAATAATTGGCCAATCTAAATGCTTACTTAGAGCTTTCACTTCGTCACTAAGACCTCTACATCCTCTTCCAACCAAAATAATTCCTTTTTCCTCTTTATTTATCATATCAATTGCTTGGTTTACAGCTTTATCATCAAATTTTAATTCATCAATAACAGAAGGTAATGCAGGAATAGTTCCCTTAAAACTCGCTATCTGTGTATCAATAGGAATTGATAAATGTACTGGACCGTATGGAGGTGTCATTGCAATTTCAATAGCTTTCTTTAATTCTATTAAGACATCATTTTCATCCATAACCATCTTGCTATATTTGGTTATTGGCTTCATAATATCTTCAGTATTTAACTCTTGCATTGCCCCTCTTCCCATTTGCCAACGATGAACAGCCCCACTGATTACTAAAATTGGTACTTTAATACGTTTTGCATAGGCTATTCCATTTACCATATTATTAACCCCAACAGCTCCTGCTACAATGGCTACACCTAATTCGCCAGTATTCTCTGCGTATTTTGTAACAGTATAACCAGTCCCACCTTCATTTTTTGTAAAAATATGTGTGATATTTGTATCATTTATTGCATCATATAAGGCGCTCACTGTTCCAGCAGATATACCAAATATATGTCTAACTTTATAATCTTCGAGGTAGTTTAAAACAGCATCAGCTACTCTCATTTTCTTCTCCTCCTACTTCTAAAAAAGAAACATCATACCAAAAATTGTCTGTATCCCTCTACAATTTTATGACATTTTTTTATTTCTTCTTCAGTAAATGAATGATAATGATTAATCGAAGGAATGATGATTACACCTTTTACATCAAGTGTTTGATTCATAACTGGAATAACCATAATACTGTCGATACCAAATAGCCCAAAAGCCTTAGATGAACGTTCATCTTCATGGGTATTTGATATGGCAATAACCTGTTTATCGTGAATGACTTCGATTAATAGTGGATTATCCTTAACATATACTGGATGTTCTACATGTGTTCTCTTCCATTTTTCAGAGCTCAACACATCAGTCTCCAATTTATGAATAGGATTTAATTTACCATTCTTAATTTCATGATATCCTACCTCATCTAAAGAAACGATTTGCCTTAATTGGTTAAACAATTCATTTAACTTATCTAACATTTCGTTACATCCCTTTTAAAAGCCTTGGTTTTTTAACCATTGATCTGCTTCATCCATCGTTTCAAAAGGTGCAGGTTCCATAGCGGTTCCACCAACCCTTTTCATCTGCATTTTAACAATCGCGCTTCCTACAACAATAGCGGCTCTTGAAAGACCATTTTCCACTTTATATTTAACGTGTTTTTCAAGCTCATTACCTATATTTGAAGTAGTATAGTTTCTTAGATCTGAGATGATAGCAAATGGCTTTCCACCTCCTAATGCTGGTATTACCTTCGATTCATACGCATGATGAAACCTTTGAAAATCCTCTAGATTAAAAAATCCACTAGGTATCTCATAAACTACCCTTCTTTCTTTATTAATCTTAAAGGTAAACATCTCTTTTTCATCTTTAATTTCCATTTTTATTCCTCCCTATTAATGTAAACTAATTAGTAAATTCTTCTATGTTAAATTCGCTAAAAAATGACAATTTCCTCTTTTTATTTACAAATTCCGATATTAATTTTTTTATTATATAATAAAATTCCTTTTTCATCTTTCTTAACATAAAAAACCATGTGAAAATACATGGTTTTTTATCCTATTCTTTTTTTTGATATTAAAGCAAACCTTCGATTTGGTCTAATATATCTTTAAACACATCAAGAGCATTTTGAATCGGCTTCTTTGATGTCATATCAACTCCTGCTCTTTTTAATAATTCGATTGGATAATCTGATCCACCAGCTTTCAAGAATGCCAAGTAACGATCTACAGCTGGCTGCCCTTCCTCAATTATTTGTTTGGCAAGCGAAATCGCTGCTGAATACCCTGTCGCATATTTATAAACATAAAAGTTCATGTAAAAATGGGGTACTCTTTCCCATTCATAATCAATCAAGTCGTCAATAACAATCTCTTCGCCATAGTAATATTTATTTAAATCACGATACATTTTATTAAGGAGCTCAGACGTTAACGCTTCTCCTGACTCAACTTTTTCATGAATTAATTTTTCATATTCTGCAAACATAGTTTGGCGATAAATAGTCCCTCTAAACTGTTCTAAATAATAATTCAAATAATAGAGTTTTTCTTTCTTATCAGTAGTGGTTTTTAATAGATAATGCATCAATAATGACTCATTTAATGTTGAGGCAACTTCCGCTACAAATATTTTATAATGGGAATATATATATGATTGATTTTTATTAGAATAATAGGAATGCATAGAATGACCTAACTCATGTGCTAGTGTGAACATATCATTAACATTACCTTGATAATTTAATAGAATATATGGGTGAGTCCCATATGCCCCCCAGGAATAGGCACCGCCAGACTTTCCTTTATTTTCATATACATCTATCCATCTTGAAGTAAATGCTTTTCCTAAATGAGTTAAATATTCTTCTCCTAATGGTTTTAACCCTTCTAACACCCTTTTTTTCGCGTCATCATACTTAATTTTGAGATGAACATCCTTCACGATTGGTGTATATAAGTCGTACATATGTAGTTCGTTTAAACCTAACATCTGTTTACGAATGTTGACATAACGATGCATTAATCCAATATTGTCATGAATCGTATCAATTAATTGATTATATACTTCGCTTGATACGTTATCATCATAGAGGGAAGCTTCTAGTGCTGATGAAAACTTTCTAACCTTGGCATAAAATACATTCTTCTTCACATTTGAATTTAGGGTCGCAGCAAAAGTGTTTTTTAAGCTTGCGTATGTTTTATATAAAGCTTCAAAGACATCCTTCCTGACTCTGCGATCATCACTTTCCATAAATTTCATATAGCGACCCTTTGTTAATTCCACCTCATCCCCATTTTCATCTTCTATAATAGGAAAGGTTATATCTGCATTATTTAACATGCCGTATATGTAATCAGAGGCTTGAGCTAGTTCACCGGTCTCTGCTAGTAGTTCTTCTAATTCTTGCGATAATATATGTGGTTTCATACGAATGATTTCATCTAAATATTGTTTATAAAACTTCAAGCCTTCATTCACTTCAATAAAGTGATGCATTTTATCATTTTCAATTGAAAGTATCTCTGGAACGATAAAGGAGGTAATGCTATTAATTTTTACATGCAAACTGGATACTCTATCGGCTAATCCTTGATATTTATCATTGGTATTATCCTCGTCCTTTTTCATTCGAGCATATACAAATACTTTTTCTAGCATCTCAGACATCTCGTCCTGAAGATTTAGCACAACTAATAAATTTTCATTAGTTTGACCAAGTTTACCTTCGTAGCCTTTTAATTCCTCAGCAAGCTTTTTTACATGATTAAAATCCCTTTCAAAATCATGATCACTCTCATAAATTGCTTCCAGATTCCATTTAAACTCATTATTTATTTCTTCTCTACTTTGGAGATTTTTTTTATTCTTATCCATCATAATTCCTCCTTACTAGCATTTTCTCAAATATTATTTTTTTCCCTACCTAATTATGTCTATGTATTGATATTATTATCACATTATTTATAAAAATTATCATAAATAAAGTGCATTGTGCAAATTTAAATTTTTATGTAACATCATTAAAACTTATATCGTCTAATAACTTATTAAAAAAACAATCACTTAACATAACACTATTGTAAAAAATCATGTTTGATAAATTTACACCTGCTAACTCAGATACTGAGTATTATGTAGCAAAATCACGTTACGCTGATGAAAATACTATAAAAAACTTTTTAAATAATTATAACTCAAAAAACATGATAGATAACATCGTGAAACAATATGTAGTAAAAGAAGATATTCCTATAAAAGGTAATGTATATACTTTAAATTTACCTAAGGATTATCAATCCATTGTTGGTTATACATTCACTGATAAAGATACGATTATCATTAAGAATGATAAAGCTACTATCACTATTTCACCTAATAATAAAAAGTGACCTACACATTAATTATGAAGGATGGAAAATGATTAGTCGATTCAAAAATTGTAAACTAAATTTGATATGATTGAAAAAAACGATAAAAAGAACCTCTTCTAAATAGAAAAGGTTCTTTTGCGTTCTAATTTAAAATGAAATTAAAATCCCACCATTACCAGCATAGGTTCCAATTGTTGGACCGATATCCGTTAAAATGATTTTTGCATATTGATATCTCTCTTCTATCATCTTCTTTACTTTGATTGCTTTTTCTTCACAATTGGAATGGGCGATTCCTAGAATTTTTTTCTCAAGATTGTACCCATATTCTTCAAGTAAGTCAACAAGACGTTTTATGGCATTTTTTGAACCCCTTACCTTATCAATAATATCTAATGAACCTTCATAGCTATTCTTCATTATTATTTTTATCGATAAGACGGAAGCAATCTTTCCTTTCACCCGATCTAATCTACCACCTTTGATCACATTTTCTAATGTATCTAAAAATATAAAGGTGTTGGTATTATTGACGATTTCCGTCACTTTGTTGGTGATGTCAATATAGGAATATCCATTTTCAATCAGTTTTGCTGTTTGATTAACAATGAGCCCTAATCCAATCGAAGCATTTTTTGAATCGATAGCGGTAATATTGGCATTTGGATAATCTTCTTTGTACATGTCAATAGCAAACTTTGCATTTTGAAAGGTACTACTTAATTGCGAAGATAGGGACAGGACAATTCCCTCATCCTTTGGTTCTAAGTTATCTTTATATAGCTTATAAAATTCATAGGGCGATGGTGCAGCTGTCTTTGGTAGCTCTTCCTGTTCATTCATTTTTGAATAAAATTCATTTACATTAAGATTCACTCTATCAAAATAGGTATTTTGCTGAAAGGTAACATGGAGTGGTGCAATATTTACATTGTTTTTAGCTATTAAGTCTTGAGGTAAATCACAGCTACTATCAGTAAATATTTTAATCGTCATAAACAATCCCCCAAATCATTCTATTTTCAAATAATATCATAACAATTTTCTTTTAGAAGAGCATCTATCACTACTTTTGTTCGTTTCTAAAGGTAAATATGATTGTTTTTTTTGTTATCTTTTTTAGTTCATCTTCAATCGTTTTTAAATCATTCATTGATACATCCTCTTTCTTTTCCTCTTCTAGTTTCTCTATCATATAGATCATTAATTTTAATTTACTTTTAATATATTGTAATTGCTTTGTCATATTAAAAATTGGAGTAGACATCTTTATCATCCTTTCAAAATTATCTTACCACTAATAAACTATTTTACACAAAAAATAAATATATTACATTAAGGTAAACAAAAAAAACGGGCACCCAACGCCCGTTTTAATTAAATGTTTATCTTCTATATGTTTCTCTAGTTATTTTTTTGGTTGCTCAGGTTGATAAAGGAAAAAAATACTAGCTGTATTCATCTCTATTAATGCTATTGCTGAAAAGATGGTTGCCATCATTTTAAAAGCTTTTTTCATCTCGTTCCACCTCCGATCTCTCTTTTTTTAATTGAAAGAAATGATCTATGGTGTATAAAAACTTATAACCAAATGGAGTTAAGGTAAAGCTTTGAAGTAACAAACCAACTGATGAGAAAAACGAAACGGTTGGAAATTCTAAGAAGAAAAAATGAAGGATTATATTTATGATGAGCCATATAAGTAGAAATCCTATGCTTGTCTGCTTAAAAAAAAGCTTTTTATTTTCTGCAATAGGACGATTATGAGCAGCATGTGGCACGTATAAAATAGTAACAAGAGAAGAAAATATAAATGTAATAATGATAAGATATAAAATACTATGAGTGTTTGGTAAATCTTGAAGTAACAAGGGAGGGATGACGAATAATACAAGAGATGTAACAAAGCAACGGTAGAAAGTGGACATATGCACTCCACCTGAAATGATGCGGAATAGAACAAAGGTGATAATAATAGAAAACATCGCTATAAAAATATCTAGAAGTAGTGCTATAAGAATGAAAAATAGTAATTTTGACATTGTACTTAAAGTAACTTCAATTCCATATCGAATATAATCAACATCACCTCGTTCTGCTTTCTTAGCAATTTTGATTGCTAAATAATGGGAAATTTTAGTTATTATAATAATCTCCCCTTTATATTTAATTAAATCAACTTAATAACTATACTAGTGGTATTTCTATTGTAAAGCTTGTTATTTTTTCAGTAGATTCTACTAGAATTTGCCCTTTATATTTATCTATTGCTCCCTTTACTATAGCTAAACCATATCCACTATTTTCATTATCTTTCTTAGTAGTATACCCCTTTTTGAACATTAAATCAATTACTTTTTTGTTAATTTTTGGTCCGTTGTTCGATATTTTAATGATAGCTTTATTATCTACTTTTCCCCAATAAAGTTCAATAAAAGGCTTTTTTACTGTAGCATTTGATGTAGCATGTAAGGCATTATCTAGAAGATTACTAATCATTTTGACTAAATCGTAGCCTTTGATTATTGAAAAAGAATCACTTGTATTTACATTGATATTAAAGGCTATTCCTTCGGACTCAATTTGTTCAATTTTTGTATGTAAAAAAGCACTTACTGTAGGATTCTTAATTTGAATCACTCTATTTATTCTTTTTGAATTATGAATTATGTTTGACATATAATCCTGTAATTGATCGTACAAATTTGCCTGAATAAGACCATTTATTGTATTTAACTCATTTACAAAATCATGTCTCTCCATTTTTAATTTATCTAACAAACCTTCTAAATACCTGTTATAACTACTTTCTGTTCGATTAATCTCTTTTTTTGCATTTAAATTCATTACCTTCATGATAAATAGTATGAGAAAGACATTTGTTATAATTAGTAGAATACTAGTAAACGGTAACCCGTAAATATTAAAAATAACTTTTTTATGTAAGAAGGTATTTTTCATATAAAAAGAATAATTCAGGTAAATGATAACAAATAACTGTAGTAACGCTAAAAACAAGATACTAAGCCAATAATATGTGATTCTTTTATTCATAAATTTCTTTCGGTACCATATTGTTATTGACGTATTTTTGATATTCAGATACCAAATTCCAATAATGATTGGAATTAAGTATAGTATAGTTAAAATAAACTTAGTTAATAAACTATTCATAATTTGATCATAATCTATAAAATTAAGGAAAATAGAAAAAAGGATAATTTCACTAATTAACGCTGATATTAATGCAAAAACAGTCATAACAAAAGAAGTTCTCCATTTCATTTTAAAAAATATCTTATAGAGAACAAATATTGAGAAAACCTCAATAATAATGCGGAAATCAGTGATTAAGTTGAAATACCAAAGTAAATCAGATACCAAGGCTGCAGCAGCTGCCATAAAAAGAGTTCTATACTTGATAGCGTTAAATTGATGGCCTAGAACTGTTGCGCCCCAAATCATCATTACATACATTTCTGGAATGGAAATGAATAGATAATTGATTAAAAAATCCATCGAAACGCTCCTCTATCATACAAAATTTGCTATCTATTATCAGTATACTATTAGTAATACTTATTAAAAATATAAATATATCTTTTTTTCACAATTTTTTAACTGTTTCAACAATTTTAGTACCTATGCACTATTATTTTGACGAAAACTTGAACTTATCTAAAGGTTTATATTATTGATAATAAATAGGTTTTGCACCTTCTAAATGGGTATAATTAATTATTTTTTTAAAAAAGTTGTTTTTTATCCCATCAGACTTAATTTATTACAGTATTTTTAATGTTTGTATGGTGTACTTCACCAATCTACTAATATCTTCTATATTATCTTCGTCAATTTTCCTACCAAAAGAAAGGGTGATTTCATCAAAGTATTCCCCATCTATGCCACTTTCGCCAAAATAAAAGAAAACTTTTTGGTTGATAGATGGACGATGACCCCAAATTTTATTTAATTTATTCCTGATTATCTCACATTCTCGTTTAGGTTCTATTATCTTTAAAATAAATGTAACTATAATTTCACACCCAGGTTTTAAGTCATTCTTTATTTCTGATATTTCTTTCATCAAATCTTCTGTGTCAACACTTAGATGGATTTCTGAAAGAATATCTTTTATTGCATTTGCCAGCTTAAATTGCATAATAAACTTTCTCGCCATTTTAGCTAAATCAACTCGGTCTTCTCGATTCGTCACTAAAATCTCCCCAGATAAATCGATATCATAAATTTCTCCTTCTAAAACAACTTTAATATTTTCAAATATGGTTGGATCAAACATGATAAAAATCTCACTCCTTATCCTATTTCTCATACCTATTAACCATATTTCCTTCATCCTAAATGTGGTATAAAAATATTTAAATTTATTTCCATGAATGAAAAAAACCCTTTCCGGGAAAATTATAATTGTATTTTGTAAAAATATTAAATGAAAGGAGATTTTGTTTATGCCTCAACAACCATTAACACAATTGGAATTACAAAATTTAAGAGCCTTAATATCAGGACACGACTTAGCAAATCAAAAACTACAAGAATATTCCAATCAATGTCAGGATCCTCAAATTAAACAAATGCTCCAGCAATCGGCTCAATCTGCTCTTAATACAAAACAACAGCTTATGTCATATTTACAATAAGGAGGTATTAATATGCAAGAAAAACAAATGGTCAACGATGTGTTAAGTATGGTTAAAAGTAGCCTTGGAACTTATGCTCAAATGATTAGTGAAACATCTAATCAACAACTAAGACAAACCTTACAGCAAATCAGAAATTCTGATGAACAATTTCAATATCAACTATTTAATGTAGCAACACAAAAAGGGTATTATTATCCTGCACAGCAAGTAACAGATGCAGAGATTCAAAAAGTAAGAACAGAATTAGGACAATAATACGATGCAGGGGTGGTTTTGATATCACCCTTTTTTTATGGTATATAAACTTCTTTTAATTTTAATAATAGAGATATTTAATAACTAAAAGAAAAGGGGTTGATATGAATGATGACGATTATTATTACCATCCTATTCGTTGTTTTATTCTTAGCTTGGAAATCCTATGCTAATCAAGAAAGCAAGAAGGAAAAACCTCTAATTTATATGCAAGGGGAAAACGTTGATGATGATTCTGACGCCGATATGCAAGAACAATATAAATATATCAATCATACAGAACAAAATGATAAAGAATGAATAAAGTAACCCTCCTTAGAGGGTTACTTATATTATTAATAAAACACCTTAAATAAATATAAGCCTTGGCTTGGTACTGTTTCTCCTGCATATTGTCGATCCTTTAATTCTAATATCTTTTCAACCTCTTGATACGAACGCTCACCCAATCCAACCTCAATAAGTGTACCTGTTAAAATTCTTATCATTTTATATAAAAAACCATTCCCATGATAAATAATCTCTATTTCGTCATCATTTTTATTAATATCGATTTGATAAATCTCTCTTATCATTGATTTTTTTTTTGATTTTGTAGCTGTAAATGAGTGAAAATCATGCATACCGATTAAATAGCTAGCTGCCTTTTTCATTTTTTCTATATCTAATCTTTTTGGTACATGATAGGTATAATTTCTTTTTAATGCTGTTGGAATTTTACCATTCCAAATTTTATATACATAAATTTTAGATTTTGCTGAATGACGTGCATGAAAATCTTCATTCACGGTTTCTAAGCTTTTTATTACGATATCTTGGGGTAGCATCTCATTACATGTATACAATAACCTATCTAAGTCAAGCACTTGCTCCGTTTCAAAGTGGGCTACCTGCTCAAATGCATGAACTCCTGCATCTGTCCGACCAGAACCATGTATTTCAACGGCTTCCTCAATCAGCTTTGAAAGCAACATCTCCACCTTCTGCTGAATTGTTTTATCAGAATGACTTAATCTTTGCCAGCCCTTGTACTTAGTCCCATCATATTCTAAAACCATCTTATATTTTGTCATGAAAGGTTACTCCTTTAACCACAGATCATATTTACGTAAATAAAATACATGGATTATCGTTATTCACGCTATCTCATCTTAACAAACATTCGTAACTTGATAAAGTGAAACTTCATTCAGATGGGTTTTCTGAATGTTAGTTGAACTTATCCAGGAGCTTAGCGCCGCTTGATAAAAGATATAGCGGCGGTTAGCTGTCGGGCAAAGTGAAACTTCATTCAGATGGGTTTTCTGAATGTTAGTTGAACTTATCCAGGAGCTTAGCGCCGCTTGATAAAAGATATAGCGGCGGTTAGCTGTCGGGCAAAGTGAAACTTCATTCAGATGGGTTTTCTGAATGTTAGTTGAACTTATCCAGGAGCTTAGCGCCGCTTGATAAAAGATATAGCGGCGGTTAGCTGTCGGGCAAAGTGAAACTTCATTCAGATAGGTTTTCTGAATGTTAGTTGAACTTATCCAGGA
>CAZEQK010000014.1:50882-72466 GCA_964514395.1 uncultured Bacillaceae bacterium
TTCAGATGGGTTTTCTGAATGTTAGTTGAACTTATCCAGGAGCTTAGCGCCGCTTGATAAAAGATATAGCGGCGGTTGGCTGTCGGGCAAAGTGAAACTTCATTCAGATGGGTTTTCTGAATGTTACTTTATTATTTTATACATAAACTTCTCATATTAATCGTTTCTCTAATCAACAACATTAAATAATATCAAAAAAAACACAAAAATAGCTGTTGATATACTATCAACAGCTCGGTTGTATACTAAATCAAAGACTAGTAAGTTGCTTTCCTTTTGTATTTAAAACAAGTAATAGTACTGCCCCAATAATTCCAATTAAATCGGTGATTATACCTGGATATATTAATAGCAAAGCAAAAATACCAAATAAAAACCTTAATGGGATGGAGACAGAGTTCTTAAAGTACCCCTCAACAGCAATGGACAGCAATAATACACCAACTATTGAAGTAATTGCAGTAATGATAATATTGATTAACGAAGCATCTATCATCAGCATTTGATGAGAGAAAACAAACATATATGGAACAATGAATCCTGCTATCGCAAGCCTCATCGCTTGAAAACCAGTTTTATTTGGATCTCCACCACTAATTCCAGCTCCTGCAAAAGCTGCTAATGCGACTGGAGGAGTTAAATTCGCAAATATACCAAAGTAAAATACAAACATATGAGCAATAAATATCGCATTTTGACTAGATCCTGCTAATTCTCTAAATAAAGGTGTTTGTAAAAGAATTGGGGCTGCCATTGTACTTGTAATGATATAGGTTGGTATACTAGGTAATCCCATGCCTAATACCATGGATGCAATCATGGTGAAAAATAAGGTAATGATTAATTGCAAAAATGGCGAATGTATGGCTGCACCAATGGAAACGACCCAGTTTGCAACATCTAGAGCAATTCCTGTTAAGGTTGCTACACCAACAACAATACCAACGGTTCCACAGGCTAGTGCAACTGATATTGAAGTTCTTGCCCCATCTTCTAAAGCAGCCTTAAAATCAGGTAAATCCATCTCATCTGATTTTATATTTAACTGCCTTCTTAATAAATTTATGGCAAGAGGTATCAATACAATAATGAATAATTCCCACCAATCTAATCTTACATGAGGAATGGCTTCACCAAATAGTATGGCTAATATTTGTTTTTCGAAAATAACAAAAGCCGAAATCGGTAATATCCATGCTAACATCCTTCTGGTACCTGATATAATTACGGTTGTCATAATTGACCAAAAGGCAGCATAGAATGGTGTTTTCCCTGTAAACAGTAAGAATATCAAGATAAACATTGGGATCAATAAATGTCCTCGTTCAGCTATGACCTCTTTTATTTTAGGTAATTGATTCTTAGGAATTCCTTTTAAATCTTTCTTAGAAGCTCTAAAGTGAACCTGCAAAAGTACTCCAAAATAATATAGAAGTGCTGGAATAATACCTGCTAATATTATTTTTTGATAAGGAACAGCTAGTGTTTCGGCCATAATAAAAGCTGCAGCTCCCATTATTGGAGGCAAAATTTGTCCACCGACACTTGCAGCGGCCTCAACTGCACCTGCGAAGTTCTTATGATACCCAACTTTTTTCATTAATGGAATAGTAAAAGTACCAGTTGTAACAACATTCGCAATAGCAGAGCCATTAATTGATCCTAGAAATCCACTTGCTATTACCGCAACCTTTGCTGGGCCACCCTTTGAACCCCCTGCAATTGCTAATGCTAGATCATTAAATAATTGACCCATTCCTGATTTACCTAGAAAAGCACCGAATAATATAAATAGGATAATGTAACTAGCTGAAACACCCACAGCAGTTCCAAGTATACCTTCAGTAATATAAACTAAATGTGAAATGATTGCTCTAGAAATATTTAAAATGATATGACTATTCAATGCTGGATAGATGGATAATTTATTATAAAAGCCATAAATTAAAAATGTTATTGCTAATATTGGTAATCCCCAACCCATTACTCTTCTTGCCGCATCTATTACTAAAAATATAGCAAGCATTCCTATGATTAAATCAAAATTATTAATCGCTCCACCTGTAGAAATGATTCTATCCGAAACGATAAACATATAAACCGCTATTCCGATTGATGCAGCGGCAAAAATCAAGTCATAAAACGGAATATGATCCCTTCTTGATTTTTTTGTCATTGGATATAACAAAAAGGCTAGCATCATTAAAATATAAAGGTGCACGGAGCGTTGTTCAATATCCACTAACGGACCAGCAAAGGATGTATACAAATGGAATAGAGATAATCCTACAGCAAATATCATGATTATGTTTTTAATTGGCTTCATTATTGATGTACGAGTGACGGATTCCCGATCATACTTCTCTAATACTGCCTCTTCTTTTTTCATGTTAACACCTCAACTTTAATGAAAAAAATGATAATACATATATTTCAAAATGCTTATTTTTGTCACCTTTAAAAAGTATGGCTTTTCTTCATTTTTCTTCGATAGTGTATAGATATGCCCTTTTATGATAAGCCGATGATATGTGTTATCTCCTGCTCTAACATGTAATTCTCCTATAAATCTTTCAATACCACCCATATATAACCAACCATCTTTAATATAGGAATTCGTTCCTACATCATTTGGAACACCTGCACCAAATGTTTTAAATCTTGTTGAATCTAAATATATATTCTGCTCTTTTACATAAAAAAACTCTTCCCATTCTTCCTCTTCAACCGAGTGTATCCAACGTATCGAAAATTTCTCATGGTCCTTCATGTGAAATGTGTAGAGTAATTGGTTATGAGAACTTACCGTTAAAACCTGAATTGGAAGCATTAAGAAAAGCAAAACGAAAATGATCGAAAGTATAAAAATTAATTTCATTTTTCTATTCATTTTATTTCACCGATTTTTAGAGAAGGCATCCATAAAGGATGCCTTTCTTTATTTATTTTAATAATCCTTTTTCTTGATAGAACTTTTTAGCACCTGGATGTAATGGAGCAATTAAATTGTTACCCATATCATCACGATTAAACTGTTTTAATGCGCCAACAGATACCTGATCTGTTCCTAAATAGTCATAGAAACGTTTCGTCAATTCATAAACGACATCATCACTTAAATCTGGGCTTACAATAATGATGTTTTTAATAGCAACCGTTTTAAGTGGACTACTTAGGTTATACTTTGCTTCGTCTCCAGCAGGTATTGTGAAGTTCTGATAAAAAGGATAGGCTTCTAATAGATTCTTAGCAACATCTCCATCGATTGCAATAAACTGTATTTTTAACGTTTGTTGAAGGTCTGTAATATTACTGTTTGGTACACCAGAAGTAAAGAATGCAGCATCTAAGTTACCATTTTTCATAGCTGTTACACTATCAGCGTACCCAGTATGGGTAACCTGTGCTAAATCATCATAGGTTAATCCTGCTGCACTTAATACCTTCTTCGCACTTTGCTCTACACCGGACCCTACTTTACCTACACCAACTCTTTTACCTTTAAGATCCTTTACTGATGTAATACCACTAGCCTTTGTTGCTACTACTTGTACAACGTTAGGATACATTCCAGCTAGTGCTTTAATATCAACTTTATTACCATCAAAATTTCCTACTCCATTTACTGCATCATATGCAACGTCACTCATTACAATTGCAATTTGGTTTAATCTATCTTTAATGTTTTGAATATTTTTTACGGATGCACCTGTTGATTCAACCGTTACACTATCAATTAAATCACTTTTTTCAAAAACAGTTTTTAAAGCCCCTCCGATAGGATAATAGGTTCCTGAAGTTCCACCTGTACCAAATACTATTTTTACAGGAGCTGGTTTATTTCCCTGTCCTTGATCCGCTGTCCCGCTATTTCCACATGCTGCTAGTGAGACAACCAAAACCATAGCTAAAATTAACATGATTACTTTTTTCATTGAGACCCCTCTTTCAAGCTTTATTTTGCAGTAGTATTTTTTCCAAGATACTCATCAAAAAATTTTTTTGCTCCATTATGAAGCGGTACGGTTAGACCTATTTGACTGTTTTCTAAACTAATATCAGCCGCAGCACTATGAGCCTTACTTAATTTATCCGTATTTTCAAATATTGTTTTCGTTATATCATAGATTAAATCATCTGGCATATCTTCTCTTGTTAAGAGAATATTAGTAATAGCTGCTGTGTGAATAGGATAAGCGTTTCCATATATGTTTTTAGGTATCTCTCTACTTGAATAATACGGATATTTTTTTGCAATCTCTTTTACCTTTGCTTCAGCTATAGGAATAAATTGAACTTGATTGGTTTTAACTAAATCTAGAACCATCGCATTAGGTAAGCCAGAGGTTAAAAAAGCTGCATCGATATCACCATTTCTAAGGGCATTGACTGATTCTTTATAGGACAAATAATATTCATCAATATCATCATAGGTGATGCCATGATACTTTAGTATCGTACGAGCATTCACTTCAGTACCTGAACCTACAGCCCCAACACCCACTTTTTTACCCTTCAAGTCCTCTACACTCATTATTCCTGTTTTCTTTAATGAGATAATATGAACATAGTTTGGATATAATGCTGCTACCGCTCGCAGATTCTTGCCTTCTTTAATACCTTCGATTTTTTTACCGGTGAAGGAAAATGAAGCGATATCAGCCATCACTAATCCTAATTCAACTTTTTTATCTAATAAAAGCTGAATATTCTCTACTCCACCACCTGTTGAACGTACAGAGGTACTAAAACCTGGCAGTTTCTGATCAAACAGCTGTGCCATTCCATTCGCTATAGCAAAATACGGTCCTGTTGTACCTCCAGTTGCAATAGTAATAACAGTATTGTTATCTGTACCATGTTCGTTTGCATATTCTGGAGGGGATTGACAAGCTGTGATAGTTGTAACGAATACTAGTAAAATGATCAATAGGTATACCCTTATATATTTTCTGAGCATCTTAGGTCTCCTCTTTCTTATGATATCGTTTTCATTTTAACAAAAGAGGAAATGGAAATATACTATCTGCATTTATATTTTGTATAATATGCAATATTCATGCCAGAAAATCATATTATCATTTCCAAAGTATTAAAAGCTATCTTTGTAGGGCTTTTTCTTTCTGTATCTGCTTGAAAATTTGCGCTACTACTATATTTTCTCGAAAAAACAAAAAAAGCGGCAGAAAATTCCGCCGTTAACAGATTATTTTTCCGCTTTTATTGATATAAGTTATTTTTTATCTGTTTTGTATCTATGCATTTTTTCCCTTAAACCTCGATCACTAATCCCTAAAATCTCTGCCGTTTTTTTTCTGTGACCTTCAAGCTTATTTAAAGTGAATAAAATCAATTTTCTCTCAACATCCTTGATTGTTTCCCCAAACCGTATAACTAAATTATCAGCACTAGCATATTCTTCTACCTTATCGTAATTGTGTGTAATCTCAACAATTTCCTGAGGAAGGTCAGATACCTTTACTTTTGTCCCTTCACTTAGTGCTACAGCCCTTTCAATAATATTAGAGAGTTCTCTTATATTACCTGGATACATATATTTTAATAATACCTTCATAGCTGTCGGTTCAGCACCAAACATTTCCTTGTTCATGTCTTTGCTATATTTTTTAATGAAATGAGTAACTAACGAAGGGATGTCTTCCTTTCTTTCACGTAGGGGTGGTATCAATATCTGTATGACATTCAAACGATAAAATAGGTCTTCACGAAATCGCCCTTCCTTTACCTCTTCCCTTAAATCTTTATTCGTAGCTGCGATGATTCGAACATCAACGTTAATCTTCATCGTAGAGCCCAACGGAGTAACTTCTCTCTCCTGTATCAGTCTTAGTAATTTTGATTGTAAGCTTAATGGCATTTCACCGATTTCATCTAGAAATAGTGTCCCTTTGTCCGCTACGACTATCTTACCCATCTTGTCCTGATTAGCACCTGTAAAAGCTCCTTTTTCGTAACCAAAAAGCTCACTCTCTAGTAAATCTTCAGGTATAGCAGCACAATTTACATCGATAAATCGTTGATTCTGTCTATTGCCGCTGTAATGAACAGCCTTGGCAACCAACTCTTTTCCTGTTCCACTCTCTCCCTGGACTAAAATCGTAGAATCGATATCTTTTACCTTCTTTATCATCATAAATATCTCTTCAATTTTTTTACTTCGCCCTACTATTTCTTGATAACTATATTTTTGTTGTAGCTCTTCCTGCAGCTCGTACATACGATTGGTCAATGTTTTCATTTCAATGCTTCGATCCACTATTAGCTTTAATTCATCCATATTTAATGGTTTTTCAATATAGGTATAGGCGCCTTTTTTAATTGCTTCAAGGGAGGATTGAATCGTTCCATAAGCCGTCATCATAATTATCTTTGCATCAGGATTAATCGCTATGATAGGATCAATAAAATCAGTACCATATTTATCACCTAACCGCAAATCAAGTATCACCACATCAATCGGATAGTTTTTCATTAATGATAATCCTTCTACAGGATCTGTAGTCGTATAAACTTCAAAATCATCTTCAAAAAAATATCGCAAAGAGACGCAAATCGCTTTTTCATCATCAATAACTAAGATATGATGTTTACTTTTCATATTTGTTTCCTCCTTGGCAATAAAATAGTGACCTTTGTACCTATCCCTAGACTACTTTCAATTAGCATTTCTCCATCGTTCTCATTAATATATTGTAAACTCAGTGATAGACCTAACCCTGTTCCATTTAATTTATCCGTAAAAAACGGTTCAAATATCAAAGGTATTTTATCTTGGGCTATGCCAATGCCGTTATCTTCAATAGTCACTTTTATTAATTCTCCTTCATCCTCGCTTTTAATTCTAATTTCTCCTTTACTCTTTATTGCATCCATTGCATTGATAAGTATGTTAATAATAACTTGTTTGATTTGACTAAAATCTGCATAAACGTAATGGACAGTATTCATACCCTTAATGATTTTTATTTCCTTCTTACTAAGTTGTACCTGAAATAAAGGAAAAATCGATTCAAAGCATTCATTTAAATTAAAAACAATTTTTTTTGGCTCCTGAGGTTTGGCATAATCTAATAAATTGGTAACCAATTTATTTAATCGATTTATTTCACTTGGTAAATAGGTAGATATTTCCTTTCGAAACTTTGCATTATCAAATTTAAATGGTATTAGCTCTATAAAAGTTTTAATTGAAGTTAATGGATTTCTTAGTTCATGGGCAATACCAGCAACAAGTTGCCCTAGGGTTTGCATCTTTTCCTTATAAACTAGTTTGCTTCTTAAAACCTTCTCTTCCTCTATTTTTTGTTTAAGTAGTGTATTAGCTGCTTCTATTTCAGCGGTTCTTTTATAAACCTCTAACTTCAACTTTTTATTCCACCTCATGGTAAAAAATACATAAACGAGTACTAGAAATAATGAAACAAGTAAATAGATGATGATTAATTGGAGACGCCTAGCTAACTCCGAGTTTTCCCAGCCAAACCATTTATTATATATTTCCTGATAGACTTGTTTTGCTCTAATTTTAATCAATCCATGGTTTATTTGTTTTATTAGTTTGCCATTCCCTTCGTTCGTAGCAAACGCGTAATCACTAGGAGAAATGATATCATTAAGAAGCTTATATTTATTCTTTAGTTGATATTTCTGTATATATGCTTTTGCAAAAAAAGTATTTCCTAAAAATGCATCTGCCCTTCCCAATTCTAACAATTTAAATGCTTCTTTTTCATTCCTTGTTTCAATGATTTGTACCCCACGTATATCACGTAAAATAGTTTGACTTTCGTCCCCACGTTCAATAGCAACGACTTTACTCCCTAAATTGGTAAGAGATTTTATGGTTTCGTTGTTTTCTAGTACCACAATACTATAGGAAACAGTTGTAAACGCTTCAGAAAAATCGAATTTATTATCTAGCTCAGCAGTATATTTTAAACCAGCGATTCCATCTATTTTCCCTTCCGAAAGTGATTGAATAGCTTCAGATAAGCTCATCGGTTGATAAATTAACTTCATATTTTCTTCTTTACTTACGCTATTTAGTAAATCGATAACAAATCCATCAGGACCATTTTTCCCTGTATCTTGAAAGGGATAAAAATTATCAATATAGGCAATCTGATAAACCTTCTCATTTTTGTCAGCAAAAACGAAGTATGAAGGAATAAACAGAATAAGTATCAATATAATCATTTTTATTTTTTTCATCATCATTTATCGCCTCTCACAGGAGCTTTTCGATTCATATTTCTATTTTTAGCTGTTTAGCACCTTTTTCAATTGACCTATAGCTTTCTATTGATCCATATTAAACTTGTCTATTCACATATAATATCATCAAAAAAGACTACTTTCATTATAAGTAGTCCATAAAATACTTTTTATCCTATTTATCACTATTTTTCATTGTAGTTGCTCATATATTTATCATGATTAGCTTATAAATTATCTTGTTCCGTTTTCATCCTCCTTGCTGATCACAATAGTAATGAATTGCTTTGCTCATAAACACAGCTAGCCCTTCTTTGTGCTTATCAATATTTTTAGTAAAGCGTTTATCATGCACATAGGTATCTCCAAGTCCCCTAAATATTTCAAGTGTACATGGATAGAAATACTCTGTAATGTACGCTCTCCATTCATGAATGGCACTTTGGACTTCATTATCCTCAGGTGTTTTATCCATCAAATTAGCAAATCTTTTGAATATTTTATCCCCTTTATCACTAATGCTTTGCCAATCATCCTTTGTATACTTTGAAGTACGTTTTTGACTCTCCTTATATGCATCGGTATGACTGTACTTTTGTTTTGCTTCTTGTGCATATTTTTCTTTATGCTTTTCTATTTCTGTTAAATCAAAGTCATCAAACATCTCTTTTTGATCCATTTTAATTCCACCTTCCATGGCATCTATCGTTCTGTCGACAGACTGTATGATTTTCTCAAGGCGATTCTTTTTTTTCATGAGCAATTCTTTATGGATAAGTAATGTCTGCCTTCTGTCGAAATGAGGATGATCTAGAATCTCCTTGATTTTTTTCAGACTAAAATCTAGCTCTTTAAAGAATAGTATTTGCTGTAGCCTCTCAAGATCTGTATCTGTATAGAGTCGATATCCTGTATGAGTTGTTGTTTCTGGCTTAAGAATTCCGATTTGATCGTAATGATGTAGTGTGCGCACACTTATTCCCACCATATCTGCAACTTCCTTCACTTTATAACTCATCGAAACCTCCTGCCTTCTTATTTCCCTAGAAATGATATCATTTACAATACTTAATTCTTTCGCCTGCAAATTTATCATAAACTATGACGTTGCGTTATAATCAATAGTAAAAATCGGACTGAATTTCTTTGATGGTGATATATTAGGCTTTTCAAATGATCACAAAAGATTGTACTACATGACAAATCCTGAATCCTTTTATGAAATACCATAGTATAGCTTAAAATGAGTAACATACATTTATGTAATATAATTATTGCTTGTATAGTTATCTATAGATATGTATTAGAACATTTTTAATAGAATAAATAAAAAACCTTCATCTATAGAGATGAAGGTTTCTAATAATTGGTTGTTATTTCTGTTACAAAGTTAGTATCTTTTTTTCAATTTGTCTACATATGAATATCTCGTTTATTATAAATATAATAAGTAAATGCTGTAGAACCAATAATAATAATGGCGGACAAGAATAAAAATAATGAGTCAAGAGAACCACCACGCATGAGATCTGCTGCCCTAAAATACTTAAAAGGTGTAAAATATTTTAGAAAATCAATTTTATCATACACATCAATGGCAACTGATAACATAAATGTAGACAAAAGAAAAGTAGTAGCGATGGAGGTAGCTTTTTTAGTGTTTTTTGTAAAGCTAGATATGACTACTCCAACCGCTGCAAAGATAAGCTGTAATATAAATAATGCAATTATTAGTTTAATTATCTGGTTATAGATTGGTTCGCCCTTATTATACTGCTGTACAAAAACAATGGAGGATACTAGAGTCACTAGATTTAACACAACTAGGTTAATGAATACAGCAATAAGCTTGGCTGTAATTACTTTACTTCTAATGACTGGTTTTACAAACAAAAAATCAGCTGTTTTGTCCCTTTGCTCCTTTGAGATAATAACAGCCCCTAAGAGAACCGCATGAACGCCAGCAAGTAACATAAAATAAAGAAAGAAAATAGCGTAGTACCCAGCGATGGAGGTAAGATCTAATCCATTCATACCTAATATATTTTTCATGGCCATTGGTAGTTGGTCTAATAACTCCTTTGCACTTTGACCTGCCGCTTGAAAGCCAGAATATTTCACCATGCCTACAAAAATGAGAAAAATCATACTAAAGCTCCAAATGATAAGCGATTTTAAATTCGCTCGAAGCTCTCTTAATACGATATTCATAATAAAAGCCTCCTTTCCTTTCTACTTAAAGCTATACTGATGGCATATCCTTCTTATGATAAACGATATATGTCAACGCAATAAATATTATAATCACGACCCAATTGAAAATAAGATAAGTAGGTTCATAGCTAGTAGTTTTGATGATTTTTGATACATCATAATAAGCAAATGGTGTTAAATAGGACAATTTTGCATCCCCAAGGGTCTGATTTAGCAATTGGAGTACAAAAAAACCAAACACAACTCCTAATGTGATCGGTAGAACTGTTTTGATTCTTCTAATCATTACTGACAAAAACAAACCTAATGCAACAAAGAATAACTGAACAAACATCAAGCTTACATTGATTAATAAGAACACCTTTTGATTAAATGCTTGATCTGAGACGACATGAGCGATAAAAAATGCACCCGCAATATAAATGATATTCTGAATGACGATATATGTTAAGACGTTCATCATCTTAGCTGTCACGATAGCTAAACGGGATACGGGCTTCGTAACTAGAAAATCGGAGGTTTTTGTTCTGATTTCCTCAGATAATACAGAAAAACCTGATTTCATCGCGTAAATCGAACCAATTAATAGAATGTATATAAATAAAAAACCATAAAACCCTAGGATAGTTGAAAAATCTAAGGTCGAAAGGCCAAAAGCCTTCATAAGCTCTGGAGGAAATTTACTTAGCACCTGTTGCATTAGTCCTGCTTCCTTTGAGATGGTTGGAAACATCATCATAAAAAGAAAAAGCGTTAGAAGCAGACCAATTGTCCAATAAAGAGCTGATCTTACAGACATTCTTAGTTCTTGCAGGTAAATATTCAAGATTTACGCCTCCTTTTCATAATAATTCATAAATATTTCTTCTAAGGTCGGCTCCTCAACAATGAGATTATTTATTTTTCTTTCATAAATTTTTTCAACAATTTTGTTTATATCACCTTTGTAAATGAAACTAACAGAGGTTCCTTTTATAGATAGCTCATTAATACCTTCAAAATTAAAATATTCTTCTGTAAGCGTTTCCTTCATTTCGATGTGGAATTTTTTGTAATTGGTATCTTTAAGCGTGTGTATCTCTTCCACCTTAACCATTTTTCCTTCTTTGATGATACCAACTCTTGTACATAGCTTTTGCACTTCACTTAAAATATGGGAGGAGAAGAGAACAGTTGCTCCTTTTTTATTTTCTTCACGTATTAAGTCAAAGAACTTTTGTTGCATTAAAGGATCTAAACCACCTGTTGGTTCATCAAGAATAATTAGTTTTGGGCTGTGTAATAGCCCTTGCACAATACCTACTTTCTTCTTGTTTCCATAGGAAAGATCTTCAATTTTCTTATGCAGGTCTAAGTCCATGATTTCAGCAAATTCAAAAATGCGATTTTTATTCACATCTGCGTAAAAGCTTGAGGAGTACTTTAACAAATCAATAACCTTCATATTATCATAGTAAAAGACTTCAGATGGAAGATAACCGATATGCTTTCTTATTTCTTTCCCTTCTTTTATGATATCCTTACCAAATATTTTAGCAGTACCGCTGGTTGGATAGATTAAAGATAATAGCGTTCTGATTGTAGTGGACTTACCTGCACCATTCGGGCCAATAAAACCAAAAATTTCACCATCTTCTACATTGAAGCTAACATCTTTGATTCCCCGTGATTTTCCATAATACTTGGTCAAGTTATTAATTTCAATAACATTCATATTAAAAACCTCCTCCTTAAATATTATTCAATGATTCTTCACTTCACTTGAGCTTAATTGATTATCATCTTAATTCAATATTATACTTATACAATTTCAAGATAGAATATATTTTCCCTTTATTCTAGTGGAAATTTTAATCGGTAAACCATCTACTGTAATTATTTTAAGTAAAAAAACCCGAATTAAGGATTTTTCAAGTGTCCAAAATTCGGGTTATAGCTTAAGGAATACATCCATTTTTATCAAACTATTTTTTGAGTACAAAATTATGCCTAATCAACCATCTCAGTACTTAGTAAATATCCATACACTAGTTTAAAGGTTTGTTCTAAGGAACTTTTATGGGTTCTTTCATGGGAGTGAGATGCTGCTATACCCGGTCCAATCAATCCATGCTTCACATCAACACCAGCCCTTAATGCAGCACTTGCATCAGAGCCATAATATGGATAGATATCTACCTTATAGTTCAATCCTAGTTCCTTAGCCAGAGTAACTAATTTTTTTCGAAAGCCAAAATGATATGGTCCAGAAGAATCCTTGGCACAGATTGATACACAATATTCATCTGTCATTTGACCTTCACCAATTGCCCCCATATCAACCGCTAAAAATTCTACGGTCTGCTCAGTTATATTTGAGTTAGCTCCATAGCCTATTTCTTCGTTATTACTAATAATAAAATGTGTCGTAAAGGGAAGTGTAACATTCTGTTCCTTTAGGTATTTTATAGCTTCTAATAAGACGGCAACAGATGCTTTGTCATCTAAATGCCTGGTTTTAATAAATCCACTCTCTGTTACCTCTTCACGTGGATTAAAGCTTACAAAATCTCCGACTTCAATCCCTAGCTTTCTAATCTCATGATCATCTATTACCTTTTGATCTAAACGAACAACCATATTTTCTTCGCTTCGTTCTAATTTATCGCTATCCTTATAAACGTGAACAGAGGGTTGTGTAGTAAGTATGGTTCCTGTATATACTTTACCCTCCATTGTTTCAATGAAACAATACTCTCCTTCAACAGAATTCCATTTAAACCCGCCTATGTTTGTAATTCTTAAAGTACCATCATCAATTATTTCCTTTACCATTGCCCCTAAAGTATCAACATGTGCAGTTAACGTACGATGTTTTTTGTCATTTTCACCTTCTATCGTTATCACAAGGGCACCTTTATTTGTTTTGTAATTTTTGATTCCAGACTCATCTAATTGTTTAGATATCCATTGAATGATTTTATCCGTATTACCTGTAGGGCTCGGGATACGTACTAATTGAATTAATGTCTCAACTATTGCATCAGTGTTCACCTGCATCGTTATCCTCCTCTTAATAATCACTTTATAGTAACAAAAAAACAGTGAATCCTTTTCAATTTCAATCATATTCTACTACCCATACAGTGTCCACAGTATGTTTCTCTCTAAAAGTATTTTGAGGTAAATAGAGCTATTTTATATTCCGGATTTATCTTGAACAACAGCCAAAGCATAATTAATATTCTCAAAAGCATGATAATAATCGCTACGTCCTTTAAAGTATCTACTTTCTATCTCTATCGGTGAAAGATGTTCATAAATTAGAAAACCAGCCTTTTCTAATTCATGCTCTAATTCAGCATACTCATACCCTGTTTTCATAGGCTCCCCTGCCATTTTAGCCATATTCACCATATGATGCACACGTTTTGAAGTTTTATTAGGATGAAATATATCTTTATCTGGATAGTCAAATACCAATGAACTACCTTTTGGAGCAATATTGACAATATCCATAAACATTTTACGAATTTCGTTCTTTGTTAAGTAGTAGGTGACGCCCAACCAACTGAAAAATGTCAATTCTTTCGGATTATATCCTGACTCAAATAACTTTTTCTTAAGATCCTCCTTTGAAAAATTAACAGGAACATATCTGATTGAGACATTGTTCTTCCAGCCTAATTCATTAACTCTTTTATATTTCATTTGCTGTGTAGCAGGATGATCTACTTCAAAAACTTTTAACCTATTTAATAGTTCTGGTTTTCTATATATAAAGGTATCAAATCCTGCTCCAAGAATAACATACTGTTTAACCCCTAACATCATTGCATTCATTAACATGTCCTCTGCATATCTACTTCTCGCTAAAGGGGTTGGTGCTATCTGATTTTGTATTACCCACTCTAATGCAGATTTTTCGTCTGGATTTAAATGCGCATAAGTAGGATTAAAATATTTCAACGCTTCAGCCATTTGCTTAGAAATATCATTAAATTCATCATCCTTAATTAATTGTCTAGCTAAAAAGTCATTAAAATTTTTGGAGTTTTTTATCTCACCTGAACCTTAGCACCCATAGGGCACAAGTCACACTAAATGCTAAAGCATTAAGTCGTGCTATGCCGCCCTTATTTCGAGAATGGTAACAACTCCCTCTTACGGTGTTGAAGAGGGAGTCTTGTTGAAACCGAAGATAAAATCGCATCGTAAAAAACTGGGATGCCATTCTCATCGATACAAATGAAGACATTATAAGTGGAAACAATCACGTTGCATGGTTAGTTTCTATTTAATTTTAAAATCTGAGTATTGACATGTGCTGTTAAATGTTTTATTCTTATATTAATTAGTACGATAATCGTAATATACAGGTGATGAATAAAAATGGATGATAACACTATTTTCAATTTTATCATGGATAATGCTAAAAAAATTCTATACCCAGAAGAGTGGATAAAAATCGATCTTCAAGTATCAAAATCAGAGCTGTTTTCTATGTTGATTATTGATAGGCATGGTGAAATTATTATGAGCCAAATTGCAGATTATGTACAGATCCCAATGAGTACAGCCACAAGCATTATTGATAGGCTTGTAAAAAAAGGGTTAGTGCAAAGAGGAAGAAGTGAGACGGATAGAAGAATAGTGACAATTAGCCTATCTGACAAAGGCTTAAAAATTGTTTCTGATCTGAAGGGTCAAATATCAAAATATACTCATCTGTTAGATACAACTCTTACGAGTGAAGATAAACAGTTCATCATGCAACTATACACTAAAATTATTTCAGCTTGGAACCTTGATAGTACAATTACTAAGCAAGAAAACAAGAACAACAATGTTAAAAAAATAAATATCGATTAAGGCCCATCCACGGATGGGTTCATTATAAGGCTAATATTACGATGGCCGTAATATTCACTTCACGTATTTAATAGGAGGGGTAAAAAATGAGGATTATATTGTACACAGGCAAGGGTGGTGTTGGTAAGACAAGTGTTGCAGCAGCATCCGCAGTAAAAAGTGCTACGAATGGATTCAAAACTTTAATCGTTAGTACAGATCCAGCTCACAGTCTAGGAGATTCCTTTGATATGAAGCTATCTCCAGAGCCTATAGAAATAGAAAAAAACTTATGGGCTCAAGAAATAGATACCATTCATGAGGTCGAAAAGGGTTGGGGACAAATCCAACAATACCTAACATCTCTTTTCACTTCTAAAACAATTAAAGATATCACAACAGAGGAATTGACTATTTTCCCAGGCTTTCAGGATCTTTTAAGTCTAATAAGAATATTACATTATTATAAGGAGGGCATCTTTGACGTTATCATTATTGACTCAGCACCTACAGGTGAAACATTAGCCTTCTTAAGCTTCCCTGATATGCTTAGATGGTGGATGGAAAAATTATTTCCTATGAAACGTAAGGCAGTAAAGATCATTCGCCCTATTGCCCAACCCTTAACAGGAATACCATTACCATCTGATAGTGTAATGGGAGAGATAGAAAATGTGTATAATCAATTGGATGAAATGCGTGGTCTTTTTGCTAATAAAGAGGTTACAAGTATAAGAATAGTCGTTAATCCAGAAAAGATGGTGATAAAGGAAGCACAACGCAGCTTTACCTATTTAAATATTTATAATTTTAATGTAGATGCGATTATTATAAACAGGGTAATCCCAACTAGTGTTACGGATCAATACTTTTCAGCATGGAAGGAAATACAAAAAAAATATACAGACACCATTATCGATAACTTTTCTCCAATCCCTATTTACTATGCTCCATTATATGAGCAAGAGGTCGTAGGAAAAGATATGTTAAATCGAATGGGGAATGAAATATTTAAACAAGAGAATCCCATAGATATAAAATATAGCATTAAAACCCAAACGATTACAAAAGAGGCCGAAGAATATGTATTTTCGATCTATATGCCTTTTATAAATAAAAAAGATTTGATACTGAACCAAAAGGGAGACGAGTTAATCATTAAGGTTGAAAATGTAAAGAGAACTATTACGCTCCCACGAACGCTTGCTTCACTCACTATAAAAGGGGCGAAATTTGATAAAGAACGACTACTAATCAGATTTGGGGAGGGAGAATAAATGGTCGTAGAAGCACTAATAGGTCTACTAAAAACCAAGTTAATATTGTCTCGTCTTATTACCGACGAGCTTCCTGAATCCATACAGGAAAGAATCAACAAACAGAAAAAGAGTTTTTTTTATTCATTGGATCAGTTAATAAAAGAAGAACTAGATGAAAAGAGAAAAACAACTAAGCAAGCACAAAAAATAAATAAGATATCTATTGATTAGACTCATGAATTAAATCTATATCCGGACCCCCAAAGAGTTTCTATATATAGAGGATTTGATGAATCCTTTTCAATTTTTTTTCTTATTTTTTGTATATGGACAGGAACGGTTGCAACATCACCATAATAATCTTCTCCCCAGATGATGTCGAAAATTTGCTCTTTTGTAAAAACGATATTAGGGTTGGAGGCAAAAAACAATAAAAGCTCATACTCTTTGGTAGTCATTTGAACTTCTTTTCCATTTATAAAAACTTTATGAGCTGATTTATTTATTTCTAACCCTTTGTGACTGATAAGTTCGTTGTCCTTTATATCTCCCTTTAAGCGTTCATATCTCGTAACATGAGATTTAACTCTTGCAACTAGTTCAGCTGGGCTAAATGGTTTCGTTAAATAATCATCAGCACCATAATCAAAACCTCTGATTTTATCAATATCTTCGCTTCTTGCAGATACAACAATCAATGGTATTTCAAATTTTTTTCTAATTTCCTTTATTAGCTCAAATCCACTCTTATTTTGAAGCATTAAATCAATAATAATAAGATCATACTTATGGGAAAGAGCCTTTAGTAATCCTTTATCCCCATCCTGTTCAATTTCTACGTTGTACCCATTTAATCCTAGATAATCACGTTCAAGCTCGGCAATATTTAAGTCGTCCTCAATGATTAAGATATGTTTCATCTATTAGCACCTTCCTTAACTAATGGAAGAAGTATTGAAAAACTAGTCCCTTCCTCTAATTGACTTGCTACTCCAATATTGCCCCCATGGACTTCTACTAGCTCCTTAGCAATCGACAAACCAAGACCAGTGCTCATAAAATCCTTTGTCCGTTCTGTATCAATACGATAGAATCGATCAAAAATATAAGGAAGCTTCTCCTTAGAAATTCCCGGCCCATTGTCTTTTATGTCAATGCGGACCATATCATCCTGTAGATAAGTCTCAATTATTATGGTCAGGTCTTTTTCTCCGCCATATTTTACTGCATTCCCTATAATATTTCTAAATATTTGATTCATTCTTTTTCTGTCCATTCTAACTTGTATGTTTTCATCTATTTTATCCAAGTACTTTAGCTTATAATGATCTTCTTCTAATTCAAATTTAAATTCCTCCGTTAAATCATTCATAAAGGCTTTTAATGGTATATTTTCAAATTGAAAATCCAACTTCTGCATGTCAAGCTTAGAAAATAAGAATAGATCGTCAATTAGTCTATTCATATATTCTGTATTATTTGCTATGGTACGTAGGTATCTTTTTATTTGACTTTCATCTGTTATCGCCTCATCAGCAATAGCTTCAATATATCCTTGAATCGATGTAATCGGCGTCTTTAAATCATGGGAAATATTTGCAATGAGCGTTCTTCTATTCTCTTCATACTCTATCTTCATTTTTTCACTTTCCTGTAGTTTTTTTGCCATTTCATTAAAGGAAAGAATCAGTAGATTTACTACATTAGGTTGATTAAACTCTACTTGAACGTTATAATTCCCTTTTGCTATTTCTTCAACTCCACTTCTAAGCTTATCTATTGGTCTAAACATTCTTTTTTCTAAGCGAAACAAGAATACAAGCTCTAAAATCCCCTTTATACTAAATAATACTGCAAAAAAAATGGTCATGCCTTTAAAACCTTCATACTTAAAAAGTAAGTACCAAAAAAGGATATTGAATATCGTAATAATGGGAAATAAAAATTTAACGTATTTATGATATTTTCGAAATTCCTCTCTGTGACTGTATAATTCATTATGATATCTTTGATGATGTTTATTAAAATATCGCTTAAATATTCCTTTGTTTTTTTTATACATACGTCGTATCACCTGTTATTTTCTTATTAATAATATCTTCCATTATAACAATAATAACATGGATAAGAATAAGGATGCATATCTATTGTATGATGCATCCTTGTAACTACTTTATCTACTCATTTTTCTTCCTAACTATGTGTGTTATACCTACTCTATTAACTTAATGATATTTCTACCAAAATATCCATTTCATAAGCAATTTCTTTTTCCTCCATTTTATTGCCAGAAGCAGTAAGTTCTATTTTTTTTACTTCATAGCTTTTATTGATGAATACGTTGAGATCCATGTTTTCCAAATCAATCGAATGGAATTCCTCAATAAAATGGGGGTGGTGTATCTTATTTTTTATTTCCTCAGGAATTTCTTTTGCATTCAACGATAGAGTATACCCATTGTTTTCTTGATCATTAACCTTTAATTCATTTAATATATGAAACATAAAGGCGACCTTATTCAATCGTTCTTTCACTCCCCTATTTTTTCTATGACTATAATGGTGAAAATGGTGCATAAACCCATGATGATCTTCCCCATCAAAGTCTTCAAAGCTAAACTCAGTTGTCCCTTCATGATTTAATACCTTCCCTTGGTCATTCACTTCGGTTCTTATATTTGCCTTCATATGTCCATTTTCCATATTCTTTTCAAATTCATTCTCAAGTTTAAAAATATTCTTTTTATCTTTTTTCCCTTCGATATGAACAATACCTTTGATTTCTTTCTTTTTCTTCATCGTAGTAAAAATATCATACAATAATTTAATTTTATTCATTCTTATAACCTCCTTGGTTTTTGGTATGAGGTTATTGTAAAAGATAAGTATAAAATGAGACTAAACCAATTATAAAAATTCTATAAAAATATATAAATTTTCTATAATACCTTTCTATTTACTAGTTAATAAAAAGCTCACAGTATAAACTGTGAGCTTTTTCCTGTTTCACTAACATCTAATTTCTAGTGGCGGTGATGCTCATTTCCATAACTCACCTTCAGTTGATGGTGGTCTGCAAATTTGACCTCTAATTCTAATGCTTTAACATTGTCTTTATCCACATTTAATGCACTCAAAACAGCATTAATGGTTTCATCATTACTCATATCTGCTGTTAATGACATATCATTTAATAATTGTTCGAATTCTGTTGCAGCCTTATCTCCACTGAGTTTATCGGATCCATCCTGAATGAAGGCTTTTACTTTCCCTTTATCATTTTCATAGTTCCAATAGCCTTTTTTACTGTCAGAAAATGTTATTTTTAATTGGAAATCATTTATATTATTTGTATTTTCACTGACTGTACCATCATTGCTATTATTTTCATCTCCTGAGTTAGAATTATTTTTATTTTCTTCCCATTCAGAAGCTTTTCCTTTAGAATCTTTATTTATTCCATCTTGTTCTGACTCTATTTTTATAACCTTACCGTTTGAAAATGCAATTTTTATTTCGATCTGTTTTAAGTCACTTTCATTAAAATTAAGAACAGATAAAATATTATTTTTAACTTCTTCTTTACTCATATCAGGTTTCAAATCAAGCTGAGTCAAGATTGTTTCAACCTTATTCGTCGCCTCCTGGCCAGTGATTCTATTCTCATGACCTTCTGCTTTAATCTCTGCACGTACTCTTCCTTTGCTGTTTTTATAGCTAAGTTTATATTCTCCAGCTATGCCTTCTAGATTCACCTTAAATTCCCTGATGCCTGCCACGTTGGAATCAAGCTTATCTTTATCTAATAGATTTGCTTCAACTACTGTATTGTCCTTAACAACTGCTGAGAGCAAATCACCAACTAATAGTTGGTTCGCTGTAATAAATCTATCGTGATACTGTACCAATAATTCTGGAGAAATAGAATAGGTTAATGAATCTCCACTAAAGCTATCTATTGAAATAGAACCAAGCGCTTGTCCATAGACATCTTCTGTGACAGAATTTTCTCCATAAACATCCTCAGTAACAGAACTATCTCCATAAACATCCTCAGTAACAGAATGGTCAAAGTTGATAGCTGTAACTTGTCCCATTACTGTTGTTGCACCAGAATCAGTTAATAATACTTCGTTTGTCCTATCCAATAGTGCAGCCATTTCTGCACGAGTTACTGCTTTATTTGGTTTAAATGTCCCGTCAGCATAGCCTGTAATTAGATCATTATCAACTGCAACCTTTACATAGCCAATTGCACCAGCTGGAATCGCATCGGCATCCTTAAAATCAAGGGTAGCTGTCATATTACTTAATGCTTCTGATTGTAATCCAAGTGCTCTTACCAATACGCTAGCTACCCAAACTCTTGATGCAGCTTTTTGGGGTTGAACCATATCCACAGAACTATCGAATAACCCGTTTTCTAAAGCAACAATAATATAACCTCTAGCCCAAGAATATTTGTGTCCTGCATCAAAAAGTTTAGCATCCTTAAAATACAATGTATTATCCTGTGATGTTGTTTTAGCCTTTGCTTCATCTTCAAATCCCATTAATCGAACTGCTGTGACGATAGCTTCTACTTTATTTAAAGGTTTATTCGGGCGAAATGACCCATCGTTATAACCTTTAAATATATCCTTTGAAATCATCTGAGATATGTAATCCTTGGCCCATACCGCTTCATTTGAATCTTTAAACTGCATGATTTCCCCTTCACGGTTATGATGACCATCATCCTTTGCGAATGCTAAATTTTGACCAGTAAAGCTAAAAATAAGCATAAATGAAAGAATGATACTAAATACTACTTGTACTTTTTTCATTTACAAACTCCTCTCTTTTTCAATTATTTTGCCCCTACACATATATACGTATAGAAATAGAAATTTTTGGGGGGGCTTTTAGATATAAACCAAATTCACCTGTTTGTATCTATTATTAAAATAAGTTATAATTATTGAGATTGTTTACTATCGGGGGGGGGGGAAGGTAATGAACTTCCAACAAATTCGACCACAAAAAATATATGAAAAAGTCGCAGAA
>CAZEQK010000015.1:0-15465 GCA_964514395.1 uncultured Bacillaceae bacterium
GTGGCTCAAAATGTAGTTAGCCAAGTGGCTCAATTTTCAATTGACAATTACAGATCCTATTAGTTTATACAGAGGAATGCATCTTTTTACCAAAAAAGAATTAGAAAAAATAAAAGAAAATTTAGAGGAACAAAGAGATTGGTTAGAATATCAAGGGATACCATATATTATAGTAATTGCTCCTGACAAGAATTCTATTTATCCAGAATTTTTACCAGATAATATAAAAAAAATTCAGGAAAAAACACGTTTAGATCAATTAATTGAATATCTAAGTAAAAATTCAGATTTAAATATAATTGATTTAAGAGAACCATTAATTAGTAAAAAGGGAAAATTATTATTATATTCTAAAACAGATACACATTGGAACCAGTACGGTGCCTTTATAGGTTATAAAGAAATCATGAAAGTAGTTGATAAATATTTTCTGCAATTACAATATAGAAAAATAAAAGACTATAATTTGGTTGTGAAAAATGGTAGCGGTGGAGATTTAGCTAATATGTTAAGTATGAAAGATATTATAAAAGAGGACCGAATATATTTACAACCAAAGTTTGCTATAAAAGCGCATAGTATTACATCTGATTTAAAACTTACAAAAGGTCAAGTAAGACAAGTTGACAATGAAAGACTTCCTAATTTATTCATGTTAAGAGATTCTTTTACATCTAGATTAATTCCTTATTTATCAGAGCATTTTACAAAGTCAATATATGACTGGGATCATAGATTCAATGCAGATTTAATAAAATCTTCAAAGCCAGATATCGTGATTCATGAAATTGCTGAGAGATATCTAACTAAATTTTTATTTGATAATCCTAGTGTAGTGAAACAAAATATATTTAGACGTGCAAATGAGCAATTCTTTACATTACCAAAACTAAGCAATAACATAAAATATACAATTGACACTTATAGTAAAACGAAGGATTATATTAATATTGAAGGACAAGCATTCATAGAGGGGGAAAATAAGACAGGGCAAATTGTATATATAGTTTTAAAATCTGAAAATAAAATATATATCTTTGATACCGTGTCTACTAAAGGATATGATAATTTTTATAGTAGAATACCAATAGATAAAATTCAAAAAGGTAATTACAAAATAAGTATATTTATAAGAAAAGATATTGATAAGGCACTTAAGTATACTGATAAAGAGATTGAAGTAATCAAATAATATTAACTTAAGGACTTTTTCTAGTATAGTCTTAATATTAAGATTTCACTTTCTGAAAACTAAATAATATTATCTTTTGGCCTATATTAATACTAATTTAACCTGGAGGTGCATAATGGATCACTTAACAAAACTAGAAAATAAATCCGTTCATATCATACGTGAGGCGTATAGTGAGTTTAAGAATTTATGTATGCTATGGAGTATTGGAAAGGACAGTACAGCGATGCTATGGCTTGCAAGAAAGGCCTTCTTTGGGCATATTCCTTTCCCATTAGTCCATGTGGATACCCATTACAAGATACCAGAAATGGTAGAATACAGAGATAAACTAGCTAGAGAATATAAAATAGATATGATTTATGGTGAAAATAAACAAGCGTTAGATGCTAAATTAACATATCCTGATGGGAATGCCACTAGGCTACAGTGCTGTGGTGCTCTTAAGTCAGATGCTCTCCGTAACACCTTAAGTGGGGAATGGCCTAGATATCGAATGAATCATGATACAGGGTTATATGAAGTAGACAGAAATAAGGAACCTTTCACAGGAGTCATTGCAGGAGTTCGTTCTGATGAAGAAGGCAGTCGTTCAAAGGAAAGGTATTTTTCTCCGAGGGATAAAAATAGTGATTGGGATATTGCTGAACAACCACCTGAATTCTGGAATCAATATAAGACAGACTTTGCACCAGGAACCCATGTTAGAATCCATCCACTGTTAGATTGGACGGAGCTAGATATCTGGGAATATATTAAAAGAGAAAACATTCCTACAGTTTCTTTATATTATGATCAAGGAAAGGGTACGAGATATCGTTCATTAGGATGTTATCCATGTACTACACCAATTAATTCAAATGCAAAAAATGTAGATGAAGTCATCGAAGAATTAAAAACTGGTAAACTAGCAAATATTGCTGAACGGTCTGGTAGAGAACAGGATAAAGAAGACGGTGGAGGATTAGAAGCACTACGACGTGAAGGGTACATGTAGGAGGGGACTATTTTGAATAGAGAAGATATGAATATCGTTATAGTTGGTCACGTAGATCATGGAAAATCAACCATCATAGGTAGGTTATTAGCTGATACAAATTCATTGCCAGATGGAAAGCTAGAACAAATAAAAGAAATGTGTCGAAGAAACTCTAGACCCTTTGAATATGCTTTTTTACTTGATGCTTTAAAGGATGAGCAAGCACAGGGTATTACGATAGATTCAGCAAGATCCTTTTTTAAAACAAAAAAGAGGGACTATATCATTATAGATGCACCTGGACATATTGAATTTTTGAAAAATATGGTCACTGGTGCTGCAAGAGCAGAAGCAGCTTTGTTAGTAATAGATGCGAATGAAGGGATAAAAGAAAATTCTAAACGTCATGGCTATTTGTTATCCATGCTTGGGATCAAACAAGTATGTGTACTCGTCAATAAAATGGATCTTGTCGATTATAGCGAGGAAAGATTCAATGAAATAGAAAAGGATTACAGAACCTTTCTAAAGGATATTGATGTGGAGCCTGATGCCTTTATTCCAGTCTCAGGAATGATGGGTGATAGTGTTGCATCACTTACGGAGAATATGCCTTGGTATCAAGGGAAGACAGTACTTGAGATACTAGATACCTTTCACACCTTAAAACAAGAGGATGACCTGCCTTTTAGAATGCCTGTACAAGGTGTATATAAATTCACAAGAGACGGGGACGATAGACGTATTATAGCAGGTACGATTGATACTGGAAAAATCTCTATAGGGGATAAAGTCATCTTCTACCCATCTGGGAAAAAGAGTACTGTAAAAAGTATTGAGGTCTTTAATGCTGAACAACAACAATCTGTAACCTCAGGTAATGCCACAGGTTTTACTTTAGATGAGCAGATCTATGTCAGACGTGGTGATTTAGCATGTATCGTAGGTGAGAAGAAACCTCAGGTTACCACAAGATTTAAGACAAATCTATTCTGGCTGGGAAGAGAATCCCTTATTAAGAACAAAAGATATTTGCTTAAAATCGGAGCTACTAAAGTCGGAGTTCAAGTGGAAGAGATCCTCCGTGTGATTGATGCCTCTTCCTTATCTGGACAAATGAAGGACCAAGTAGATCGTCATGATGTAGCAGAGCTTATTCTAAAGACGGATAAGGCAGTTGCATTTGACTTGGCTTCAGAAATTGATAAGTTGAGTCGGTTTGTAATTGTAGACCAGTTTGAAATTGCTGGTGGTGGTATTATTACAGAATCTTTATCTGATGAAGTATCATGGGCGAGAGATAAAGCGCAATTGCGAAGTGAGAAGTGGAACTATGGGTATATCTCTATGTCTCAAAGGGCAGAAAGATACAACCAAAAACCGACACTAATCATAGTCACGGGTAAAAAAGAAATTGACCGCAAGGCCTATGCAGCTGAGCTTGAAAGAAGACTTTTTAAAGATGGAAAGTTTGCTTATTATTTATCCTTAGGTAACTTTATCTATGGGGTCAACGGTGATATTAAAGCTTTAGAAAAAGGGTACGCGGAAGAGCATTTTAGAAGATTGGCTGAATTCTCTAATATTATGCTTTCTGCTGGTCAGATTTTGATTGTTTCTGCTCAGGAGGTTTCAGAAAAAGAATTAAGTGTCATTCGTACCTCAATAGATGATAGTATGATGGAATGCATTTGGATTGGGGATGAAGTTCCTGATAGTACAAGCTACAGCATGATCTATAACGATCATATAGATGCTAAATCCTTTAGTGTAAGTGTGAAGGAATATTTACAAAAGAAGGGGATTATATTTAGCTTTTAACTTCCATACTTATACCATTAGATGGGGTGATCAATATAGATAAACATATTGTTTGGCAGGATGTTAAAGTCAATTATGATCATAGATGCCATAACTTAAACCAAAAAGGAATGGTAGTTTGGTTTACTGGTCTTTCAGGCTCTGGTAAATCTACAATTGCTGTGGAAGTCGAAAAAAGACTTTATGAAGAAGGGTTTGCCACCTATTTACTTGATGGTGACAATATTCGACATGGCTTAAATGCGAATTTAGGCTTCAGTACCGAGGATAGAGAAGAGAATATCCGAAGAATAGCAGAAGTGTCAGCTTTATTTAAGGATGCAGGCTTGATTACTTTAGTTTCTTTTATTTCACCCTTTAAGCAATCTAGACAGTTTGCTAAGGAAAGGGTAGGTTCCGATTATTTTATCGAAGTATACGTAAAAGCAGATGTAGAAACCTGTGCGAAAAGAGATCCAAAAGGTCTTTATGAAAAGGCAAAGAACGGAATAATAAAAGACTTCACAGGGATCTCTTCTCCTTATGAAGCACCAGAAAAGCCAGATGTTATGATGGATACAAGTGTGTTAACGATTGAAGAATGCACGCAAAAGGTATTAGAAACGATTATTAGAGTACAGGGAAGAGAGATAATAAATGGAAAGTAAAATAGAAACTCCACAAGGCGATCATAATCAAATAGATATTTTACTTTCCACCTATAATGGAGCAGAGTACTTAGATGGATTAGTTATGTCCATTCTAAATCAAACCTATCAAAATTGGAGATTATTGATTAGAGACGATGGCTCAACGGACCATACAATGGATATGATATTGACTTATGTGAAACAGTATCCAAACAAAATCATCTACATAGATGATAATTTAGCTAATTTAGGACCTAGTCAGAGCTTTTCAAAGCTGATGGACTATTCTAATGCTGATTTTATCATGTTTTGTGATCAGGATGATGTATGGATTGACCATAAGATAGAGTTAACGCTAGAGAAAATGCAGTCACTTGAGGAGATATATCCGGATAAACCACTTCTGGTTCACACGGATTTAACGGTTGTTGATAAAGACCTTCAAACAATAGCCAATTCCTTTTGGAGCTATCAGAGGCTTAATCCAAATTATAACAGTCTTAACTATCTTCTTATCCAGAATATCGCAACAGGCTGTACCATGATGATGAATAAGCAATTAAAAGATTTAGTTTTACCAGTACCAAATGAGTCCATCATGCATGATTGGTGGATTGCCTTAGTAGCTAGTATATATGCTGGTGTTTATCATCTCAATACTTCTACCGTATTGTACAGGCAACATGGAGAAAATAATATAGGTGCAAAAAAGTATTCATTATATTATTTTTTAACTAGATATGGCAAGCTAAACGAATCGTTTAAATCGAATCAGAGAATTATCAAACAAGCGGAGAGCTTGATTGTTAAGCATAAAGAGCAACTAAATAATCAACAATATAAGCTAGTAAATAGCTTTACTTCTCTATTTCGCAAAAATAGATTTCATAGATTAATAGATATATACCTTTATCGTTATAGAAAACATGGTATATTACGAAACATTGGCTTTATGTTCACTATGTTTCTTTGGAGTAAAAACCATAAGTAATTAAAAATTTATCAAAAACGGGTGTTAATATGGATGTATCTATTATTATTATAAATTATAATACTTATAAGCTAACATTAGATGCTTTAAAATCAATCTATCATTCAGAAACAAAGTATACCTATGAAATTATCGTAATAGATAACCATTCATCCGATAATTCGGTATTAGAGATAAAAAAGAAATATCCATATGTTAAAATAATAGAAAATAAAGAGAATGTAGGCTTTGCAAGGGCTAATAATCAAGCGATTCAACTCACCAACGGAAGCTACGTCTTTTTATTAAATTCAGATACAATGATTCAGAATGATACCATTGAGGTATTGACTGATTTTATGAATAAACATCCAGCGGTTGGTGTTAGTGGCTGTAAGGTTAATCTACCTGATGGAAGCCTAGATAAGGCTTGTAAAAGGGGTTTTCCAACACCGTTTGCTTCTTTATCCTATATGCTAAAATTGGATAAGCTTTTTCCGAACAGCCCGAAGCTTAATCAGTATCATCTAGGTCATTTAGACCCTAATAAGGATTATCCGGTGGATTCTTTAATTGGTGCATGTATGCTAGTTAGGAAACAAGCGATTGATCAGGTTGGATTACTAGATGAGAATTTCTTTATGTATGGGGAAGATATTGATTGGTGTTATCGTATGAAAGAGCTAGATTGGATTGTGTATTACTATCCATATACGTCTATCTTACACTACAAGGGTGCTAGTAGCAGAAAAAAACCTGTGAAGATAATCTATGAATTTCATAGGGCCATGTATTTGTTTTATAAAAAACATTTTTTTCATAAATATTCCATTCTAGTAGCAGGGTTCGTATATACTGGAATAGGCATAAAATTCTCATTGTCGTTATTAAAAAATCTATTGAAACCAGCAAGGTGATCTAGTCATGATTAGAGAAAAAGAAAAATTTCTTACTCAGGTTTATGCAGCTTTTGATTTAATGTTTATTTTCATATCTTTTATCTTTACTTGGTGGTTGAAATTCGACAGTCAATTCATTAATGTAGAGGCGCATCTAGCCTTTAAAACTTATTTTTATTGGACGATTATTTATGGAATTCTATCAATAGTAATAGGATTTTTCACAAAATTATATGTTCCCAAAAGGAAAAAGAGATTTTCCTATGAAGTTTTTAAAATCATTCAGGTTCATTCCATTAGCATGTTATCCCTGTTGAGTGTTCTTTTTGCATTTAAAGAGATTCACTTTTCCCGACTATTCTTATTAATCTTTGTTACGATGAATATTATGCTAATTGTTATCTATCGTTATACTGTTAAACTCAGTCTTAAGCATTTAAGAAAGAAAGGCTATAATATTCAATTTCAATTAGTATTAGGAGCAGGCTCCTTAGGAAGAAAATATTACGAAACAGTTCTAGAGAATCCTAGTTTGGGTTTTGAAGTGATTGGTTTTCTTGATGATTACATCACTCATCATGGCAAAAAATATAAAGATTACAAGCCTATTTTAGGAAAGGTTGATAATTTAGAGTTTATCTTACAGGACCATTTGATTGACGAGATTATTATAGCCTTACCATTATATGCCCATGAAAAATATAAAAATATAATAAATACCTGTGAAAAAGCAGGTGTAAAAACATTGATTATTCCAGATTTCTATGACTTTTTACCAGCTCGCCCCTATATCGATAATATAGCAGATATCCCATTAATAAATATTCGAGATATTCCTTTAGAAGAATTAACAAATCGTTTCCTAAAAAGGTCTTTTGATATATTATTTTCTTTATTTTCTATTTTGTTAACACTTCCCATCATGCTTATCATAGCATTATTGATTAAGCTGACATCAAAAGGGCCAATTATCTTTAAGCAAGAAAGAGTCGGCTTAAATCGAAGGAATTTCCATATGTACAAGTTTCGAACGATGAAGCATCTTTCTAAGAAATCCTCTGATACGGAATGGACAACGAAGGATGACGACAGAAAAACAATAATAGGGTCATTTCTTAGAAAAACAAGCTTAGACGAGCTACCACAGTTTTTTAATGTTCTTCTCGGCAATATGAGCGTAGTCGGTCCACGTCCTGAACGGCCGTTTTTTGTAGAGCAATTTAAAGAACAAATTCCAAAGTATATGATTAAGCACCATATAAGACCAGGAATAACAGGCTATGCACAGATTAATGGTTTAAGAGGCGACACTTCTATAAAAGAAAGAATTAAGCATGATATCTACTATATAGAAAATTGGACATTTTTATTTGATCTTAAAATTATTATCAAAACGATTATTGATGGTTTTGTAAATAAGAACGCATATTAAATTACTGAATGATAAGGGTGTAAATGATGGATGCAAGAAATGGCATAAGTTACATCCAAATGGTTATCAAGATAAATAAATGACATTGAGCGGGAGGGATTATTTTTGAAAGGGATCATTTTAGCAGGTGGAAGTGGGACAAGATTATATCCAGTGACCAAGGCGATTTCAAAGCAAATCACCCCAATTTATGATAAGCCAATGATATATTACCCATTATCAGTTCTTATGTTAGCTGGAATAAGAGAAATATTGATTATTTCTACACCAAGGGATATTCCTGTTTATCAGGAGTTACTTGGGAATGGTAGTGAAGTTGGGTTGAAGCTGTCCTATGCTATACAAGAAAAACCAAACGGTTTGGCTGAGGCTTTTATCATCGGTGAGGAGTTTATCGGTAATGATGCCTGTGCATTAGTCTTAGGTGATAATGTGTTCCATGGTCACGGTCTAACTGGAATGGTACAGGAGGCTACAAGAAGAGAAAAGGGTGCGACGATATTTGGTTACTATGTTATTAACCCTACTGCTTATGGTGTTGTCGAATTTGATGAAAATGGGAAAGCTATTTCATTAGAAGAAAAACCAGAAAAACCTAAATCAGATTATGCGATACCTGGACTCTACTTTTACGATAATACCGTAGTAGAAAAAGCAAAAAGCGTAAAGCCATCTGCAAGAGGGGAATTAGAAATAACAGATCTAAATCGTATGTATCTAGAGGAAGGGTCATTGAATGTGATCAGCATGGGGAGAGGAATGGCTTGGCTTGACACAGGAACCCATGATAATTTATTAGAGGCGGCCAATTTTGTAGCAGCGGTACAGAAACGTCAAGGCTTATATATTGCATCTATTGAGGAAATAGCATACAGAATGGGTTACATAAATAAGAAACAGCTAATAATGCTAGCTGAACCACTAGAAAAGACCAATTATGGACAGTATCTTAAGGACATAGCAAATGATGAAAATTTACAATCAGATATATTTGATGAGGTAGCTGTAACTAAAGAAAGCTAAGGAGCGTACAGGATGTCAAAGTTCAAGAAAATAGAAACAGACATAGAAGACCTTATTGTTATTGAGCCAACTGTCTTTGGGGACCATAGAGGCTTTTTTATGGAGTCTTACAATAAAAGAGATTTTGAAGCGATAGATTTGAGGATAGATTTTGTGCAGGATAATCATTCCAAATCAAAAAAAGGAGTACTCCGAGGCTTGCATTTCCAAACCAAGCATCCCCAAGGGAAGCTAGTGAGAGTGATAAGGGGTAGTGTCTGGGATGTAGCAGTCGATTTAAGAAAAGATAGTGTTACCTTTGGACAATGGCATGGTGTTTATCTATCAGAGGAAAACAAAAGAATGTTCTATGTTCCTGAAGGATTTGCCCATGGCTTTATCACCTTGGAGGATGAAACGGAATTTATGTATAAGTGTACCGATTACTACTATCCTGAATATGATGCTGGCATTAGGTTTGATGATAAAGAAATTGGAATTATATGGCCATTTGATGAATACGGGATAGCAAAGGAAGAAGTATTGTTATCTGAAAAGGATGAAAGACTACCAACCATGAAGGACTATTTAGAACAAGCAAGGGAGAGGAACCTATGATTCTTCTAACAGGAGCAAATGGACAATTAGGACAGGATTTCCAAAAATTATTTCAAGAGAAGGGTATAACATATCTCGCAACGGATTATCTTGCAATAAATGGCTGTGAGGCGCTTGATATAACAAACCAAAGTGCTTTGGAGGATTTTGTTGAAGGAAAATCGATCGATATGATCATCAATTGTGCGGCTTACAATAATGTAGATAAAGCGGAAGAGGAAAAGGATAAAGCCTTTGAATTAAACTATCAAGCACCCAGAAATTTAGCCTTCATAGCAAAGAAACTAGATGTACCATTTGTAACCTACTCAACGGATTTTGTCTTTGATGGAGAAAAGAGTGGCCCATATGTAGAAGAGGATAGGACAAATCCACTAGGTATCTATGGGGAGTCTAAGTATCAAGGAGAAAATGCTGTATTTGAAGCATACGATAAAGCATTTGTTATTCGAACCTCCTGGGTTTTTGGGATGGGGAATCATAATTTTAACAAATCGATTATTAACTGGTCAAAATCCAAAAATGAATTGAAGATCGTAGATGACCAAATATCTGTTCCAACCTATTCAATGGACCTTGCAGATTTCTCATGGGACTTAATTCAGTCTGGCAAATATGGCTTATACCATCTTTCGAATAGTGGAGAAGCAAGTAAATACGATCAGGCAAAATATGTTTTGGATTGCGTAAAGTGGCAAGGTGATTTGAAAAGAGCTAAAACAGCAGATTTTGTCTTACCAGCTAAAAGAGCAAAGTACTCGAAATTAGACAGCTCTAAAGCGGAAAAAGTAATAGGAAGAAAAATCCCCCATTGGCAGGATGGAATAGATAGATTTTTAGAGGAAATGAAAAAGGCAGGAGAGATTTAAATGAAAACATATCTTGTAACTGGAGCGGCAGGATTTATTGGCGCTAATTTTATAAAATATATGCTTGGAAAGTACGATGACATTAAAATTATTATATTAGACAAGCTTACCTATGCAGGAAACCTAAGAACAATCGAGCAAGAATTAAAAGATGACAGAGTGGACTTTATTAAGGGTGATATTAAGAATAAAGAATTAGTGGAGAATATCTTTTATAGATATAAGCTAGATTATGTGGTCAATTTTGCTGCTGAATCCCATGTGGATAGATCAATTGAAGAGCCTCAGATTTTTTTGGAGACCAATATTCTTGGTACTCAGAATCTATTGGAAGTGGCTAAATCCCATTGGATGGTGGGAAGGGATGATAATGGTTATCCCCAATACAAAGAAGGGGTTAAGTATTTACAGGTTTCCACCGATGAAGTCTATGGATCACTTTCTAAGGATTACGATGAACCCCAAGAACTAATCCTTGATAATGAAGAAGTGAAAAGCATTATAAAGGACCGCGTTGCTTTAAAAACATATGGGAAACAGTTTTTTACTGAAGCAACCCCCCTTGATCCTAGAAGTCCCTATTCTTCGTCGAAGACAAGTGCAGATTTATTTGTTCGTGCCTATGCTGAGACATATCATATGCCAGTAAATATTACTAGATGTAGTAATAATTATGGTCCCTATCATTTTCCTGAAAAGCTAATACCATTAATGATAAAAAATGTGCTAGAGGGAAAGAAGCTTCCTGTATATGGTGAAGGAAAAAATGTAAGGGATTGGTTGTATGTGGAAGACCATGCAAAAGCAATCGACATGGTGTTAAGTAGTGGAAAAGTTGGTGAAATTTACAATGTTGGTGGTTTTAATGAAGAAGAAAATATTAATATTGTAAAGCTTATCATCGATACGATTGCTAAGATTATGAAGGAAGAATCAGCGCATCAAGCAGTTTTAAAAACGAATCTAAATCATATTAATTATAATTTAATTACCTATGTGAAAGATAGACTGGGGCATGATATGCGATATGCAATCGATCCAACAAAAATAACAACAGAGTTGGGTTGGTATCCAGAAACTTCCTTTAAAGCAGGGATAGAAAAAACGATTCGTTGGTATCTAAATAATCAGGATTGGGTCGAAGAAGTAGTAAGTGGAGATTATCAAAAGTATTATGAAAAAATGTACAAGGATAGATAATCATAAAAGAAATCACGAAGGTTTTTGCTATTCGTGATTTCTTTTTATTCAATATATCTACTGGTGTTAAAGTTTATTACCTTTATTATTTATTTCATTGATAGACTCATTCCTTAACATTTGGGATAGGTCTTGAATCGTTTTATCTAATAAATCTCCTTTATATTTTGAAAAAATAGACCTTTTTTCTTTTTTTAAGATGTTTAGAATGAGTTGCTTTTGCTGTTTAGATATTAACATATACATCACCTTTACATTAGTAATTACCTTTAATTTTAAATCTTTTAGTAACATTCAACAAGTAGTATTGGCTAAGTAAATATAATAGTTTTTTATCAAAAGGAAGATTTTTTTTATTAAAGTGTTATAACTGATCATAAATAAAATATATTTTATTAAATGATATTTTGTACCACCACTTAAAAATTCTTAAAATCGTATTATTTAGGTAGGAAACTTCTATATTTTTATTTTTAAAGGTCTTATAATGAGGTGGTATGGGTATACAATCACAGAAAATTGTGGAGAGGATTATATGTATCTCTTTTTTTTTCTTAGATTTTGATTTATGATAGAAAAAGCAACATAATAAGGCGAAATTAGTCTAAATATGTAGGATAATCTATCCGAGGTGAAAGAATGAAAATTTTGGTAACAGGTGGAGCAGGCTTTGTAGGTTCCCACATCGTTGATCTTCTAATCAATAATGAACATGAGGTTATCGTAGTGGATTCCTTAATCAGCGGAAAAAAAGAAAATATAAACAAAAAAGCAAAATTTTATCCTTTAGATATTCGTACGAAAGAGTTAGAGGATGTGTTTGCAAGTGAGCGCCCAGAAATAGTCTATCATTTAGCAGCACAATCAAAAGTTACCCCTTCAATGAAGGACCCAAACTATGATCAATCGGTAAATATAGGAGGTACAATAAATATATTAGAATTGATGAAGAAGTATGAAGTAAAAAAGATCATCTATTCTTCATCAGCAGCATTATATGGTGACCCAATTGCTTTGCCGATTAAAGAAGAAGACCATCCATTAAACCCAATATCACCATATGGTATGTCAAAATGGGCTTCAGAGAGATATATTGAATTGTATTACAGAATGTATGGTATTCAATATACGATTTTCCGCTATGCTAATATCTATGGTCCAAGACAGCAGGCGACTGGTGAAGGTGGGGTGATTGCCATATTTATAGACAGGCTAAGGCTTAACCAATCACTCACAATAAATGGAGATGGCAGACACACAAGAGACTATGTATTTGTGAAGGATGTCGCAAAGGCAAATCTACTTGCAATCGATAAGGGAAATCAATCGATTATCAATATAAGCAGTGGCCAAGCAATCTCTTTATTAGAACTAATAAAAATGCTTGAAACCATAACAGAAAAGAAAATAGAAATTATCCATGGGAAAGAACGAAAAGGAGATATTATCCACAGTACCTTAGATCCAAGTATAAGTCAGGAACTATTAGCTTGGGAAGCGACAACACCTCTTATCGAAGGACTTAAGTTAACATTAAAAGAGAGCCAATGATTGGCTCTTAGACTGATGAAAAACTGCCACTTCGTACACTCAGCCCGTGGATTTCTTGACGCCTAGAACTCGACTTTCTCACAGTCTCCAGTTTGTAGACATTGTTAATTATTTTTTAGCTGAAGGATTTCTTGAGGGATTGCTGGTTCTTCATCTCCCTGATAGCTTTCATCTTCACTAAAATAGCTATCAATATGATAAACATATGTTTTGTGATTCTCAAGGTTTTCAATTTTATAAATGGCATAGATTCTTCGTGGTAATAAAGTATCAGGGTAAACAAGTAGCTTTATCGTGCCTTCTCTAAAAATATAGGGGAAATGGTAATCCTCATTTTCAATAATGTTTGGGAAGGTTCTAGATAAATAATTAGGATCAACAGAATAAAAATAAACAACAAATTGCCCACGATTTTCTGATTTATAATGCTTTGCATACCGATTTAATATTTCAGAATTAAAAGGTAATAATTCTATGGTAGTATAAGCGTTTCTATCTTTATAAATCCATTGATTCGATTTTCGATCAAGCGAAAAGTACATCTTATTTTTAAAATATAATTCTTTTGTAGGTAGAAGAACTTGAGTACCGCCGCTTGGCTTGTAAGTAAGGGATGTATCTTCATCTGATTCCTTATTATTACTATCTTGATCAAAGGTTTCAACATTTTTAAGATGAAGGTATTTACTCCAAGCATCATACGTACCTTCTCTTTTAAACTGCCATTGATTGGTTACTTCGTTATTAACATTATATTCATCGATGGCGAATCCTGATTTGAATTTAATAACATGTGTTGTATTTATTTTGTCTACCATCTGATGGTATAAATGATCCATAGGAGGTTCTTTTGTTAAGGCCATACCGATATAGAGAGAGATTATACTGGTCGCGATGAAACTAATGATCCAAAATTTTTTCATGATCAGTTTCCTTTCATAAATATATAAAAAAATCTTGTTCTACTTATGTTTTTTATATTACAATCATCACTGTAATAATACTAGTGTTTTTTTAAAATGTATAGATATTTATAGAAAAGAGGATACACTTATGTCTTGGTTTTTTATGTTTATCACCCCGTTAATACTATCTGTAGTATTCACACCAATTATAAAAAAAATAGCTATAAAAATAAATGCAGTTGATCATCCTAATGCTAGAAAGGTTCATACAAAAGTGATGCCTCGACTCGGTGGGCTTGCCATATTTTTATCAGCGACGATTGGACTAATCATCTTTGCAAAAGAAACCTCGGAGCCTTTAGTTTGGATGATTGCTGGTAGCATTATTATTGTCATAGCAGGTATTATTGATGATATTACTCCTTTGTCACCCAAAACAAAACTAATATTTCAAATTGTAGCAGCATTTATTGTCGTCTACGGAGGAGTAAGAATCCAATTTATAAATGTTCCTTTATCTGATTATGTGATACATTTAGGGAATTGGAGCTGGTTTATTTCTATTTTGTGGATTGTAGGTATTAGCAATGCGCTTAATTTAATTGATGGATTAGATGGTTTGGCTGCAGGAGTATCATCTATTTCCTTACTAACCATTTTTGTTATGTCACTCATTATGAACAATGGCTTAGTAGCCCAAATTACATTAATTCTATTAGGCGCAACCATTGGCTTTTTATTCTTTAATTTCTATCCAGCCAAAATATTTATGGGAGATTCTGGCTCGTTATATTTAGGCTTCTTTTTAGCTACTCTATCATTATTAGGCTTTAAAAATGTTGCAGTTGTATCATATCTTGTTCCAATTATTATCTTAGCTGTACCAATTTTTGATACATTCTTTGCGATCATACGACGTTTTCGTTTGAAATTACCGATTTCTTCGCCAGATAAAAAGCATTTACATCATTGTCTGATTGATATGGGTTTTTCTCATCAAAAAACAGTTCTAATGATTTATGCAATAAATATCTTATTTGGAATGGCAGCCATCTTTTTATCCCAAACAACAGTATGGATTGCGATCATCGTTTTATTATTTTTAATTTTATTTACCCTAGTAGGGGCAGAATGGACAGGGATTATGGGTGAAACGAGAAAGCCAATCACTAGATTTATCATCTGGTTAGGTACATGGCTTGCTAGTACAGTAATGAATAAACCAGATTTTAGAGGATAAAGTGAAACTTCATTCAGGCGGTTTACCTGAATGTTAGTTGACCTTATCCAGGAGCTTAGCGCCGCTTATGACAAAAGGAAATAGCGGCGGTTAGCTGTCGGGCAAAGTGAAACTTCATTCAGGCGGTTTACCTGAATGTTAGTTGACCTTATCCAGGA
>CAZEQK010000015.1:15565-15669 GCA_964514395.1 uncultured Bacillaceae bacterium
CTTAGCGCCGCTTATGACAAAAGGAAATAGCGGCGGTTAGCTGTCGGGCAAAGTGGAACTTCATTCAGACGGTTTATCTGAATGTTAGAGACACTTATCCAGGA
>CAZEQK010000015.1:15769-38426 GCA_964514395.1 uncultured Bacillaceae bacterium
AAAGTGGAACTTCATTCAGACGGTTTATCTGAATGTTAGAGACACTTATCCAGGAGGTTAGCGCTGCTTATGACAAAAGGAAATAGCAGCGATTAGCTATCGGGCAAAGTGGAACTTCATTCAGACGGTTTATCTGAATATTAGAGACACTTATCCAGGAGGTTAGCGCTGCTTATGACAAAAGGAAATAGCGGCGATTAGCTACCTTAGCAAAGTGGCAAAGAGAAACTTTATATGTAGTAAAAATTACTCAGAGGATGACCTAATATGAAAAAAACAAATTTATCTAGGATTGAAAAGAGGAGGAAGAAAATAAAAAGAGGGCTTTTGATCTCCTTTTTTTCTACAATCATTTTATTAGCTTCTGTCGGAGGGTATTTTATACACCTATATAATCAGTTTGGAGATAATGTATACCAAAATAAAGGTAAGAACCAAGATCAAAACAATGGTACGGAAGAACAAATAAAAGAAGCTCCTAATCCATTTGGGATTTCTGATTTATTTGCAAATACCTTTGATAAACCGATGACGATATTAGTATTAGGCTTGGATTCAAGGCAGGGTGAATCTCTAAAGACTGCTAGAACCGACACAATCATGATCATGACAATTAATCCAAAAACAAAACAGATTGCTACCGTTTCTTTTCCAAGAGATTCCTATGTAATGTTACCTCAGCTTGATCATCAAAAAATAAACAGTGCCATGTATTACGGTGGGATACCACTGCTAAAATCAACGATTGAGTATAATTTTGATGTTAATATTGATCATTATGTAGCAGTAGATTTTGTTGCATTTGAGAAAATTGTTGATTTATTGGGTGGGCTTGATGTGTACACACCCTCAAGTATGTATTATGTAGCAAGTGATATTCATGTTGAATTAAAGCCTGGAACTCATCATCTAAATGGAGAGGAATTGCTTGGTTATGTAAGGTATCGTCATGATTCAGACGGTGACCTTGGTCGAATCAAGAGACAACAATTTGCAATAAGAGCATTAGGGGAGAAGGCAACCGAATTAAAAAATATGATTAAAGTACCACAGCTTTTAAATATTTTAGGGAAGAATATTATAACGGATATTAATAAGACAGACATGTATTCCATTATAAAAACATATCGAAACTTCTCAAAAAGCGACTGGCATCCTTTGACCTTAGGTGGAGAAGTTGCGAGGTCGAGCAAGGATAACTTATGGTATTATTTTTATACAGAAAAGGATAGACAACAGGTGACATCATTTGTTCAAAGATATTTGAATGGAAAATAAAACTTGGTGTATACCAAGTTTTATTTATATATTTGAGCTTAACAACGTATTAAAATGGAAGGAGTCAGATGAAATGAATCGACTCATGCTTACAATATCCGCAGGTGAGTGGGAAGGAATTCAGCATCGACCTCACCATTTTATGAAAAGAAGCGCCAATTCAGGTTGGACGGTTCTATACGTAGAACCCCCTGCTTCGTGGATCGCACCCATAAAGAATAAAGCAATGTTTAATAGATGGAAAAAATGGTTAAAAGGGTTAGTAAGGATAAATGATAACCTGTATACGATTGCTCCCCCACCAGTGCTTCCATTTTCGAATAAATATCGAACAATCAATAAACTAAACCAGTTTATTATTGCAAGAACGATAAAGAACGCCATAAAGCATTTTAAGGGCTATGAAGTAGATTTATATTCCTTTTTACCAAATGCAATTGATTTATTACCATCCTTCGCTTTTCATAGAATCATCTATGATTGTGTCGATGATCATGCATCCTTCTCTGGTTTCATAAAAAGAGAAGTTATTTTAAAAATGGAAAAGGATCTAATGGAGAAGGCAGACGTATCCTTTGCCACGGCAAGGCAGTTAATGGTTGAAAGGAAAGATTGGACAAGCAACTTTCATTTAATCCCAAATGGTGCTGAGTTTGAGCATTTTTCTAAAGCTCAGGACAATAAACTGATTGTTCCACAGGACTTACCAATGGGAAACAAACCTATTGTAGGGTTTATTGGTGGGATAAGTGATTGGATTGATATACCCTTATTAACGAAGGTTGCAAAGCAAATGAATGATATTCAATTTGTGTTTATAGGACCTGTAGCGACAAATATTGTTCGGTTAAAGGAGTTACCCAATGTAACGATGCTTGGGCCCAAGCCTTACGACGAGCTACCTTCTTATCTAAAGGGGTTTGATAGCTGTTTAATCCCATTTAAAATAAATAAACTGACTGAAGCCGTCAATCCAATAAAGCTATATGAGTATCTCTCAGCTGGAAAACCAATCGTATCGACACCGTTACCAGAAGTCATCCCTTATGAAGACTTTATTGAGATTGCTCAACATGAGGATGAGATGATGGAAGCCATTCGCAAAACGATAGATATTAGTGAAAAGAACTTGGAACGAATTGGTGTAAGACAGAAAATAGGTGCAGAGAATTCTTGGGATGCTAGATGGGAAATGGTTAAAAGTTTAATAAAAGCTGAATAAGCTAGGGAGAAGGAAGGACATGTCACAATCTAAAAAAATAATAGGAGCAACCTTCCTATTAATGGGTGTCACATTTTTAACAAAAGCAATTAGCTTTGTTAGAGAGATGTTTATTGCTGCACATTTTGGGACAAGCCAAGAGGCTGATATTTTTGTAGCAGTATTAACCATTCCTACTCTATTTTTGACCATTTCAAGTGGAGCAATGTCTGCCGCATTAGTACCAATGGTTATTCGCTTGAGTCAAGATGGTATATCAAGATTGAAGGATTTACTAAGTAGTATGTTTTCCTTAACAACCTTAATCATGCTAGGCATTACTGCCATACTATATATTTTTATTAAACCATTTACTGATTTATATGTAGTCGGATTTGATGATGCAGCAAAGCTTATGACCATGAATCTTTTTAAGATTATGTTTCCAGCTTTAATTGTCATAGGATTAATCAGCCTATTCTCAGCGATATTAAATGCAAAACACCACTTTTTCGCACCCAGCTTAGGCCCTGTTTTTTATAGTCTAGGTGTAATTATTGCGACTGTATTTTTTTCAAAAACTTATGGTATAAAAAGCCTAGTGATTGGACTGGTATTGGGTCTTATAGCTCAATTTCTACTCGTTCTGATTGTTAATAGAATTAAGGGAACGAAGTTCTCCATTTATATAAAAATAAACGAGGATCTAAAAAAAGTAGGCCATTTAATTATCCCCATTTTTTTAGGAGTGGGAGTTTTTCAAATCAATATCATTGTTGATCGGATGATGGCATCAACCTTACCATCTGGTAGCTTAGCAGCACTTAACTATGCAAATCGTATTACTCAATTACCACTTAGTATATTTGTTGGCTCCATGGTGTTACCGCTGTTTCCGGCAATTGCAGATAAAATTGCAAAGAAGGATTTTGAAGGTACAAAGCAATTATTATCAAAGAGTTATCATCTATTAGGCATCCTACTTTTGCCAATTATTGGAACTTTTATCATCCTTTCTGGACCAATCGTTGCTATTTTATTTCAACGTGGACAATTTGATGCAAATGCGACACATATCACTAGTCTAGCATTAATATTTTACTCTATCCTTATTTTGCCATTTGCTATGCGCGATGTAATCACACGAGCATTATATTCATTACAGGATACATGGACACCAGTAATAAATAGTGTGATGCTTGTGACATTAAATATTATTTTAATGGTCATCTTTGTTCCAAAAATAGGGTTGATTGGAGTAGCTGGCTCTACTTCAGTATCTGCCATTTTCGGATATGTTAGATTAAGGGATAAATTGAATAAAAAGATAGGGAAATCAGATACTAAAAGGGAATTTCGTACCTGGTTGTTTATTTGGCGAAATGCTATAATTTTCACATTCGTGTTATGGAGTAGCTATCACTTATTGATGAACCTTTGGCAGCAACCGATTGGGATTCAATTGTGGCTACGAATGCTATCTAGTTTAATCATAGCTGGAGTTATCTATATCCTATTAACCATTAATCTCAAAATAGAGGAAGTGGATTGGTTAAAAAAAAGATTCATAGCAGGATTTCAAAAAGTGATGAAATAGGAGCAAAAATCATGTAAGGAGATGCAATAATGGCAAATTTAAAAAGATTACTATGGGTACTTGCTATCTTTCCATGGCTAGACTTTTTCATTCGCATAAGTCTACCTTCAATAATAGGTAGTACGTGGGACGATCTGTTTTTATTATTAATCATTATTCTATTGTTTATTGAAAAAAAGCAAGAGAATAGGTTTATAATTATTCCTAAGTCGGTGATATGGCCCTTTTATACTTTTTTATTTTTTTCTATAAGCTCTATTGTGATTCACGTTGTACCAATACCAGTAAGCATTGATGTACTAAGGGTGATCTATGAGCCTATGCTATTTGGATTAATAACGATGTATTTACTAGATGATGAACAACTAGTTGATCGTTTTATCAAAATCATGATAATAAGCTCTGTTTTCATTGCAATAGCAGGTATACTTCAATATGTTTTTAAAATTGATAGTATTCGTTGGATGCATAAAAAGGATGCTGCTCAGTTTAGAATTGTTTCTGTGTTTAGTAATCCTAATGCACTTGCAAGCTATTTTAATATGATATTATCATTCACAGTCTCGTTCTTTTTCTTGATGAGGGACAAAAAGAAAAAACTGTATTATCTTTTAGCAAGTATACCAATCTTTTTGGCATTATTATTAACCTTCTCTCGAGGTGCTTGGATTGCCTTCTTTTTGATGGTAGTCTACATGGTTTGGGTATGGAATAAAAAATGGCTATTAGTCATCCCTGTTATATCCGTGTTAATGCCATTTATAATGCCTGATAGTATAATTGCTCGATTTGCTAAATTATTTGACCCGAAATATTATCAAATGAGCAGTGTTTACGGACGTATATCCTTTTGGACTGAAGCACTGATTAAAATGAAAGAACATCCACTAATTGGTGTAGGGTTAGGGATGTTTGGGGATTCTGTACCATTACGTCATAATATACCTTTTTCAACATGGGTGGATAATCATTATCTTAAGCTTGGAGCCGAAATAGGTATTATTGGTTTAATTGGATTTCTTCTATTATTATATGGTCTTTTTAGAATGTCTCAAACCTTATATAAAAATTCAGAATCTCTAAATGAAAAAGCAATTATCTTAGGAATATCAGGAGTTATCATTACAATGAGCATTCAAAATGTAACGGCTAGCATTTGGGAGGCATTAGCTAATTCCATTTACTTTTATGCTTTTGCGGGAGCATTATTTGCGATTGCTTGGAAACAAACAAAGAAGGGTTTGTCTAATTGATGAAAGTATTACAGGTGATTGGCGGCGGTGAAAAGGGTGGGTCGAAGAATCATATCATCACTCTATCAAAGGAGCTTATTAAAAAAGGAATTCATACTGAAATTGTCTGCTTTTTAGATGATACGGTTATTAAAGCAGCTAAGGATAATAATATTCCTTATAGTTTGATTCCTATGAAAAATACCTTTGATGTTCGGGCGATAGCTAAACTAAGGAAACATATTCAAAAAAAGAAATCTCATATTATTCATACCCACGGATTTCGAGCAAATGTTATTGGTCGATTAGCAGCTAGAAATGCTGGATTACCGATTATAACAACGATTCACAGCTCAATCTACCATGATTATACTAATGCTTTTAAGAAAACCTTTTATCATCGCATCGAAAAGCTGACCCGCCCCTATACGACGAAATTTATTACAGTGGCGGAATCATTGAAAAAGGAATTAATGATAGATGGAGTAGAGTCTAAACGTATTCAAGTAGTATATAATGGTTTATCCCCTGATTTTCCTTTAGAAAAAAAGAGGAATCCTTTTATCAGACAGGAGCTTGGGCTAAAAGAGCATATTCCCATCTTAACCAATATTGGTAGAGCTGAAGGTGTTAAGAATCAGATCATGCTTATACAGGTTTTTGCTTCATTAAAACAGAATAAAATACCTTACTATGGTTTAATCGTTGGGGATGGACCTTTGCTAGAGGAATTAAAGCTACAAGCCCAAAACCTAAATGTATCGGAGAATGTATACTTTTTAGGTTTTCGTAATGATATATATGAGCTATTATCAGAATCTGATATATTTTTACTTACATCAAAAATGGAAGGCTTGCCTATTACAATTTTAGAAGCAATGGCTACAAAAACACCAGTTGTATTGACTGAGGTGGGTGGTATACCAGAAATAATCAAAATAGCCCAGAATGGATTTGTTATTCCAGTTGATGATACAGACCAATTTATGGCAAGAATTCAGGAAATACTCGTTCAACCAGAATTAAAGCAAAAGTTTGAAGAAAAGGGCTATCAAGCTTTACTAAGGCATTTCACCTATGATAAATTTGTAGAAAACACAATTCGCGTCTATGAAGAGGTCTTAATAGATCAAAAAAAAAGAAAAGTAGATGAGGTGGGGTCATGAGAAAGGGAATCATGATCGCTGGGTACTATGGTGCGAATAATACTGGTGACGAAGCGATTCTTACAGGGATGATACAGGCATTAAATAGCCAGGGCATTCATGATATCACAGTGTTAAGTAAAAATCCAGAGCAGACTTCTAAGCTTCATGGTGTAAAAAGCATCTATATCGGCAGACGCTTTCAAGGATTAATAAATATTTATCAAGCTTTAAGGAAGAGTAAATTATTTATACTTGGTGGTGGAGGTATACTTCACGATCATACTGCAAGAGTAGTACCTTATTGGCTTAGCCGAGTTTTTCTTGCTTATTTGACACGTACACCTGTCATGTATTATGCCCAAGGAATTGGACCATTACGTTCTTCAAAGGCCAAACGCATGGTTAAGCTCGTATCAAGGGGAGTAAAATGGATTACAGTTAGAGACGAAGCATCACTTGCTTTACTTAAAAGTCTTGGTATCGATAAAATTACTACAAAAATAACGGCTGACCCAGCATTAGCAATTGATATTACTTCTGATGGTAAGGATTTACTTGAAAAGGAAATCGTGGCTAATGGATATAACGCTAAAGACACTAATCGACGAAAAATAGGTGTAGCCCTTCGTTCCTGGAAAAACGACGAAATTTTTCTACCTATCATCATCCACGCACTCAATCATTTGAAGACCATAGAAAATATTCAATACTATTTCTTCCCATTTCAATATGGCGAAGATGAAAAGGTAAGCACACAAGTCATGAATAGTATAAAGGATCAGGATGCAGTGTTAATTAAAGGGAATTACACGCCTGAACAAATGGCAGCATTATTAAAAGAAATGGATGGCGTTATAGCTATGAGGCTTCATGCACTTATACTAGCTGCAATATCTAATATTCCGAGTTATGGACTCGTCTATGATTTAAAGGTATATCATTTTTTAGAAAGTATCGGACTGGTAAGCTATAGCTATGATTTAGATACACTAATAAAGAACGAACAGGATTTTAGACAATCTTTATCTGAATGGTTAAAGGATGGCAAGGAAATAAAGGAGCAGATGGAAAAACCAGTCGCTGCAATGAAAAAGCTTTCCTTAATGAATGCGAAAATAGTAAAGGGAATAATAAAATAGGTATAAAGAAGGGATATATAATGGCAAAGGATAAAATAACAATTATCGGTTTAGGATTTGTTGGATTACCATTGTCTTTAAGCTTTGCTTTAAAAGGCTATGAGGTAATCGGGCTTGATGTGAATCAATCTTTAATTGAAGATTTAAATAAAGGAATTACTTATCATCTAGAGCAATATCAGGGCAGACCAATACAAGATATTTTAAAAGAGGCTCTTGCAGAAGGAAGATTTGAAGCAACAACTGATTATCAACAAGCCTTTGCAGCTTCTAATGTATATATTGTTACGGTTGGTCTACCTGTTAAAGAGGGAATGCCATTATATGATTATTTTCATGTTGCAATGATAGATTTAGGAAAAGGTTTAAAGCAAGGGGATACAGTACTCATTCGAAGCACAGTGGTTCCAGGTACTACTGAACAGATTGCAAAGCCTCTTCTTGAAAAGGAAAGTGGCATGAAAGCAGGGGAAGACTTTTATTTAGCCTATGCTTCAGAGCGTATTGCTGAGGGGAAAGCCTTTGAAGAATTTGAGAATATGCCAACGGTTATTGCAGGTATAAATAAAACCAGTGCAGACAAAGCGAAGGAAATATTAAAGAAAATTACAAGCGCTGAGATTCATATCGCATCCGATATGAAAATTGTAGAAACAGCGAAGGTCTTTGAAAATGTATCCCGCGATGTCAATATTGCAATGGCAAATCAATTTGCGCAATTTTGTCAAGCAATGGATATCGATACCATGGAAACCTTTAAGATGGCAAACACTCATAAAAGGGTAGAGCTATTAGTGCCAGGTCCTGGAGTAGGAGGATACTGTTTACCAAATGCTTTCTATTATTTACGGCCTAAAATGAATGAGTTGGATATTGACCTTTCTTTATTGCAAATGTCACGTATGATTAATGATCAAATACCAAGTCGGATCGTTGATATGCTGATATATATGCTAGAAAAGCAAGGTAAGAAAATAACTGATGCCAAGCTAGGAGTATTAGGTCTAGCGATGAAGGATTATTCAAACGACGATAGAATAAGCCCTGCCCACGATGTGTGCAAGCTATTGGTCGATAACGGTGCAAGGGTAAAGGCTTACGATCCATCTGTACATAATAAATATGCGTACAGTGTAGATACCCTTGAAGAAGCCATGGAGCAAGCTGATGCATTAATTATACTTGCAAAGCAACAGCAATTTGATCAGTTAGATTTATTAATCATCAAAGAGAAAATGGCGGAGAAGCCTATTTTAATAGATACAAAGCATTTATTTATAAAAGATAAGGCCAAAGCACTAGATTTTGATTACTTTGCTATATAAGTAGGGATGATGATGGAATTAAAGACGGAACGAATATTAGATAAACCCTTTCATCTTGTTAACATGGGACAGGCACTTGAATTTTTACAGGATAAAATGAATCAAGGGGTAAAACAATTTATCATTGCCCAAAATCCCGAAAAAATAATGAAATCAAAGCAGGATAAGGAATTAGCTTCGATTATTGAAGAGAGAGCAACACTATTAATTGTCGATGGAATCGGGATCGTAATAGCGGGGAAAATACTAGGCTTGCCAACTATATCCCGTGTCACTGGAGTAGGAATGTTTACAGAGCTTTTGAAATTGGCTCATACGATGCAAAAGAGCGTATTTCTGTACGGAGCAAAGCCTGAAGTAGTAATAAAAGCAGCAGAAGTAATAAAAGAAAAACATCCTCATGTCCAAATAGCAGGTGTATTAAGTGGCTATGAGCAGGATATGAATGAAGTTGTAGCAAAAATAGAAGCAGCAAAGCCAGATTTCTTGTTTGTGGCATTAGGTTCACCAAAACAAGAAAAGTGGATTTCTACTTACATGGATAGACTTCCTGTTCAGCTTGTCATGGGAGTAGGTGGTAGCTTTGATGTATTAACCGGTCATGTCAAAAGAGCGCCTCTATGGATGCAAAAAATGGGTTTGGAGTGGTTTCACCGATTAATCACGCAGCCACTTAGAGCAAAAAGAATGCTAAACCTTCCTAAGTTTCTTTGGCAAGTGATCAAGAGTCGCAAGACTCTTGATTGAGACTGATGATAAACTGTCGATTTCGTTTTTATCCTCAAAATCCACGTTATCATGTACCCTTGCGTACACTCAGCCCGTGGATTTTTTTACGCCTAGAACTCGCCTAGTTTCTCACAGTCTCTGGTTTGTAGATTTTGTCTACAAACTGAATCATGAGTCGCTAGACTCTTGATTCCCTCCTTCTTGGTGCACTTCTTTATCCACGTATAGAGCTTCCTTGTAGATGATAAGTGCTTGGCCATTTGTTAAATTAGTAATAAGCTTCTCTAGTCGTTGCGCTTCACCATAAATAGCTATAGCAGTAAGAGTGACCATGTCAGCAAACGAACTATCAATAATACTATAGTTTTTGTTATTTAATTCGTTCTCGATTTTACCATACCAGCTATAATCAACATCGATTTGAACCTTTTGATATAAGACTCTATCAATGATTCCTGCCGCAATAATACCTTCCTTTGCTGCCCGCCCGTAGGCTCTAATCAATCCGCCTGTGCCAAGCATGATACCCCCAAAATATCTTGTCACGACTACCGCCGTATTTTTAAGCTGCATTTTCTTTAGGACTTCTAGAATTGGTTTGCCTGCAGTACCACTTGGTTCGCCATCATCATTTGCTCTTTGGATTTCATCCTTTTCACCGATCATATAGGCAGAGCAATGATGGTTGGCATTTCGATGTAACTTTTTCATATCAGTTATAAATTGTATCGCCTCCTCTTCAGACGTAACAGGCTTTACATTGCTGATAAATTCCGATTTTCGAATAACAATAGAAACTTCTCCAACATCCTTTACTGTTAAATAATGATTAATCATGAGTATATACACTCCTTTATGCTAATAAAGTACAATGAATAACAAAAAAAATCAATCCATTCACGAAATAGCCCTATCTACGATGGATAAAAGATAAAAAAAGGACTTTATACCTACAGAAGTGATAATGGTTTAATATATATAATAGGGTTTATACATAAACTGAAAAAAAACTTTTCTAAACCGAAACTTTTTTTTATGCGATACGTCTAATATCATGTATAATAGCATAATCAACAAACAGGCTCAGTATGTCCAAAAAGCTAGTATAATTTAACATTTCATAGCTTTTCATGGTGTAAATGTATAAAATAATAGTTTAATAGACCTTTTTTGGAATTATTAACCTTTACGAACGGTAATACACATTGTATAATCATAAAAGGGTTTCTATTATTTTCTAATGTTTACAGGTTTCTACGAGCTAGACTCGTAGAGCTTTATATATATATAAAGAATAAAAAATCATGCTCAACTCAAGAGAGGGGGTGACCGAGGATGAGAGAACAGAGCTATAAAATGATTAACTCTCAACCAAACAAATATAGAGGAGGAGAAACAAAGGTTATGAAAAAAAGATTATCAAGCCTATTAGTGTTAGCAATGATCTTTACATTACTAGCACCTGCAATGGCATTCGCAGCAACTGGTGATGCTACAGTTACAGCTTCAACCATAGGTTGGGCTACTGGCGCTGCAATGGAAGCTGGTGCACAATCAACTCTTGCTGTTTCTGTAACAACAAGTACAGCAGGTAATGTTAGAATTAATTTTGACAAAACTGGATTTATTGTTACTGGTATAGGTGACTTGAATGCCACAGGAGCAGTTGTGAATGGTAATTCAGTTATTTATCCAGTAGCAGCAGCTGGGCCTTATAATTTTGCTCCAGAAGTGAAAAACCCAGTTAAAGTAGGAGTATATCCTTTAGACCAGAATAGTAATGGTTTTTATACTGATCCAGGTGATTATGCTCCAATTCAAGTAAATGATGTACAACAAAGTTATGCAGCATTGACAACTCAATACACAGTTCAAATTTCTCCAGATTCCATTGGAACTGGTACTACTCAAAACATTGGAGTTAGTGTGTTAGAAAATGGAACTCCAGTAACAGATGATTCTATTCAATACACTGTTACTGATAGCCAAGGATATAGCAACGTTAACACAGTAAATGGTGGTAGCTATACATTAGCTTACTCCGCTCCAGATGTTGAAAGTACAGTAACTGTACAAGTTTATGATAATGCAACTACTTATATGGGTATGGCTACAGTAGATGTTTCTCATCAATTAAGCGTGAATCCATTTACCGTTAAAATGAATGATACTAAGACTATCATCGGTAAGTTATTAATGGGTAATGGTGATGCTATTGATTATACTGCTGATCCACAAGAAATCTTTGTAAAAATCGGTGCTAATGAAGTTGCACATGCATTACCAGCTAAAGACGGTACTTTCGCAGTAACAGCTACATTTACTGAAGCTGGTGACTTCGTTATTGGTACTAGAGATCCAGGTACACTAGTAGTAGGTAATGCTGAGTTTAAAGGTACAGTTCAAGCTGGTGCTTTAACAGTAACTGCTCCTGATACTTCATTAGTAGCTAATACTTTTGTATCTAATAATGTTAAATTTACTGCTAAAGTTGGAGATCAAGCTGCTCCAAATGCTGTAATTACTTTATCTAATGTTTTAATTGACAGCTCTTTCGATCCTTTAACAGATGTAGTAGCAGGTTCAGTTGATTTAGCAAATTCAGAAAAAGATGTTTATCTTAATTACAAAGTGCTTACATTAATTACTGATGGTGATGGTGAAGCTATAATTAATGCTAAATTCACTAAAACAGGTACAGTAGTAGTTGATGGTGCTTATGATTCCAATACAGCTGGTTATGCTGATGTACCAGAATACGTTGGTTCAGCTACATTTAATGTTCTTGGTGCTGAGAAATTCAACATTCAAGTTTCACATAACAATGATACAATCAGATCAAATGTATATGAGACATTTACTATTAATTTCTCAGATTTAAACGGTATTGGTATTGACCCAACTAATGGTTTAACTAAGGTTGAATATTCCGTTGTAGGTCCTGGTATTGATTATTCAAGTGAAACTACTGCGATTGGTGATACTCAATTTGTAAAAGGAGTAACACCTAACCAAGCTGGTTCCATTACAATTACTGTAACAGGTACATTTAAAGATGGTTCCACAGAAACAAAAATGGAGACATATGATGTTGCTGGTTATTATGTTGCAGTAAGTCTTGATAAAGCAACTACTGGTGATGTTATAGACTTCAGTTCAGCTGTTACTGATCAAGATGGAACTCCAATCAACAATGCAAAAGTTGTATTAACAATGGCTAGTAATAATACTTCAATCACTGATTTCTATACTTTAGATAGTGATACTGGAGAATATACTGTTACTGCTAATACCTTAACTCTTGATGGTACAGTTACTAACATTAATAATGGTTACTATGCAAAAACATTAAAAGTTAACGAAGTAGGTCAAGTTGACGTATCAGTTAAAATCTTTGATACAGATACTACTAGCCCTACCTATAATACTTGGGTTACTTCAGCTACTTCTTCCTTTACTGTAGCTGGTCAAAACGTGTACCAAGTTAACGTTGATAAATCTTTATTAGCTGGTAAAGGTGAAGATTTAATTGTTCAAGTAATCGATGATCAAGGAAATCCTGTAACAAATCTTGTTAAGTTTGAAGTAACAAGACCTGATACTGATCACAACAATTTATCAGTAAATAGTGTAACATCAGCAGCTACTGGTTTAACATCAGAAATAACAGGATCACCTATTGATACTAATAGTGATTCAGTTGTTGATTCATACAAATTCACTAATGTATTAACAACTACACCTGGTGATTATATAGTTGTAGCAAGTACAGATAATGGCGAAAAACAAGGTGAATTCACATTACATGTTGTAGCGCCTCAAATTGATTTTGGTCGAGCTAAATTAACAGAAAACTTTAAGCAATTAGTTACTGTAACAGCTACTGACCCACGTAATGGAAGTGCTTTGGACTTCTACTTGACTTTAGATGGTACTACTAACACAACAAACCATGCAACAGCATATTTCTATGATCAAGATAATAGAGATGGTCTTCCTGCTCTTGGTTTAAGCGCTTCAGCTTCTAAATCATTTACTTTCTATATTCTACCAGTAATTGATCAATCTTTAAGTGATTATGTAAATCAATTATCATTTGACATTACACTTGATGGTAATACAGTTGATAATGCGAAGGTATTTGATGTAGACCAAGCTAAATTAATGGTTTCTAATGATGTAAATGAAGTATACTTAAATGCTAATAATACTTTAGAACTTAGTGCTACAGATGCAAATGGTCAGCCTGTTGTTCAAACAGGAGTTTATTATGATGGTCATACTATTGGTAAAACTGATTCTAATGGTAAGTTAGTATATACTTTTGCACCAAATGCTAGTGGAGATTTAGATTTCTATCTTCTTGATGAAGGTAAAGTAGATATTACTAAAACCGATACTTCATCATTAAATGAGACTAAGGCTACTGTTAAATCAGTACCAGATAATGTTAAACCAGAAATCCACTTAGTTTCTGATGCAACTACAACTGATGCTAGTTACACATTAGTTGTTGGATTCTCTGATAACACTTATGTTAAAGAAGCATATCTTGATAACACTAAATTACCTGTTGTAAATGGACAAATTCGTTTCAATACAACATTAAAAGATGGCGAAAACAACTTCTACGTTGTAGCTGTTGACGTTGCTGGTAATTCAACAGATGAGACATTAACAGTATCAAAAGTTCAACCACAAACAACTAAAGTTTCCTTTGTTCTTAACAAGGATACTGGATTAGGAGCTGCATTCGTTAGTACTGGACGTACATTTATCCCATTCCGTGCTTTAGGTAATGAGTTAGGTGCTTACACTTACTATGATTCAGCTACTAAAACTGTTGTATTAAAACGTGGTGACACTAAAGTTGAGTTAACACTTGGCTCTAAGGTTGCTGTAGTTAATGGTAAAGATGTTCAAATGGACGTAGCTCCAATTGTTAAGGATGGACGTACTTATGTACCATTCCGTGCAGTAGGTGAAATGTTCGACGCATATGTATATTATGATTCAGCATCAAAAACCGTTAGCTATACGTTTTAATTAGCTTATAATTAACAAAAAGGTCTCCCGTAAGGGAGGCCTTTTTTTGTTATACATGAAGTAATACATAATATTAGTATAGGTCATACAAATAAAAATACAGGTACAAGTATAGTAAAAAATTAATAGTTTTAGATGAAATGGAATAATTGCTAATAGAGTCGAATATAAAACAGTAATGAATAAAATGTGTGTAAGGAAGGAGATATAAAGGAATGATGAAGTTTCTTTCTAAGCTATTAGCAATTGTTTTAATATTTTCATTAGGTACTCCTGCCATTGTTATTGGTGCTAGTAATCAACAGGCTACTATAAATAGTACTCCTACAATGGAGTGGAATGATAGTGATTCCCACGAAGCAGGCGCTAGTTCTGTATTAAATACTTTGGTAAATGTATATGGCAAAACAGGTGATATTATAACTATAGATTTCTCTAATACAGGATTTATTGTTACAGGTATAGGAGAAATAGATGAAAATATTATTACTGGTACAATCAATGCAAATACGGTAACATATCAACTTAAAACAAATGTAGATAATGAAAATTTATTGTTAAAGCCAACTGTGATAAATCCAAGAAAAGTAGGCATCTATACTGGTAATGATTCGAATTATATCAAAATAAACAGTATAGCTGCGGCATATGTGTTGGAAACTGAATACACAGTTAAATTATCTCAGGAATCTGTGGGTACTGGTGTAACAAACATTATAACGATTAGCGTTTTTGAGAATGGTAATTTAGTATCAGATGATCCTATGGATTATCATATTGCTGGCTTAAGTACAAATTATGCAGTGAGGGGTGGAAGTTTCGTATTTGCATATTCTGCTCCTGAAGAAGAAACAACGATACCAATTTTTGTTTTTAATGAAGCAACTGGTTTTATGGGTCATACACTTTTAAAAGTAGAAGATGATTTAAAAGTAAATTCGATTGAAGTTAAAGCTGGTGAAACTAAAGTTGTTCAAGGGAAATTATTATTAGGTAATGGAAAAGTAAAAACCTCTCCACTAACGAATAAACCATTATCACAAGAAATTGAAGTAAAAATAGGAAATAGGTTAATTGCAAAAACACAAACAGCATATGATGGGTCTTTTGCTGTTACTGCAACATTTGATGAAGCTGGTCCGTTTACTGTAGGGGCAACCAATGGACTTTCTGTATTTAATGGGGTAGTAAAGCCTAATGAATTAAATGTAACTACTTCTCTTCAAACACCATTAATAGCAAATACATTTGCATCTGATGTAAAGATAAGAGCGAAGGTGGGTGATAATGAAGCAAGGGGCGCTTATATTACATTAACGAATCTACTGATTGATAAGTCCTTTAATCCAATAGAAGATGTCATCAAGGGAACGATTATTTCATATAAGCAAGATAGTAACGATAATTATAACTCATTAGTCATTAAAACAGATTTCAATGGGGAGATTGAGTTCTATGCTTCTTTTGCTAGGGTTGGAATAGTTTCTGTGTATGGCGAGTATGATACGGAGTATTTAGGCTATGAGTATGGTACTGAACCAGAATATGTTGGATCAACATCGTTCAACGTAATAAATGCAGAGAAATTTAATGTCCAGATAAATCATAGTAATATCAATAATGATGAGATTATTAGATCTAATGTAGAAGAAACTTTTAATGTTTATTATTCTGATATTAATGGTGAAGGAATAATGGATGAGGGAGATTCTTTAGTAAAGGTAAACTATAGTGTGGAAGGTCCAGGGATAGACATAGAAAAAGAAATAGCTCAGTCACAAGGAGGAAGATTTGTTGTCGTCGTGACACCATCTGAGGCGGGCCAGATTACCTTTAACGTAACAGGTACATTCGCTGATGGTTCGACAGTCACAAAAACTAAAGTTTTTAATGTGGAAGGTTATTATATAAATTTAAATATCGACAGAGCAGTTATAGGAAACATCGTTCATTTTAATGCAACAATTACTGAACTTGATGGTACACCAATTAATACAGCTCAAATACAAATAAAAATGAAGTCTGATAATTTTTCCATTACTAATTTTTACACCTATGACCAATCAGATAAGGGATTTACTATGCCACAGAACAACATAACAATTAATGGGCAATTAGAAAATATTAATAATGGTAATTATTCGAGAGACTTTAAGGTGAATGAAGTTGGTACAGTAGAAGTTTTAGCTAAAATTTTTGATGGAACGAAATGGGTAATTTCAGCTACATCAACATTTACGATAGTAGGAGAAAATGTTTATAACGTTTTAGCAGATAAAGTATTATTAGCTGGAAAAGCTGAAGACTTAATTGTTCAAGTTTTTAATACTGATGGCAGTCCTGTTAGAGATTATGTCAAGTTTGTTACAAATAAACCAGGTGAAGATTACGATGTATTAAAAGTAAATGGAATGACTAGCACTTCTATTTATGGCAGTCCTATTGATACGAATGGTGATTCAATTGTTGATGCATATAAGTTTACTAACGTTTATACAACAACACCTGGTGACTATACGATTGTGGCAAGTACTGATAATGGTAGAAAACAAGGCGAGTTAATCTTACATGTTTTAGCACCAGATGTAAGAATTTCACCAACCAAAATAACGGAGAACTACAAACAAAAGGTTAATATTACAGCATATGATCCAAGAAATAATGAGCCATTAGAGTTTTCATTGAATTTAGATTCTGCTACAAATCAGATCAACGGTTCTGATGCAACCTTTTACGATGAGGATAATATAAACACTTCTATCGCATTACCATCTAATATAGCAAAATCATTTACTTTTTACATGTTACCTACCGTTAATCAAAATCAGAAAGACTCCAGTAATCAATTGGCATTTGATATCACAATTGATGGTAATACCTTAATGAATGGAAAGGTTTTTGAAATAGGGCAAGCGAAATTAGTAACGAAAAATGAACAAACTAAAATATATTTAGATGTTAATAATAGTATAGAGTTTGAAGCTACAGATGCAAACAATAATCCTATAGCGAATAAGGAAGTAATGTACAATGATAAAATTATCGGTAAAACGGGTATAAATGGGACGTTTGAATACAATTTCACACCAAAGTCTAGTGGAGGTATTGAATTTATCCTTAGCGATGATGTCTATAGTGGAGAGACTAGTACTACGATTTATGCAACACTTGACACTGAAGTTCCACAAATTCATTTAGTCTCAAGTGAGCAAGTAACAGATGAAAATTATACGTTAATTGTTGATTTTACAGATAATACAAAAGTAACTAGGGCATTTGTTAATAATAAAGCAATTCCTGTAGTAAATAATAGAATCATTTATAAAGATACCTTAACAGATGGCATGAACCAGTTCTATATTGTTGCTTATGATATAGTTGGTAATCCAAATGCTCAAACTTTTATCATTACAAAATTACAACCACAAAAGAAAAAAATGGTAAAGGTGACCTTTAAATTAGGTGAAGATACAGGTTTAGGAGTACCTTTTATAGAAAATGGCCGTACTTACATTCCATTACGCGCCTTAGGTGATAGGATAGGTGCAAATATAGTTTACAATCCTGATACGAAGAAAATAGTAATGATACGCGGAGATATAAAAGTAGAGCTAACACTTAATTCAAAAACTGCTATAGTGAATGGCAAAAAAATCGAAATGGACGTGACCCCAATTGTTAAAATGGGTCATACTTATCTACCATTTAGAGTAGTCGGTGAATTTCTCGAAGCAAATGTATACTATGATTCATCAACAAAGTCTGTAAGCTATACATTTATTTAATACTATACTAAAAAGCCCCTTAAACGGGGCTTTTTTCTGTAAGCAATGCGTTGATCATTTAATTGGGATACCAATAAATGATATTTTCAAATTCAACCTTATATAATTTATTTTCTCCTTCAAGATAAACAAGATGTGCTAGCGTTTCTGCCATAGCGAATCGTAATTGATGGACCGATAGGTCTTTGCCGAACATTAGTTTACAAACTTCGTAGCCAGTGGATTTAGTACCTACCCATGTTAATACTTTATCTAAACGTTCTCTATGATGTTCTAATAACTCCTCAATTCTGTTTTGTACATTTGTGCAGATATTTTTATGAGCAGGAAAAGCAATATCTATATCGTATTTGTTAATTTTATTTAGACTATTAATGAAGCTCTTTAGAGGATTTCTATCTGTCCCTTTTGGCCAAAGACTAACATTTGGTGTTATTTTTGGTAGAATATGATCCCCGGAAAACAAGAATTTTTTTTGGGGTTGATAGAAACATATATGACCATCTGAATGTCCTGGTGTTAGAATAGCTTGATACTGGTCATCGCCAAGCTGGATATAGCTACCATCCTCAATATATGTAACCTTTGGTTTAGGACTGACCCATGAAATGAATTCATACATATGCTCTATCATTTTTTCTGCCAATTCTCTATACATTCCATGGTGTATATAAAAATCACGCATAGTAATCCCCATGTTATTACCTTTAGAGAACCAAAAAAGATTTGCTGAGTGATCGTCAATAGAAGAAATATATACAGGGGCACCACTTTTTTCTTGTAGCCACCCCGCTGCACCATAATGGTCTGGATGATAATGGGTAAGTATTATCTTTTCAATATCATTCCATTTAATCTGATGTGTCTGAAGAAATTCCTGCCAAATTAACTCAGTATCTTTTGTGTGTAGTCCAGTATCAATAATAGTCCAGCCATTCTTCCCTTTTATTGCATATGCATAAATCCAGCGAAGAGGAAAGGGAAGTGGTATTTGTATTCGATAAATATTGTCTTTAACTTGTTCCACTAATTTCATTCCCTTCTAAAATGAAAAGGCTCATATTAAATTTCTATGCATTGTGTTTATTATACCAAATATAGATAAATAGATTATTACTCAACTTTAGTAAAAATTAAGAAAAACTTAAAAAGAATTATATGGAAAAAGAGGAAAATAGCAAAAAATGTCTAATATTATCATATAAACAATCTTAGCATATATAGGAAGGGAGAAAAATCATGAAGAAAAACTTTAAAGGAGTAGTAATAGGTATCATTATTATAACTTTTTTATTCAGCAGTCCAGCACTCGCAGACTCTGTAACCAAAAAAATTGATGTATTGATAAATAATATCACTTTAATGGTAAATGGCAAAAAGGTTGAAGCGGATAATATATTATACAATGGAACTACTTACGTGCCATTAAGACCTATAGCAGAGATGTTAGATAAAAACTTATCCTGGGATGCAAATACTAAAACAGCAGGTATCACTAATAAACCTGTCGTAATTGTAAAAAAAGATGATGAAGGTAAAATTGAGTTAGTTCCTCTTGATAAAGTTAAACAACAAAAAACCACTGAAGAAATAGGGGAAAAAATATCAAGTCTTGTAAAGATTGAGGATTATGATAAGGACGGACAACTATTAGGATCTGGTTCAGGCGTATTTATTAACAATAACGGATATATCATTACTAATTATCATGTAATAAGTTTAGGATATGAACTAAAAGTAATTACAGGAGATACAGATCATAGTAAAAGTTATGATAATGTTGAAATCATTAATTACGATAGATTTAGAGATTTAGCACTAATTAAAATAAATACAAACTCTGTGGGGTTACCTATTTCCGATACAAAACAAAATCTTGGCTCTGATGTCATTCTACTTAGTAATCCATTGGGATTAACTAATGTTATGACAAAGGGTATTGTTTCTTCATTTCGAGATGTGGATGGAGAGAACTACATTCAAATAGATGCCGCAGCTTCCCCAGGAAGCTCTGGAGGAGCTTTACTCAACATGAATGGAGAAATTATCGGCATTATGGATGCGCAATATACTAGTGGTCAGAACTTAAATCTAGCGATACCTAGTATAGATCTATTAACCTTCCTTGAAAATTCATCTGAAGCAAAAAGAAAAATTAAAGAGATCGATTTTTTAGGTGGAAAATATATTGGTGAGGTTGAAAATGGGAAGTACAATGGATATGGAAAATTAATGCTAGACAACGGTGACATGTATGAAGGAGATTTTGTGAACGGCTTAAAGAGTGGTCAAGGAAATTATTACTTTGCTGATGGATCCCATTATAAAGGACAATTTTCATTAGATATGATGACAGGGCAAGGTAATATGGATTACGTGAACGGGGACTCTTATCATGGGGACTTTGTTAATGGATTAAGAGAAGGCGAAGGACAAATAATATATAGTAACGGAGAATATTATCAGGGAATGTTCTCTAATGATATAAGAGATGGATTTGGCCAGCTATGGACATTCGATAATAAAATATACATTGGGATATTTAAAGATGACCAATATGACAATATCGGGATGATATATGATACTAAAACCACTGAAGTAACTGCGGTTCGTTCATTTGTGAATGGCAAAATAATTGGACAATACGCAAAGTTTGATAAGGATGGTAATGGTCATATTTATAAAAAAGTAAATGGAAATGAAATAAGAATTAGGTAGAATTTAAGGGGACTAGAAAGTAATTTTCTAATCCCCAATAAATTCTATTTATGTGATCAATTAAGATTAATGTTGTAATTTATTATGATAAGTAACTAGTGAAGTAGTTGTACCTACTGCTAGAATCGTAAGTATGGATAGATAGAATGTTTCGATAGAAATGAATAATCCACCAAGACAGACAATAATAGTATCAAATATTAATATAGTTATCCCAACATTGATATGTAGATTTTTTGAAATGATTTGGGCTAACATATCCGATCCGCTTATACTCGTTCCATTTTTAAGCAGAAGCCCCATACCGATGCCAACAATAATGCCACCTAATATGGAACTAACTCTGGGAGTTAATTTAATGTAGTGAACAAAATAAAATTGATATGGGTAGAAAAAATCAATAAATAAAGAAGATAATAACATACCAATGACACTACGGTAAAAAAAACTACGGTATTGAAACCAGGCAAATATATAAATTGGAATACTTAAAATAATAAAAATAAAGCCTACTTTTATACCAGTTAAGTAATTGATAATAAGAGCAAGACCGATAAACCCTCCATCTAGGACTCTAAATGGTACTAGGAAAAGATTTATACCTACTGCGAATATCATGCTTCCAAATATAATTGTTGAAATTCTTACAGCATATGCCATACGTATCACTCCAATAGAAATATTGAATATGTTATCTATTTATATGCTCTGATAAGTACTTATATATTTAGAAGAAATTTTAAATTGTAACTGTAAACTGTAAAACTATAGTTCTTTAATACCAAAAAGGTAAAAAATACTTTTTTTTTATGTTAAATCTGTTAAAATGTTAAGAAAGGTACAGCTAAAGAAATTTAGCGTCACAAAGCTATAGGGGCTAATGTTTTCTATGCCAGCCAGCTACCATTACCTAAGAAAATAATAAGGAGGATACGGTAATGAAGAAAGTAAATAGAATATTTGTGCTATTTTTATCTTTTTCTCTAATTTTATCATTCCCAGTATTAGCTGCTAAATCTAACCACCATAGTGAAAAGAAAGAAAATCATGGCTATGAAGCAAAGTCATATCATCACAATAGTGGACAAGGTGATTTTTCAAAGAATGCAACAGTAAAAGAAAAGAATAGAAATCAACACAAAAATGAGGTTCAATCTAAACAAGAGAATAAGGAAAAGTTATCTAAAGGAATTGAGAAAAAGTTAGAACAGGTTCAAAATCGTCTTGATAAAATTGATACGATGTATACTAAAACCGTCAATGATATTGCTACTTACTATCAGTCAAATAACCAAACAGTTGGTGATGCAGTGTATGGACAAGAAGATAATGGTACAGTAACAGATGAAAGCACTAATCCTGACGATAGCACAACTGTAGAGGATACAACAAGCGAAGATAATACAGACCAAACAACTGTAGCTTCAACTAGTGATGACAATGAGTCAAGTGAGGCAAC
>CAZEQK010000015.1:38526-71791 GCA_964514395.1 uncultured Bacillaceae bacterium
CAGACCAAACAACTGTAGCTTCAACTAGTGATGACAATGAGTCAAGTGAGGCAACAGTAGACAGCGAAGATACAGAATCAGAAGATAATAGCACAACTGTAGAGGATACAACAAGCGAAGATAATACAGACCAAACAACTGTAGCTTCAACTAGTGATGACAATGAGTCAAGTGAGGCAACGGTAGACAGCGAAGATACAGAATCAGAAGATAATAGTGCTACTGTAGAGGACACTACAGATCAAGAGAATAATAATGATGGGTATTATGGTTTTCTTGGTAAGTTACATGCATTAACAAATCAATTAGAATCTGTAAATCATCAATTAGATGGATTAGCAAATAGACTTGGTTCTGATGATGCAGCAATTAAAGCATTAAAAGATCGTATTGAAACGATGAAGAATAATATTGAGCAAACTATTCAAGATTTAAAAGATCAAGGACCAAATACTACAGTAAATACTCAAAATACAGATCAATCTGTTGATACTCAAGCATCAAGTACTGATACCAGCACAAATACTACAGATGAAACTACTACAGACACAACAACAACTACAGATACAACAGCAAGTGAATCATCGACCTCAGATAGTACAAGCACAAGTACAAATGTTTAAATAATAATATAAAAAAGGATTGTCCATATTTTATGGACAATCCTTTTTTATATTATTGAATTAAAACACAATTAAAAAAAATTCGTTTTTTTTATAAAAATTAGATGGTAATATATATAATAAGTATATCTTAGAAGGGAGCATTATAAATTTGAATATATTACGAAAAACTAGCAACTATATTTCTTTATTAGCAATAACGTTATTTTTTATTGGTGCTATATACTATCGTGGTTTATTTTTTGATACTGATATATATTGGATTGAATCTATTTTTGGTGTCATTTTTTCATTTTTTCTATTTACGCAATTTAAAGATTCATTAAAGATTTATAAAAATCCGTATGTTTGGTCTTTGGTATTAATCGTATTTATTTATTTATTTGATATTCTATTTGCTGAAAATCAACTATTTGCCTTCCAACATTTTCTACGTTGGCTATTGGCAACTCAAATGTTTTTAATCGTTTTATATTTAAAAGAAATAAAATGGATGCAGAAAATAATTTTCTTTTCAGTAATGGTAGCAGGTATATGGACATCTTTATTTGGTTGGCTATCATTATATAAATTGGTTAATTTTAAGGATGCGGTTTGGGATAATCGCTTATCATCATTTTTTCAGTATGCTAATACCTTTGGGGCATTTATAGTGGCTGTATTAATAGGAGTATTAGTTTTGTCAAGTTCGAAAAAATGGCGATATTCTTTCTGGTCCTTTGCCTCATTTATATTGTTTATATCAATGATATTTACATATTCTCGTGGATCGTGGTTAGTTTTTGCTTTTATATGGTTTGTAACCTTACTTTTTCTATCACTACAGGAGCAAGTTCTATTTGTATTTCATTCTATTTTATTAGGAACTGCAACACTTATTAATCTATCAAGTCTTAACAATTCTATTAATAATGGCTCCTATATAAAAGGTTTTACAATAATTATAGTGTATTCACTATTAATTGGCATTTTATATAGTATCTTTGTCTTCTTTATTAATAAAATCAAATTTAATATATCAAAGAAAAAAATAATTCACTTTTTGATACCATTATTAATAGTAGTCGTTTTTATTTCGGGACTTAGTTTATTGTCAAATGATAGCTTTGTTAATAAATTGCCAAATTCGCTTAAAGAGCGTGTACAACAAATAAACTTAACGAATAAAAGTGTAATGGAAAGAAATTTATTCTATAAGGATTCAATGAAAATGATAAAAGATTCACCATTCATTGGGCAAGGTGGTGGAGCATGGAAACAAAAGATTGAGAAATACCAATCTTATCCTTATATTTCAAGAGAAGCTCATAATTTTTATTTAAACTTATTAATTGAAATAGGAATATTAGGATTTTTGGTATTTATTTCGTTAATATTATTAATATTATGGTCACTAATAAAAAAAAGGAGGGAGTTATCTGATGAAATAAGCTTGTATAAGGCTATTTTCTTAATGATTGTAGTATTGTTTATGCATAGCTTTATTGATTTTGATATGTCCTTTGCTTATATACTAGTATTATTGATGATGCTACTTGCTCTGATCGCACAACCAATTGAGGTCAATTTTAGTAAGAAAAATACTTTTTCTATAATTAGCCTAATTCTTGTTATGGTCATGTCTTTTGTAAGTATTTTAACATCAACTAAATTTATGTATGCAAATAAATTATTAAGTCAAATTAATACAGTTCAAAATTCAGAGATTACAAAAAAATTCGACCGAATTATTTCTCTCAACCCATATGATGTTAATTATCGTTTAGATTATATGAATTATTATTATCAAATGTATTTAAAAACCAAAAATGATAATTATAAAAAACTAATTTATAATGAGGCCACTAAAGTTAATAATATGAATGAAAAAGATCCAAGAACAATGTTAATATTATCGCAAATGTATGCTGATGTAGGAGATTTAAGCTATTCTGAAAAGTTAATCCAAACAGGTATTGATAACGGGCCATGGGTATTGAACTTAAGTGATCAATATACTACTTATGCTTTAAGCTTTGCTAATTATTATAATCATACGAATGATAAGGAAAAATATAATAAATATTTGAATAAAATATTTGAAATATACAATCAGGTACTCAAACGAAGAGATTTTCTTGATAATCAGGTAAAAGAATTTCAATATGAAAATTACAAACCATCTATCATTATGGAATTAAATGTTGGGAAGGCTTATATATTAAAGGGACAATATAAAGATGGATTGAAAATGCTAAACAGTCTTACTGATGAAAATGTTCTAAAATCTCGAACAGTTGATAATAGAAAAAATTATACAGATCAAAGAATTAAGTATCTAAGTAATACAGCAATTGCTTGGATGATCTATACGTATGACAAATTAAACAATCAACAAAAGGTTAATGAGTTTATGAAAAAAGGGGATATGAAAGATATACAGAGTATTTTAGATACTATTAAAACGAATTGGGAAAATAAATAGAAAATTTTCGACTCTCCGTGTTTAGGTCACGGGGAGTTTTTTTATGAAAATGACGTTTAAATGTAATATTAAGTATAAAAAAACTGTACATCCCAATAATGGCTATTAAGAAAGTTATTATAAGGGGTTTTTACAGTGCAGAAATTTTTTTTAGTGTTACTTCTTTTTTCTACTGTAATCTTAAGCATCCATCCATTTTATGTTCTAGCAGATACTTTTATAGACAAGGGTACGTTAGAAATAGATGGACTAAAAATACCAATCACTTATGTGAATCAAAGCAACCATACCTATTTTAATTTTAATATTATTTCAAAGTACTTCCAGATAAATAAAAGCTGGAATAGTAAACAAAAACAAATTTTAATAGAGTATCCTGATAAACGGTATGCAAAGATAGATGTTCTATTAAAAAAAATGTATAAAGATAATCTTTGGTCTCCGATTAATATGATCCTCTATCATGGACAGACCTATATTGCATACGATGATCTTAGGAAGGTATTTGAACATAAAGCTTTTTATAATGATCTTAAAAAAAAACTCTATATGTATCTAGGCTCTTTTCCTGAAGAAGGAATATCATTAATCAACAAATTACCTTTCAATGGATTTTCCATCAACCATAATCAGGTGATTTTTAACAACGGATATCTGCCTCAGACCTTTTGGGAAATGAATGGTGCTTTAATTGATTTCCGTATGATTAGTGAACAAACAATTGATGATACAACAGAATATAAATATGCAGCCTTTTATCTAACAAGTTATTTTCGTCTTAGTCAGGTCATTTTTATTCAACGATTGTTAAACAATGGGGATCAAATGATTTTTTTAAAAGGATATGCTGGAGATGATCATCAGTTTTTAAAATCAAAAATGAGTGACATGCATAAGATATATGCTAGCGATGCGTACATCTATTCAGATAAAGACCAATTTAAAAATTTATTATCCTCAGAAAGTATAAAAGGGGAAAACCTGATTGGATTGCATGCAAGAGAATCCATTGATCAATGGTATATTTTTAGTGACCAAAATCTTAATATGAATGTACCACTTATTCAAGAAGCATGGAGCATCAGTAAAAGTTATCACAATAGTAACACCTGGTTAACAGAAGATGGAACTTATAGAGCAACACCTATTTCCTATCAAAACGGAAATAATAGGCATAGCTTTAATATTAATTTACAAGCCTCATCCCCTTTATCTATTATAGAAGCCCTACAAATAAAGAAAAATCGTTTGCTTGAGGATTTTGTTCATAATGCTGCTTTTACATTGATAAGTAGACAAGAAGCGGATGGCTTTTGGTACGGAGGTATAAATGTAGCCTATTTAAATCGTGCTTATCAGCTAGGACCAGATTATATCGATACAAGGATGTCGGTAGATGCTTCCATGTTTTTATTAAAATATGGATTATTGTTTAATGATAAGGAAGCAATCTATGCTGGTAAGAGGTTTAAAAAATATTTTATAATGATGAGAGAAAAAGGATATGTCTATCAAATAAATAATGGAACAATTTATCCAGATTATTATTCATATAGTCAAAGTGGCAAAACGCTAGTTTCACTGAACCATTCTTTATATGAGATGAATTATTTGTATACATTATATAACTGGTTTCAGGATAACGAAGCGAAGAAACTAGCAAACGAAATGAATAATTTTATAGATATAACCTTTGAAAATTGGATAAAACCTGATCAGGATTTATATTATGCACTAGGACCAAATGGAGACTATTATGGAAAGGATTATATAAATATAACTTATCGTGATTTATTTGTTACCCAAGCAATCCTTAAATACATGGATATGGATGATAAAGCAATAAAGCGATTATTTGACTCTAAAAATTTTTATTTGAAACGTATTGATTCAACATATCCTGATTCTCATTTAGATTTATTAACCCTATTCAATAGGTTCGATCAATCGCCTTCAAGAAAAGGCGCAATGTTTATGAGTTATCCCCTTAATATATATGCTGATACAGGTAATGAATTATTCTATGCGGCATATGCAAATATTCATTTTATGAAGGGGATAAAGGAGATAGAATATAACAGTCAATATTACGAACTGGCTCCTACTAAAAAGTATGTGGTGATATTTACAAAGGGTAACATTACCATCCTTGATGATCCCATCATGTAGACTGTAAAATCTCAACATTACAGAATAAATCTTATATGGGTATTTAGATTTATTCTTTTTTTATTGCAAAAATGAGTAAAAAAATTATAGGTTTGTGCCGATATATATAAATAATGAAAAATTTAGACAAGGGGGACCATTAAGATGAGCAAAACAACTAGAATTTGGTTAAGCTATTTAATCATCTTTTCAGTATTATTCACAATTGTTCCTATATCTGGTGTTATTAAAGCCGCTAATAGCCCCATTGTTATAACGGATCCAATAGGAACAGTCGATAGTCCAGCACCAGAAACGAAGGATAAAATTAATATTTCAGGAAGTTTTTATGGTGTAACAGACCTTTCGTATAGTATCACACAATTCCGCAGACTAAATACTGGAGAATTAGTTGCTATTCAGACAAGGGATGGAGTAGAAAAGGCATATTTAGATGGCTCTAAATTTACATTTTACAATGTGCAGCTATTTGAAGGTCTAAATGAAGTTACTATAACAGGTAAAGATGCGAATGGCACGTCTCAACAATCCGATAGGGTATATGTTGAGTACTCAAAGCTACCAATTATTACTAGTGTTAAATATAATACTCAGGATTTGAAGATAAACAACGTAATTCAGGACAAGCTTTATAATGATGAGCTATTAATAAAAGGTGATGTTTTAAATGCTGATTCGATCGTAGCGACAATAAATGGTAATGCAACAGAATATACTGGATCAGTATTAAATAATAACACTTATGTAATTGCGAAGATGCCATTACAGCGAGGTAAAAATACTTTAACAGTTACTGCAAAAAACAATACAAAAACCTATCCAGTTACTTTAGATATCATTTATAATGATGGGAACCCATATGTTGAAAATGGTCTAATAATGGATTCTACCGGAACCTACGTTCCTTTAGATAGTACCATGAATATAACAACCAATGATCTTACAGTTACTGGTTCAGTCTATAATTTCACATTAACTGATCAACTAACTTATTTATTTAATAATACGAGCTTTTCTATTACTTATTCAGATTTTGACACTACACCTGTTGGTAGTATAGTCTCCACTGTTCCTGGAAGCTATACCTTAACAAAAACAGGAGTTAGTAGTTTTAACTTATATTATCCAACCGTAATCCAAAATCAATTAAATATCTTACAATTTACCTTTACTCGTGGTTTTACAAATTATACTCAGACCTATAATTTGGACCAGTTTGATCCTACACTTAATTATGTAACTCACACGTCAGGGTTAACAGATACGACGACAAGTAAAAAAATTGATTTTTATATTTTCACACATGATCCATTTATTTTTCAGGTAGACCATATTTTGCCAGATGGATCAACCCAAACTTTAATTCCAATTTCAATTACACCTCAGGCAGATGAAACAATGTTTGCATTCTCTACTAGCTTAGACCCAGGCTATAATACCATTGTTGTAAGACCTAATAACAGTGATATCAATATGAAAACTTATTCTATTTATTATATTGATTCGCCTGATGTGAAGGTGTTAAACCTAGTAAATGGTGATAGAGTTGGAGCTGGAGGGCAAGAGACAACGATTCTTGCAGAATTAGTCAATGTTGATTTAACAGATAGATATAATACCAAGGTTGTCATTGAGAATAAAGCTGGTCCTTCTAGTTATTTGCTAGATGCTACCAATTTTAATGATCCTGTAAATCCATTTAGATTTATTTTTGACTTAATAGGGAAATTACAAACGGGAGCAAACGACATCACAATAGAAGTAAATAGCACTAAAACGCAAACTACTACTAGATTGACAGTGTTCTATTTTAACAATGATGGACCTGATGCCGTTTTATACATTGATCAGGACAGGAAAATATTATCAACTGATACCTTCACTCCAACTGAAACGCCGGGCACATTTCAAACCGAAGCAAGATATGTCCATTTTAAAGGTAGCTACAATAATGCCAAGGATATCATTTTTTATCTTAACGGTGTAAGGGTTATTCAGGAAGCGGTTCAACCTGTAGGCACAGGAACAAAATCTGCTGTTGGCGTAGACCCTATAACTGGAGATACAGTTCGCTTGACGATAGATTGGGATAATTTACAGTTTTCAACAGATTATCCTATCTATTTACATGAAGGTCCAAACACCTTTGAGGTTGAAGTAGTAAGTGCTTCGGGATATTCTCGAAGTGAAAAAGTATATATAAATAGAGAACAACCACCTGTTAAATTGATTTCTCCAAATCTAGCATTAACAACAGTAGTAAATAGTAATTATCTTGATGTTGTTGTGGAAGCTGCGAATGCAGATCAGGTTATTATCGATAAACAAGAGGCAGTATATCAAAAATTAACAGATACTGAATTAAGAAATCTTATCAATATCCTTGGTCCACAGATTATACAAAAATATGATCTAAACGGGGATGGTTATTTAGATAGCCATGAGCTAAGTCTAATCGATCAGGGTGAGGTTACAGGAAAACGATATATGGCAAATGTTTTTCTTAAGCCAGGTAAGAATAAGATAAAATATGAGGTTATAAAAAGCGGTATAAAATCAAAATATGAATTTGAAATTAATTATGCTTCTTCTCCTAAGGAAGGTGCGCTTTATAAAGAAGAATTTAAGAAAAATAAGATCCAAGTATTTGATAAAAAAGTAGAGCTAGATTTTCCAAAGAATACATGGTTAGTAGAACCAAGTCAGGATACACCGGTTAACAATGAATATAAAAGCAATGTATATCTTAGATTTGGGATTGTAGACCGGCAATCCGGAAAGCTATTTAAAGTATGGGATGATGCCCTTGGAAAATTTATTCTAGCAGATTTTAATGAACCGTTTAAAACGATTATGCCAGTAAGGGTTATTCCGCCTGATCGAACAGGGTATGCTGGAGATATATATTGGATAGATGCGGAAGGAGATATTCAAAATGTGGATGCTGGCCTTGTTCCAACAAATAATGGTACCATCACGCTTCAATATAATCCAAGTATAAGGAATGATTCGCAAAATCTACTAGCTATTTATCATTTTAATAGAGACAAACAAAAATGGGTAAATGTTGGTGGGGTAGTAGATACAAGAAAAAATACGGTGACAGCACCTATCCATGAATTTGGTTACTACACAGTGATGGCAAAACGAGGAACCTATAACGATATTATTGGACATAGCTGGGCAGCAAATTACTTGCAGACAATGTTTGCAAAGGGACTAATGATGCCAGAAAGTTATAACCGATTTGGCTCTGATCTATTAACCAGCAGAGGGGAATTTTCTACATTATTAGTAAAAGCATTAGATATTCCTATTAATGCAGGGCCATATGTGAATAATAATAAGCTTTATCCTGTAAATCCGACCTTTGTTGACGTAAATCCGTTACTTGATCCGCCAAATGGTTTTTACTCCTATGAGTATATAGAGACTGCAGGGCGTGCTGGAATTATAAGGGGCTTAGGTCAAGGAGAATTTAGTCCTGATGGGTTATTAACAAGAGAACAAGCAGCTATCATGATAGCAAGGGCTGCCAATTACAAGATGTCATCAGATACAGCTAGAACAGAAACTGCATTAAGAAAAGTATATGGAGACGTAGATAAAATAAATAATTATGCCATGCCATATGTATTAGCTGTAACAAAGCAAAAAATAATGAGTGGTAGTGAGTCTCAAGGAACCTATGTATTTAATCCAAGATCATTTATGTCCCGAGCAGAGGCAGCAGCTATTGCATATCGATTAATGCAGGATCTAAAAAAATTACCTAAATAGTAAGCAGGATAATTTAATGTAAAAAGTGAAAAAGAGAGTTGTAAGACTCTCTTTTTCTGGAGGTGTACCATGAGTTATTATTTAAGAAGACTAGTAAGCACGATGTTAATAATCGTTCTTTCAATAGGGATCATACCGTTTACAGCTTCTGCAGCTGGGTTGTCCGTTTATAATGTTCAAGCAAGTTTAGATACCACCTTAGTTAATAGTGCTACAGGTATAAATTATCAATTTCAGGTGAACACTGCATTAGCTTCAGGTGATCAGGTAATCATTCAATTAAATGACAGCTATATTGTGCCAAGCTCCATACCTGTTAGTGCTTTAAATCTCAATGTCAATTCTGCTGTTATTAATAATGCTATTAATAATGTCACAGTCAATAATAAGACACTTACATTAACTTTAAATACAGCGATAACAGCTGCAAGCCTTGTAAATATAAAAATTGATATCAGTGCGGGAATTAAAAATCCTAGTAATGGAGGGGTATATAGTACATCCATAGCGACAACAAAGGATACCGCACCGATAAATGTTTCTTTAACTGTACAATCGCAAGTTACCCAACCTCTTGTAAATGTCTATTCTAATCACGTAAAAAAGAATGCATCCTATGATATTGTATTTTATACGGCAGATACGACTAATTCTGTTTTAGTAGGTTCAAACTATGATACAATCACTATTAAATTCCCAGCAGGTACTGTACTTCCATCAACAATGAGTAATGCAAATGTCATTATAAATGGATTAACGATTGATCAAGGTATTATTTCTATTAATAAAACAAATAATACGATAACTTTACCTTTACCAAAGAATTTAAATATTCCTAAAAAAACGTATGTTGAAGTAAAAATTGCAAAAGAGGCTGGAATCATAAATCCAAGTATTTCAGATGGTAATTATACGTTACAAGCTTGGACAAGCAAAGATACTCTTGCAAAAAACTCAAGTGCTTATCCCATCATAGATTCGATGATTACGATACCGCAAGTGACAGTATCACCAAACATTGTAGGACAAGTGGGAGCCTATTTTATCAATTTTTCTCTTAGTACAGACGGACAATTAATCGGTAATAAGGACCGTATTTATATAGTCTTTCCTAAGGATACAATCGTTCCAACAGGGATTTATAGCAGTGATGTTTTAGTTAATAATGTCCCTTTAACTTATAACCCTACTGTAACGAATAATCCAACGATTACAAATGATCCAAATCAACGATACCGAATGGAATTAATTGTTCCAACTAATTTGAACAGTGGTCAACAGGTAAATATTCAAATCAAACCTCATACGAATATTGTTCATCCAAGTACTCCAGGCAACTATAATTTAGAGGTGTGGACATCTCAAGACCTAGAAAAGAATACCTCCGCTGCATACACAGTTTCTGCGGCGATTACAGGTTTAACGGCTTGGGTGAGTCCAGATATTGCAGGACAGGTTGGGCAATATACCATTGCAGTTGAAAATGGAGCGAATACACTTTTAGTTAATGATCAAATTACGATTCGATTTCCAGAGGGAACGGTACTAACTAATCCAAATATAAAAAGTTCTATTTTTATAGATGGTGTGGCATTTACTGGTACGGTTATTGTTAACCAAACAGATAGGACGATAACCCTTAACTTAGCAAATGCAATAAATCCAAATCAAATTGTAAATATACTAATAGGCCAGACTGCAGGGATTAATAATCCTTTAAAACAAAGCAACTATTTTCTTGAAGTAAAAACCACAAGAGATCCTGCATATAAAGCATCAAATACTTTTCTAATTCGAGGTAATCATATTGTTAACCTAAGTGCACAATTGAATAATAATGGTGTTAATTTATATGGAGAGTATTTAATTCAATTTAAGACGAGTAGCTTAGGTGGTTTATTGGGTGGACTAGATACTGTAACTATTATTTTCCCAAAGGGTACTTTTTTACCATATAGTGTAGCCCTTAATAGTATACAGATTAACGATAAAATTCTTGATGCAAATGCTTATATATCACAAACAAACCGAAGCATGATGATCAAAGTTCCTAAAGATGTAAATATTACCCAAAACGGCAATGTGAAAATAAATATTCTTTCAACAGCAAACATCAAAAACCCATCAACAGTAGGTAGCTATAACTTACTTGTTTATACATCAAGAGACCCTGTAGGAATAGATAGCCCATCTTACCATATAGGAAAGCAAATTATGGCACCGACTGTCTTAATTAGTCCTACTACCTATCAATCCTCGGCTCAATACGCTATAGGATTTTATACAAGTGACCAAGGAGCATTAGCACAGGCAGCGAATGATTATGTAGATGTATTTTTCCCGACCGGAACTTATGTACCTGCATATATTGCACCAAGCTATGTGACGATTAATGGAAAAACATCCAATAGCACACAAGTCTATGACAAGCAATATTTACGTATATTTTTTCCTCAAAATATGTCGATAGCAAATAGTGGTTATGTTGGAATAGTAATTAGTTCATCTGCTGGAATCAGAAATCCCACAGGTGGCACCTATCAATTAAAAATTAGAACGTCTAAGGATACCTCCTTTGTCACTAGTCAAAGCTATTCAACAACAGGTACTGCACCTTCAACAGGAACTACTTCATCACCAACTAGTAGTGGAAGTACCAGTAGTACTAATACTACCGACGCTGCGGCCAGTGTTGAGTTAAGCTCCAACCTAATAGGAGACACCTCAGACTATATTATTAAATATAAAACTAGTAGTAATGGAGCATTAACTGGTGGGCTTGATGAATTAATAGTGGTTTTTGATAATGCTGTTCAATTACCAGATACTATAAACAGAGATTTAATCACCGTAAATGATGTACCAATTAATAACGGATGGATAAGAAGATTTAATCGTTCAGTCATTTTTCATCTTCCTTCAACTGTTGATGTGAATAACAATAGTTGGATCACTATCAAAATAGATAATAAGGCTGGTATATTTAATCCCAATAAGGAAGGGGATTATCAACTCTACATTAAGACAACTAAAGATACGAATCCAGCATATGCTAAATATTCTATTGTTGGCGAACAAAGCTATAGGTTTAATGTTACCCCAGAATATGATAAAGATAACTATATTACAAAATATACGATGACATACAAGCTAGAAAAATCATTAACTGGGGGATATGATTATATCACGATGATGACACCAACAAGTCATACATTGGATTTATTAAATAATATCTCATTAGGGATAAATGGTACGGACGTAGAGATAAAAAACATGGAGGTATCAGCAAAAAATTTATCGTTTCTCGTCCCAGCATATCTTAATTTTAACGCAAATGACCAAATAACTATAACTATTAATGATAACAAGCATGATATTATGCCGAATATAATTGGTAATTTTGTCTTCTATTTTACTACATCTAAAGAACAAAAGTGGATAGCTTCAAATCCTGTACAAGTTAAAGCAATAGATAAAACAAAAACAGATGGAAGCACATCACAAACAGATACTCAAAATACAAACCAGACTGACAGTAGTCAATCAAGTGGGGAGACTACAAGTTCTAGCAGCAATCAAACTGGCAGTACCAGTAGTAGTAGTAGTCAAACAACTAGTGATGGTACTACACAAACTTCAACTACCGATACACCTAAAACGAATATATTACTTACACTTAATAAAAAGATTGCAATCGTTAATGGTGAACCAAAAACATTAACTGCACCACCAACTGTTATTGATAGAAATACGATGATACCAATGAGGTTTGTAGCTGAGGGTATGGGTGGTCAAGTAGAATATCGGCCAGACCAAAAAAGAATTATCCTAATTTATAATAATAATTATTTAATTTTAACGATCGATAGCCCTAATGTATATACAATAAATAGTGTCGAACATTTGCCAGTCGCACCAACGGTGGTTGATGGACATACCTTAGTTCCCTTACGTTTTATTGCCGATTGGATGCATCTATATACTGAATATAACGGGAAAGATAAGACAATATTATTAAAAAATTAATTTTTCATAAAGTCTGTTTCTTTTTAGGAAACAGGCTTTAATTTATTCATTTTTCATTTCAATTCTCTAAACTAATGATGATATAATAATAAGAAAACTTACATTAATAAGGGAAGTCTATTAAAGGGAGATGGGTATGAAGAAAAAATGGAAAATAATGATTAGTGCTTTTACCATCCTAATAGCGGGTTCTATCATGACAACAGTTTTTGCAGGGGGCATAGGCGACCCTGGTTCTATTAATGATCCGATCGTTACAAAAAGCTATGTTGATGAGCAAATAAATAACAAGGTAAATGAGCAAATGGATATATTAAAGCAACAATTAAGTAAGATCAACAATAATCTTGCGGTTGAGAAGTTAGAGACTGGTCAAATATTAATTGGTGATGTTGGTACGGAATTTATACTTCGTGGGGGTAGTGCGGTGGCATATGGAAAGAGTTTAAACGGGATACCTGATATTACTGGAGGTATAGATATAAAAATAGGAAGTAAAATCCCAAAAAACCACTTATTACTCTTTCCTAGAGATGATGGACGAGGAATAAAAATCACTTCTGGTCCCGCTTATATTATGATTATAGGTAATTACCAAATGAAATAATAAACTAAAAATACCACAACTCGTCAAAGACGGTGTTAGTGGTATTTTTAGTTCTCCATGCTATAAAAATTTAGTTTTTTTCTCTAAAATTTCAACCCTTTTTGAGAGATCCTCTATAGAAATATTCTCTTGATTTGTTGGATTGTGAAAGGTTGTTCGGCTTGAACCTGTTTTGAATTTTTTTAATTCCTTTTTTAAATTTTTATTTTCCTCTTGCAAAACAAAGAGATCTTGGATAATTTGATCTAGAAATTCATTTACTTCATTTACGTCATATCCACGCATGGAACGTTTAAATTCTTTTTCAAATATTTCTTCAGGCGTTAACATATCCCTTTAACTCCTTTTTAAAATCTTTAGTAATAAGATATCATAAGTAGGCTTATTTTAAAATAAGCATAGGGGATTTTTACTGGGCTTATTTAACACCTGTACCACATTCTTAACAGTGTAAGGTAAGAGTTTTAACGAAAAATAAGATTACCTCATAAAAAGGAGGTGAGTATTATGGCAAAAGGACAATGGGGAAAACAGCAGTTAGTCCCTGAGGCTCATCAAGCATTGGACAATATGAAATACGAAATCGCAGCTGAATTAAATATCCCAGTTTACCAAGGCAGTGAAGACTATTGGGGAAACATCTCTTCTAGAGATTGTGGAGCAGTAGGCGGCTCCATGACAAGAAATTTGGTTCAAAATGCTGAGCAATATCTTCACGGTTTTTAATGAAGTGATGTAAACACTTTTTAGCTTCACTATGGCAAAGTGGAAATAGTATCAAACGTAGAAAAATTAAATATGTATTCTTTTGGGTAATTGGTTTGGATATACCAATTACCCTTATATTTATTATGGATTGGAAATATAAAATTATACAAAAATAATGAAAAATTTCAAAAAAATAAATAAGGGTTTTCTAATATTGACAGGTATTATTTATTATAATATCATATACTTTACGGTTACTCTTATCCCGAGTAGGCTGAGGGACAGGCCCGATGACGCCCGGCAACCTTTATAATGAAAGGTGCTAACCTGAGAATGTAAAGTAAACATTCTAAAGATAAGAGGTAAAAGCTTGTTTATGAAGCCTTTCCTCTATTAGGAAAGGCTTTTATTTAAAATTCAGGGGGATGAGTACCGTTATTATAGATGTACATAATATGAATAAAGGGGGAATAATGATGGCATATAAAAAAGGAAAATTTTTGTTCACTTCTGAATCTGTTACAGAAGGTCATCCTGATAAAATTTGTGATCAGGTTTCAGATGCAATTTTAGACGCTATATTAGAACAAGACCCTAATGCTAGAGTAGCTGCAGAGACTTCAGTAACTACTGGATTAGTTCTAGTAGCAGGAGAGATTACTACTACTTGCTACGTTGATATTCCAAAGGTAGTTAGGGAAACAATTAAAGAAATTGGCTACACAAGAGCAAAATATGGTTTTGATTCAGAGACATGCTCGGTGTTAACTTCAATTGATGAACAATCCCCAGATATAGCTATGGGAGTAAATAAAGCATTAGAAGCACGTGAAGGGCAGATGACTGACAATGAAATTGATGCTATTGGAGCGGGAGATCAGGGATTAATGTTTGGTTTTGCGGTGAATGAAACCCCTGAACTGATGCCATTACCAATTTCATTGGCACATAAATTAGCACGTAGACTTTCCGAAATAAGAAAACAGGGTATTGTAAATTATCTACGTCCTGACGGAAAAACACAGGTAACGGTTGAGTATGATGGAGATAAACCGGTTAGGATTGATACGATTGTAGTTTCAACACAGCATGCCCATGATGTTATGTTGGAGCAAATTAAAAAGGATATCATTGAACACGTTATAAAGCCAATTGTTCCAACTGATTTATTAGATGAGAATACGAGATACCTTATCAACCCAACTGGTCGCTTCGTGATTGGTGGTCCACAGGGAGATGCTGGGTTAACAGGTCGAAAGATTATTGTTGATACTTATGGTGGATATGCTCGTCATGGCGGTGGAGCATTTTCTGGAAAAGATCCTACGAAGGTTGACCGATCAGCTGCATATGCTGCTCGTTATGTTGCAAAAAATATTGTTGCGGCAGGATTAGCTGATAAGTGTGAGGTTCAATTAGCATATGCAATTGGAGTTGCTCAACCTGTTTCCATTAATGTGGATACATTTGACACAGGTATTATCGAAGAAAGTGAATTGGTTCAATTGATTCGTAAACATTTTGATTTAAGACCAGCAGGAATAATAAAGGAATTGGATCTTCGCAGACCAATATACCGACAAACTGCAGCTTATGGACATTTCGGTAGAATTGATTTAGATTTACCATGGGAAAGAACAGATAAAGTGGAATTATTAAAAATGGATGCCCTTGAAAAGGTTAAGTAAATAATATGCATTTTGCTTAGAAATGGCTTATAGATACTAAAAGATCTACTAGAAATAGTAGCTCTTTTTTTTTCGACAAAATTAGTCAAAATATAAAGACACATTGTGACAACATTTTTTATGTATTACAAGTAAAATACTTATAAATAGTAAGCTTGTATTATGAGAGGAGGGTAAATATGTTAGTACTAACAAAAAGAACGGAGAAAAAAGACCCGAAACAAATAATAAGTATACGTATTGATCTAGAGCTACTTAACATGATTGATACTATCGCTATTGAAAGTAAATCAAACCGCAGTGCAGTAATTACTGAAGTGTTGGAAAAAGTTGTTCCCAAAATAAGAGTTATTTAGGATAGTTTATTAAATAAATAATCTCCATTAACTGGAGATTATTTATTTTTTAGTAATCATATGAATAAAAATAGGTCAAAAGTACTATTATGTTTGTAGTTTTTAGTAAAGATAGATTACAGTTTATATTTACAAGATATGATAAGATAAAAACATTATAAGAAATAGGAGTAAATAACATTGGAAAAGGAAATAGATGTTTCTGTTTTAGAAAAGATTTTAAAAAAGACAACAAGCTCAATAGAAAAGAGTAAAGAACAGATATTTGAGATCTCTGAGGATGCTAGAACTGAAAAGGAAAAGATTTTGATAAACTTAGACCATATTTCGAGAGAGATTAATAAGGTTATTGCTGATGTAGATAAGCTAGAAATAGAATATAATCGTTCAAGAAATAAACTTGTTATGGTTAGTAAGAATTTTAAAAATTATGCTGAAAAAGACATTCAGAAAGCATATGAAGATACGAATAAATTGCAAATTGATTTGTTTATGTCAAGAGAAAGAGAAGTGCATTTAAAAACGAGAAGAAATGAATTACAAATGAGATTAAAGAATCTCGACATTACTATTGAACGTGCTGATGGGCTAATTACACAAATGGGCGTGGTCTTTAACTACTTAACAAATGATATTGCTAAATTTACAGAACTAGCAGAGTCAGCAAAGCTAAGACAAATGTTTGGACTTAAAATCATTCAAGCCCAAGAGGAAGAACGAAAACGTGTAGCTAGAGATATTCACGATGGTCCTGCTCAATCAATGGCAAATGTGGTATTAAGAACAGAGATTGCAGAGCGTTTAATGAATAATCAGCAAAAAGAACTAGCAATTAAAGAACTAAAGGATTTAAAAACAATGATTAGGACAAGCTTGGCTGATGTTAGACAAATCATATTTGATCTTAGACCTATGGCACTTGACGATCTTGGTTTACTACCGACATTACGTAAGTATATTCCTGAGATAGCGAAAAGGGAGAATCTTAATATCGAATTAAATTTTTCTGGTAAAGAAAGAAGACTAGCTTCTGGAATGGAGGTTGCTATCTTTCGTTTGATTCAGGAGATATTAAATAACATAGTGAAGCATGCAAAAGCTGATTTAGTACAAGCAATGATTGAATATGGTGAAAAAAACATTAAGGTTATGGTTAAGGATAATGGTATAGGGTTTAAAGAAGAAGAAGTGATGCGTGATGAGAATAAGTTTGGCTTAATGGGGATGAAGGAACGAATCGAATTACTTGAAGGAGAATTTGAAATTAATTCAAGTAAAAATATAGGTACAAAAATTACTTTTAGTATCCCAATAAATGAAAGCGAGGAAACAAGTGATGGATCAAACAAAAATTAAGGTCATGATTGCAGATGACCATCAACTTTTCCGAGAAGGATTAAAAAGAATTATTAATTTAGAAAATGATATGGAGGTTATTATTGAAGTTTCTGATGGACAAGGCGTTATCAATAATTATCTTGGCGTAATTCCAGATGTTATTCTAATGGATCTCAATATGCCAAATATGAACGGAGTTGAAGCTACTAAAAAGATAAAACAGATGTATCCAGAATCAAAGGTACTGATATTATCTATCCATGATGACGAAGGGTATGTTTTTGAAACGTTACGTTCTGGGGCCTCTGGTTATTTGTTAAAGGATATGGATGCTGAGACGCTTGTAGAAGCTGTGAGGGAAGTAGCAAATGGCAGGGCTTATATTCACCCCCAAATTACAGGAAAAGTGATCGATGAATATCGTAGGCTTAGTAGTAAAGAGCAAAAAGATGGTTTCAGGGTTGAACCAGTATTTATCGATAAGGCGATTGATTGGCGATCAATTTTGACAAATCGAGAAATTGAGGTTTTGCAATTAATGTCTGAGGGTAATAGTAATAAATCAATAGGAGAAAAATTATACATAAGTGAGAAAACAGTAAAGAATCATGTAAGTAGTATTCTTCAAAAGATGGATGTTCAAGATAGGACGCAAGCTGTTATTATGGCTGTGAAAAATGGTTGGGTAAATTTATAGAACATTATAAAACATGATGACATATACTCTATTAAGGAGGGTGCATCATGTTTTTTATATTTTATTTATGGGGAATTGTATTTTTAGTGGTTATCTTTTTAGGAATGGAAGTATATAAAAAAATAAAAAAAAGAGCAGATGGAAAGGTAAAATACCATTATTTTATTATTGTAAAAAATGGACAAGGAATGATTGAATGGTTGTTACGTTCTATCCATTTTGATAGCTGGGTGAAAGGGAAGAATATTAAAATATCAGTGTTTGATATTGGATCAAGTGATGAAAGCATAGAAATATTAAACATGCTAGCATATAACAATAAATATATTGATTATTTATATACATTTCAACCAAATATTTATCAAATCATAGGTAGTAAGGTTACTGAAAGTGAAAATAATGGTGAAAAGAAAATAATATTATATATATTTCCCCAAGACAAAAGAGCCAATGTAGTTGTTATAGAGGATATAAACGATTTGAAAGGAGAAATTTCCTAGTCCAAAGGTTTTTTTTCACTATTTTTTTTTGTTTATTTTATTAAAAAGTGAGTAATTAACTAGGTGATATTAGGGATTACGGCTGATGAACAGTGGTTTTTTAAACTATATAATGAAAAACAAGGAATAAGGATATTGCAAAAAATAATTTCCAAGGAGGAACTGTTCATGAAAGCATTGATGAAATTATGGGTGAAACAGAATCATGCTAGAAAGAATCTTAAGGAAAGAGTACAACAAGTTTTACATAATGAAAGAGGACAAGGTATGGTAGAATACGGACTTATTCTGGCATTAGTAGCGATTGTCGTGATTGTAATGTTAACTAATGTTGGAAACAGTCTTCTAGCAAAATTTACAGATATCAATAATAACCTGCAATAATTTATCATCTTTTTATACTAATCTTCATAATAAATAGCACTATCACCTTTTTTAAGGTCCTACTACGCCCCTAGTAGGGCCTTATTTTTAAAAAATCACTTGAACAAAACAGATTTGGATAGAGGAGCTGTAATGAATGAAATGGTTGCAAAATAAAGAGAAAGGCCAATCCCTTGTAGAATTTACATTAGTGTTACCGATATTACTTATTTTGTTACTGGGGATTGTAGTATTTGGGCAGATATTTTTCTCTTATATGGTGATACAAAACGCATCTCGGGATGCAGCTAGATATGGATCGGTAGGAGCTACTGATATAGAAATCAATCAAATCATTCAATCAAAAACAACCTCCTTAAATCAAGCCAATATAGCAGTAACAATTAACCCATCTCCAAGCTTAAGAAATCATGGTGAGCAAATAGAGGTCCAAGTCGGTTACAATGTTCCGTTGTTCACACCGATGTGGAGTAGTATATTACCAAATCCTTTTCCTATAACGGCAAAGACGGTGATGAGAATTGAGTAATGAGAAAGGAAATATTGCTGTACTACTAGTTTTGGTCATGCTGTTATTAATTGAAATGACAGCAATGGCTATAGACTTTGGAAACATATTTTTACAAGAACAAAAATTAAGCGATGCATTAGATGCGGCTGCTCTAGCTGGTGGGCAGGAACTACCAATAGACCCACAGCAAGCAATAAATATTGCTACTCAATATGCAGTCAAAAATGGAGTTAATAATCCTGTTGTCATTGTAGACGCGACTCAAAATGAATTGATTGTAAATGGAACAAAGAATGTACCATTTTTCTTTGCTAAAGTATTTGGCTTTAATCAAAAAACTATTACTGCTTCATCAAAAGTGAAAATAAACCCTATTTCAAGTGGTACTGGATTTGTACCAATAGGAGTTGTAAAGCAAAATTTTATATATGGGGATATCTATAATTTAAAGTACGGTCCGCCTGGAAGTATTAACGGTAATTTTGGTGCACTAGATCTAGGTGGTTCTGGAGCTACAATCTATAAGAATAACTTAATGTATGGCTATCAAGGTAAATTAGTAATTGGAATGAAGGTGCTAACAGAGCCAGGAAATATGTCTGGACCAACAAAAACTGGAGTTGATTATCGACTAAGCTTAGATTCAGGGGATTATACATGTAGTAGTTATCTTACAGCAACTACAAATTGTAATCGGACATTATTAGTGCCTGTTATTGATAGTCTTGATGAAAATGGAACAGGTGAGGTTACCATTGTTGGATTTGCCGTTTTTTATCTAGAGGGTGTTACTGGTGGTGGAGAAAATTCCTACATTCAAGGACGTTTTCTTAAAATGGTTTATCCGGGAGATTGGGATGCATCAGGACAAAGTGATTCAGGGTTATATACAGAAAAATTGGTAAAGTAGTTAGGAGCGAGGAATATGAATGTTACCAATCGAAAACTATTTATCGTAGCTTTAATTTTTGCATTGATTGCAACGCTCATGCTATATTTCTATCTTACAAAATTAGAAGAAGATAGTAAAAGAAAAGAACCAACGACTGAGGTAATTGTAGCGAAGATGACAATACCAGTACGAACATTAATAACAAAGGACATGCTTCAAATAAAATTATATAGAACAGATTCCATGCCAGCTACAGTGTTTAAAAGTATGAATGAGGTTGTTGGTAAAATTGCAAAGGATACGATATATATAGGTGAACCGATCATTCATGAACAAATTGCTGATAAAGTTTATCAAAAACTACATCTAGCATATACGATACCAAAGGGTTATCGAGCGATTACAGTACAATATAATCCTGTTATGGGTGTAGGGGGATTTATTCAGCCGGGAGATTATGTTGATATTATAGGAACCTTTACAAGTAATGAGAACTCTTTAAATCAGGATGTATCAAAATTACTGTTGCAGAAAGTGCTTGTATTAGCAGTTGGAGAAAAAACAGATGTTGAGTTAACAAACGAGAAGAAGGATATAGGTACAATAACCTTAGCCGTACAACCAAAGGAAGCAGAAAAGATTACATTTACCTCTGAAAAAGGTAGCATTAGATTGTTACTACGTCCAATTCATGAAGATAAAAGCTATACCACGACAGGAGCATCAAAAGATAATATTTTAACACCATAGGGGGATATCCGAAATGGCAGATGAGGTAATAAAAATATTAGTCGTAGATGATATTGAAGAAACGAGAATAAATCTGCGGAAGGTTTTATCATTCGAAAATAGAATGGATGTTGTCGGTGAAGCTACCAATGGTTATGAAGCTATAGATATGGCATGTAAATATAAACCCGACATTATCCTTATGGATATAAATATGCCTGAGCTGGATGGAATTCAAGCAACGGAAAAAATAACCTCAAAATGTCCAAGTTCCTTAGTTATCGTTATCTCTGTACAAGGAGAAAGTGAATATTTGCGAAGGGCAATGCTAGCAGGTGCAAAGGAGTTTTTAATTAAACCATTTTCTCCAGATGAAATAAACCAAACTATAATAAATGTTCACGAAAAAAACAAACAAAGAGCGGACCAAGTATATGCACATCAAGTACTAGGAAATGGCTATGTAGAAGCACCTAAGATAGTGACTATTTTTAGTGGTAAAGGAGGGGTAGGGAAAAGTCTTATCGCAACCAATTTAGCAGTAGGACTTAAAAAGAAACATAAAAGGGTAGTCATTCTTGATTTAGATTTAATGTTTGGTGATGTGGCAGCACTATTTAATCTAAAGGTAAAAGAAACAATCTATCATGTAGCTCAGGAGTTAGATAAATTAGATAGTGATACGATTCTTCCATTCTTAATTGAAACGAAATCAGGAATAAAAGTGTTGCCCGCACCTGTGAAACCAGAGCATAGTGAAATAATTACAGGGAAACATATTGAGAAAATTCTGCGCTTACTGAAGGGAAATTTTGATTATATTATTGTTGATACACCTTCTCTTTTAACAGATCCTGTTTTAGCCTTAGAGGTATCTGACCTTATATTAATGATTAATACACTAAATATACCTGTATTAAGACATAACAGAACGGTAATTGATGTGATGAAAACACTCAATTTTCCTATTGATCGAATAAGGTTAGTCATTAATAGGGCTAATCTTAATACAGGTGTTAAGCCTAAGGATATTAAGACAGCTTTAGGTATGGATGCATATAGATTATTACCAGAAGAAAAATATGTTGATATTTCCATTAACCAAGGAGAGCCGTTATTAATCCAAAAGCCGAATTACAGTTGGACGAGACAAATGAATAAATTAGTTATGCAAATTCTGGCAGAAGATAAAAGAAAGAGAATTAGCGGTTGGATTAATAAAATAAACAAGAATAAAAAGGCATAGGTGGTGGATAAAACATGTCTTTATTAAAGAGGCTTCAGGACAAACAAATATATGTAGAAGAGCAACCAAATGATAGAGCTATTAAACAGGGCGATCATAAGGAAATGATGATAAAAGAGGATCCTTTTATAGCATTAAAAGAACAAATACATGAAAGAATTCTTGATGATCTAGGAAGTGAGGATCTAGATAGCGATATTAATAAGGATGAGGAAATTGAGAAAATTATTGAAGAAATGCTTTTAGAGGAGGAGGAACCACTAACAAGACAAGAAAGAGAAAAGATTACTAATGATATTCTAGCTGAAATAAAAGGATTTGGACCAATAGATACTCTGTTAAATGATGAAGAAGTTTCAGAAGTGATGGTCAATAGTGTGAAGCAAGTTTATGTAGAAAAAAATGGGAAAATAGAAAGGACCCCAGTTCAATTTCGTGATGATGACCATATTATGAGGATTATTGAAAAAATAGTTTCTCCTCTTGGTAGAAGAATCGATGAAAGTTCTCCAATGGTTGATGCTAGATTACCAGATGGTTCAAGGGTTAATGCAATTATTCCTCCATTAGCCATTAAGGGACCGACCATAACCATTCGAAAATTTGCAAAGGACCCATTTGAAATTAGTGATTTGATTAGGTTTGGGACCTTAACAGAACAAATGGCAAGGTATTTAGAGGCTGCGGTGGAATCGAGATTAAATATTGTGGTATCTGGTGGTACAGGAAGTGGTAAAACAACTACACTAAACGTATTATCTTCCTTCATTCCTTCAAATGAAAGAATTATTACGATTGAAGATGCTGCTGAGCTACAGCTTAGACAGGATCATGTTATCGCACTTGAAACTAGACCTCCTAATATAGAAGGAAAAGGTGTCATCACCATTAGGGATTTAGTTAAAAATAGTTTAAGAATGAGGCCAGACAGAATTGTTGTTGGTGAGGTAAGAAGTGGTGAAGCATTAGATATGCTTCAAGCTATGAATACAGGTCATGATGGTTCATTAACAACAGGACATGCCAATACTCCACGTGATATGTTATCTAGATTAGAGACGATGGTGTTAATGGCAGGGATGGATTTACCAGTAAGGGCAATAAGAGAACAAATTGCTTCAGCGATAGATATTATTGTACAACAAAATCGATTAAAGGATGGAACAAGAAAAATAACTCATATTACAGAAGTTTTAGGTATGGAAGGCGATATCATAACCATGCAAGATATCTTTACGTTCCAAAGTCCAGGTGGATTTAAACCAACTGGCATCGTACCTAAGACATTTGAAGAGATAAAAGATGCAGGTTTAAATATTACCACTGAATTATTTCAGTCATACGATTAGAATTTTAATAATCTATTAAGTGGGGATAAGATTATGGAATGGATTATCTATGCTAGTTTCTTTTTCTTTATTTATATCATAGCATTTTTGTTGTTTCGTTATCTAGAGATGAGAAGAGTTAGAATAAGAAAAAGAGTAGTAGAAATTGAAAATAAAGAATGGCAAGAGACAGAGCAAACAGAAAATAGAGATTCAGAACGAAAAATTTCAAATTTAATATGGAGTGTATTAAGCCACCTTAAAATTATTAGAATGTTGGATGAGCGATTACAAAATGAATTAAAAAAAGCTAATATTCTGATGAAATCAAATGAATTAATTGTAACCATTTTTTTAGCTGGCGTACTAGGTAGTATGATTGGTATCTTCATTGCAGGAGGAGAAATAGGAAGGGGAGTCTGGCTAGGTTTATTTACATGGACAGGTCCACTGTTATGGTTGAGTAATAAGAAAAAAACAAGAAAGAGTAAATTAGAAAAGCAACTCCCAGAACTGATTACGATGACTAGTAACTCACTTAAAGCTGGTTATTCCTTACTTCAATCATTAGAATTGCTTTCCCGTGAATTAACAGCGCCTCTTTCTCAGGAAATTCATCGAATGCTACAAGAGATGAGGTTAGGGGTAACAACCGAACAAGCTCTATTAAATTTTAATAAAAGAATTGAAAGTAAAGACTTAGATTTAATTATTACTGCCATTTTAATTCAGAGACAGGTCGGTGGTAATTTAGCTGAAATCCTAGAAAAAATCGGTAAAACGATTCGAGAAAGAATAAAAATAAATGGGGAGATGAAGTCACTAACTGCTCAAGGAAGAATGTCAATGATTATCTTTATGGTTTTACCTATTGGGTTAGCAGCGTTTCTTTTAATGACAAACCCTAAATATATGATGACTTTATTCACTACTCCTATAGGATTAGGAATGATAATTATTGCTGTTTTTGGCCAACTTCTTGGTGCAGTTATTATAAAAAGAATTATTAAAATTGAGGTGTAAAGGATGCATCTACTATATGCTTTCATAATCATTTTTGGAATATCTATTATCGCGGTTATCTATAACCTTCTACGTATCGTTTATTCGACAAGATTGAGGATATTGGAAAGAATTACAGATATATTAGATACAAAAAAAAATAACGTAGAGGAAGATCCCTATTCACTTCCTTTTAAAGAAAGAATCATTCTACCCGTCTTTAGAAATATGGAAAAATCTGTAGTGAAATTAGCCCCCTATTCATTAAAAATAAAGGAACAACAATTATTAAAGCTAGCTGGATATCCTCACAATTTATCTCTACAAGAATGGATGACTTGGAGAATGATTATTTGGTTATCATTTGGAGGGATATTTTCATTTATTTCTTTTTATAAAGAAGCATTACTTACAAAATTCATGTTAGTGGGTATAGGGTGGATGTTAGGGTATATGCTACCAATCTTTTATTTAAAAAGAAAACAAGAAGAACGGAAAGTAGAAATAGAAAGAGGACTCCCCTATGTGCTTGATATTCTAACAGTAAGTGTCGATGCGGGTCTTGGTTTTGATGCCGCATTAACAAAAGTAGTTGATAAAACAACGGGAACTTTATCAAATGAAATAAATAAAACACTTCAAGAGATAAAGATGGGAAAAAGTCGGAGAGAAGCATTGAGAGACTTAGGAGAAAAAAGTGGTTCGGATGATATGAAGCAATTTGTAGCTTCTATCATTCAAGCAGAGCAATTAGGAGTAAGTATAGGGAAAGTTTTAAGGGTACAATCAGAGGATATGAGGGAAAAGAAGAAGCAAAGATCTGAAGAAAAAGCGATGAAAGCTCCTATTAAGATACTGTTTCCACTCATCTTATTTATATTTCCTGCTATATTTATTATAATATTAGGCCCAGCTGTAATAAATATGATAAATACTTTTTTAAATTAGGGAAGAGAGTCTATGCTAAAGGTAGAAGTATATATAAAAACAACAAATCAATATGTTGCAAGCGTTTATGTGGCCCAATCTTTTTTTACTAGATTTAAGGGGCTTATGCTAAAAAAAAATATTGCTAAAAATGAAGGGTTATTAATAACTAGTACAAAACAAATTCACACGTTTTGGATGAGGTTTGCTATTGATATTATCTATCTTAAACAGCATAATCTCTATGAATATGAAGTAATAGGTATAAAAGAAGCTATGCAATCCTGGAGAATGGGTAGGTATTATAAACAAGCTACAGATGTTTTAGAATTAAAACAAGGAATGATTAAGAAGCATGAGATAAAAGTGGGTGAAAAAATATGGATTGATATAAAAATTTAGTGAAATAATTTCAGAATTGTCATATAATTGAACCGAACGATGATATACCAATTATTACATAAAGAGTGATGCTTATGAATCTTCACCTAAAAAAACCTATCGAGTTTATTTCTTTTGTCTTTATCTCTGTAGCAATGCTAATAATAGTAACCTGGAAATTTTGGAATCCTCTTTCACCAAAGGATTACAGTACCATCTTAATCTATTTATTTCTACTAATCTTTATTAATAGCTTCCCCCTAAAGATTGGTGATATCTATGTTACGTTTATTCTTGCTATTTCCATATCAGTTTTTTTAGAATATGGTATTGTTGTAGAGGCTTGGTTAACGCAAATTTCTATTCTAGTGAGTATGCTTATTTCTGGCCAAAGGCGTACTATTTATAGAACCGTATTAAGCCAGATGATGTTTATATGGATCTCTATATCAGCAGGCTTTGTTTACTTATTTGTAGGTGGGGAGATAGGATTTGGGGTAGAGATGGCGGATGACCTAATTCTGCCTATTATTTTATATGCAATGACATATTTTATCGTGAATAATTTGCTCCTTTATCTCATTCTTAAAGGGATTGAAAGTAGTAAAACCTCTTTATTTTCTGAAGATGTAATTTGGGATGGGGTAACATTATTACTAACATTACCTTTAGGAGTTATCATGTATCTGGTAAAGCTTTATAATGGTAACTATGGTATGCTTTTTGTTGCTATACCGATCATAATCATTACACATTTGTTTAAATTATATAGTGAATTACACCATTCACACTATCAACTGAAAGCCCTAAATAAAATTTCTGCTTCTTTTACTTCTGAATTAAATTTGGAGAAAACAATAACTGCGATTCAAATGGCAATTCAGGATTTGTTATCCTTTGATTTTAGTTATATCTTCCTCGTAAAGGGTGATAAACTCAAACTAATTTCTGTTGTGGATGCAGAAAAGGAAAATATAGATAAAAGAGAACTCGATAAATTTAATATGTCATTGGGTGAAGGATTATCTGGTCGTGTTGCTCTTTATAAAAAGGCAGAGATTGTTGGAAACAATACCGATCTATATCAGATGGATAATGAGCCGGATTTTATCAAAGATAATAAATCATTATTATCTGTTCCAATGCTTTGGAATGAACAAATAATAGGTGTTATTACTCTTGGAAGTCTTCATCAATACTTTTTTTCGAAAAAGGATTTAACCCTTGCAAAAATTTTAGCGAGTCAAGCTGCTATTGCCATTCAAAATGCGACCAAATATCAAAAAACAGAAGAAAAAAGTTTGATAGATGAATTAACAGAGGTTTATAATTTTCGAGCCTTTGAGGATACCTTACATGATGTAATAATAGAAGCAGAGATGAAGGAACAGAATGTTAGTCTATTAATGATTGATTTAGATCATTTTAAAAAGATAAATGATAAGTTTGGACATGCTACTGGTAATGTTGTATTAAAACAGGTGGCCTTGCTTTTAAAAGAATTAACACGTAAAGAAGATATAGTATTTAGATATGGTGGGGAGGAATTTACAATCATCATACCTAATATAGATAGCATGAAAGCAAAATATATCGCAGAAAGAATCAGAGAATCTATTGAACAGCTAAGCATAAAGGCTAACAATACCTTACAAGGGTCAGAAGAGGTAGATATTAAGGTTACAGCTAGTATTGGAATAGCATCCGCATCCTATCCTAAATCGACAACCTCCGCCCAAGAACTTGTAAGACAGGCAGACCGAGCAATGTATGTTGGTTCAAAGCAAGCTGGTAGAAATAGAGTATCTGAGTATTCTGATTTTAAGAATTAAATTTAATAATAATTAGAGGAGTCTTGTTTTGGTGAAAATTGCAATTGTAACGGATAGTACTTCGTCTTTGTCACAGGATATTTTGAAACAATATCATATTCATGTAGTTCCGCTTTCTGTAAATTTTGGAACCCTATCTTATAAAGAGGGGATAGATATTACTATTGAAGAATTTTATAAAAAATTAGCAGAGAATGATGCACTTCCTACTACTTCACAGCCAGCAATAGGCGATTTTGTTCATCTATATCAAGAATTAGCTAACAACTATGAAGGAGTTGTTTCTATTCACCTGTCTAGTGGAATTAGTGGAACGATGAACACTTCTATCATTGCTTCTAATATGGTAAATGATTTACGAGTAGAGGTAATTGATTCAGAAATAGCGTGCTATGGTCTAGGTTTTATGGCAATTGAAGCAGCTGAGATGGCGAAGGAAGGAAAGAATATTTTAGATATAAAAGAAAGATTAGAGTTACTTGTAAAGAATATGAGAGGCTATTTTGTAGTAGATGATTTAGCTCACCTTCATCGTGGTGGAAGATTAAATGCAACACAGTTTTTAGTTGGTAATTTATTAAACATTAAACCAATTATTTATTTTAATGATAAAAAGTTAGAGCCTTATGAAAAAATACGAACGAAGAAAAAGGCAATAGATCGTATATTGCAATTATTAGATAAAGATGCAAAAAACGGTAGCAAGATTAAATGCTCTATCGTACAGGCTAATGTTTTGAAGGAAGCAGAAGAGCTAAAAGAGAGAATAGAAAAGAAATATCCCAATATTGAGGTGGGCATTTCTGAATTTGGTCCAGTTATAGGGACGCATACAGGTCCAGGGTCTATCGGGTTTGTTTGGTATAAAACGGAAAAAAAATAAAATTTTTATAAATTTAATCTTGATAATTTAATAGATTAAAGTGTATAATAAAGGAAATAGGAATTAAGTCCTAAGACTAATAGACGATAATGGCAAACCATCTGTGAAGATGGGACGCAGAGCTATGGGTCTTCCTTTATTGAAGATCGCCAAGCTGCCGAATCGACATCTTAGATACTATTTGCCATTAACCGTTCTATAGAACGGTTTTTTTATATGCCATAGAGAGGTGGCGGCTATGATTGTTGAAAATAGAATAAAGAGCGTGATTGTTTGGGTAACAAGTATAATGTTTTTTATTATTCTATCTATTGAATTCATTCATAACCATACTAAATTAAACGATTGGTTTATTTTGGTTGATTTGCTACTTAATCTGTTCTTATTTCTAACAGGAATCATTATATTACTTTCGAAAAAGCGATTAACGGAATGGACAAGCGTGTTCCTCCATGCTTTTGAGTGGTATTTAGCAACAGAAATAGTCTATTATACAAATGGAATAAATAGTGATTATTTTCCTATCATTTATATCGTTTTGATTGCTTATTCAGGATTTAATAGAGGAAGTAAAATCTTTATTTGGACAACTGTCTTAGGTTTTTCTAGTATCGTTGTCTGGACATTCCTCTTTAATCAAATGTCTGTATTAGTGGATATTGAGAATATAATGTTGTTGTTAATTTTCGGAGTTTTCACACTAATTATCCGCAATTATCGAATTGAGTGTTTAGCTTGTAAGTCTATCACTACATCATGTCCAATGACCAAATCATGTGTTTTTATTATAAATAATCAGAAACACTTAGGAGATGAATACAATGTTAAATTATATAAGGAAGGTTGAAAAAATAAACATAATAATGATTTCGACCTATGGTTTAGCATTAATTATTAGTATGTTTTATATGTCATATGAGAAGGTATATATGATGATGATTGATTTTGTTGCATCAGTAGGAATTTTAATCTTTATGAATGAGATGATAAAGAAAGAACCTATCTACCATAGATCCCCATTCTATTATTATGCATTTTTAGGTTTTGTCACAGTATCTGTCTATATTGACGGTGCAAATCACAGCATTTTTTATCCAGTTTTATTCATACTCCCAGTATTATACGTAGCTGTTAATTTTCCTCGGAAGGGAAGTACTGGTATTGCAATTTTTGCAGTTACAATTATCTGGTTAATACGCTTACAAGACCCAATGCTTATAGCTGCCAATCAAGTAAATCAAACGATACTTTATTCAGTCATTATATTAGCATTACCTCAATTAGTTGGATTTTTAGTAAAGGAATATGTTTCAAATATGAAAAATCTAGTGAAAGAATCTAGACCACAAATAGATAATAGGGAATAGTATGGAGGTTCTTAGATATCACGTTTACGGTGTGATAAACAATAGCGTTATAGATTGGCGTATAACTTCAAGTATAGACATAGATTTAGCTTATTGGTATCATAATGGTTATTTCAAGTGTCTATTCATTACATCAAAATTATCTATTGGATTAGCAGAAGAAATAAGGAAATGCATAGAAGGAAAAATAAAGATAGATAATAGTATACAGGATGATGATGAAAAATTATCAGGAATAATAAGGAAGACACTATCTAAATGCCAATTGAATCAAGAGCGTTATATCCATATTCATTGGAAGGATACTTCAGCAGCAAAGAATAATTTTGATATGTATTTAAATCAATATGTTACTTGGATGATGAGCATCTATCAACTTTTGTTAGGAAAAATTCTCTTGTTGAGTGAACTATCTAAATATATTCCAAAATATGTAGAAATGCAGAATGATATAAATAACTATATACAGACAGGTTATTTGCTCGAAGATATTAAAATAACTTCAGGAGTTACTTATCCATCTGTAAAAACAAATGAGCAAACATGTAACCGTTGTGGTTCTGAGAGAAAAATAATTCATCAAACATGTTACCTATGTAAAGAAGATTGTGCAACATGTGAAGAATGTATTAGCTTTGGTAGAAGTAAAACATGTACCCCATTATTTATCTTCAGGTTTGAAAAATATCATCAAAATAGCTCTGCTCAGATGAAAGCTTCTCAAATTAGTAATCCTTTATTAAACCTTCAGCTTTCTGAATTCCAACAGAAAATTGCAAAGAAAGCAGTAAATTTTATAAATGATAAAAATAAAAAAAGTTTATTAATATGGGCGGTAACAGGTGCTGGAAAAACAGAAATGATCTTTCCAACCATCATGCTAGGTTTAAATAAAAACCAAAGAATATTGTTAGCTTCCCCAAGGAAAGATGTCATAAAAGAGCTAACACCTAGATTTCAAAAAGCTTTTTCAGATCGTTCGATTGTTAGTCTATTTGGTGGAAGTAAACAAAAGCTAGACTATGGAGATATTTATTTAGCAACGACTCATCAAGTCATAAGATTTTATGATTTTTTTGATTTGGTTATTATCGATGAAATAGATGCATTTCCGTTTCATAATAATAGACTTCTTCATAATATCGTACAAAGATCGATTAAAAAAGATGGGAAATTAATATACTTAACTGCTACACCACCTATAGATGTGATTGAGAAAAACAGAAAAAAGAATGGTGAAATTCTTATATTACCGATAAGGCATCATCTACACCCTCTACCTATCCCTTTTATAGAACTTATTCAGAAAAGAAATAAGCTATTATCTAAAAATATTCCTCCACAATTGTTTATTCAATTTTTTGAAATGGTGAGGGAAAGAGAAGGTCAAGCTTTGATTTTTGTCCCAGGAGTAAAGGATATACCATTGTGGACAAGCAAGCTTAAGTCGTGGTTTTCAGTAAGTATAGAGGGCGTGTTTGCTTCAGATATAAAGCGTGACCCAAAAATAGAATTATTTAGAGCGGGGAAGATAAAGTTTCTAGTTACTACCACTATTTTAGAGCGAGGGATTACTATAGAAAATGTTCATGTACTTGTCCTTGGTGCAGAAGCTAAAATATTTGATGAGAGTACTCTTATACAGATTTCTGGTAGAGTTGGAAGATCCATTAACGCACCGAATGGTTTGGTTTGGTTTCTTGCTGAAACTATAACTAGTGATATGCTTAAAGCGAAGAAGTATATTAAAAGAATGAATAAATTAGCAAGTAAATTAAAAATACAAGTGTAATAAAAAGTATGCTTTGATTTAATTATTGGATAAAGAAGGAAAATAAGGATTCAGAATCGAATAATAAAATATTCAGTTTTTCATCTTAAGGTTGTCATTGCACTATTCACGTTTAGGAAAGAATAGCTTATATAATAATGAAATAACTAATAAACCGTTAAAGTACTATTTATGCAAAAAAAAAGTGAAAAGAGGTGATTATGAATATTTAAAATAAAAATAAAGGAATATTTTAACACCTTATTTTATCCTCAAAAAAATTGTATGCTTTGTGATAAGCCGATTGGATTTACTGGTGAATTTTATACAAATCCAAGAAGCAGGAATGGACGTATGGAAAAAAGAATAAGACATTTATCCTATCTATGTGATCATTGCAAAAAAGAATTAATGGTTCCAGAAGAACCATATTGTAAAAATTGTCATAAACCATTGCATCATTTTCATGAACAAAAAAATAGATTATGCTATGATTGCAAAAATCATAATATTGATATTGTAATAAATCGCAGTGCATTGATTTATAATCGCTTCTTACGAGAAAAAATTGCCTTGTATAAATATAGAGGCAAAGAGAGTTTATCGGAGATATTTAGTTTTTTATTAACAATTACCTATGAAATATACTTTCGAGATTATCATATAGATTATATTGCATATATTCCACTTCATGATCAACGTTTCATGGAGAGAGGATTTAATCAAGCAGAACAGTTAGCAAGAAAACTGTATGTGCATACTGGTGTGAAAACTATTAATGCTTTAAAACGGATAAAGTATACAGAAAAGCAAAGCAAGCATAATAAAGCTGAGAGAATAAAAGCGATGAAGGGATCATTTATCATGAATGATCGATTAGAAGAAGAGATTAGAGAAAAAAACATATTATTAATAGATGATATATATACAACAGGTTCAACAATGGATGAAGCAGTGAACACACTAAAGAAAGCTGGTGCAAGTCAAGTGTATAGTTTGACTTTAGCCAGATCCATAGGTCAAAAAGACGTGTCAATAACTTGAGAAAATGTCACC
>CAZEQK010000016.1:0-44519 GCA_964514395.1 uncultured Bacillaceae bacterium
CTAAAATTATAACCACTATGATAATTGGCGTGGTTTGCCATTCCGTCAGTATAATGAAAAGGTGTTGTTCCAAAAACACCTGTATTCATATCAACGGCCATATGATTTTGAAGATCTGCTCTGTAAATATAACCATTGACAACATTATACCATTGTTGCCAATTTGGACTATGGTGTCCCCAATACCAAAAGATTGTTGCCCCAGCTGTTGGACCGCATCCGTTATTTTGATAAGAAGGTTCCATATCTGCTATTTTAAAGTCTGTAGGAAAATTAGAAATGGTATTGGAAAATATCGCTGCAATTCGTACAACTGACTTATTATCATTTTCATTTAAAGATATATTTAGAATTTTATCCCATTTTTCTTTATACTTCTCTTTAAGTTCTTTTGATAACTCTTTCTTCTTTATCACTTTAGATTTATCTGCTTCTTTATTAGTCTGTAATTCAATTAATTTATTATTTTCTTCTATCGCATAATGAAAAGGACCAATGTTAATAAGTTTAGTATCATTAATCTCATGTCCATTTAAAAAAATATCTAAGCTAGTATAGATAATCTCGGATACAATTGGTCTATCTTTAGTCGCTCCTACATCTAAAATTGCATATGGTTTTCCATTTTCAATTAATTCAACAAAATATGATTCTAGATTGTTTTCTACATTATAAACAGGAATAATTTGTGAAACATCTGAACTATTAAGTTCATCATGTAATTTAACAAATTGTTTTACTACTTTTTTAACTTCCTTCTCAGACGCCAATAATTCATTTTTTTCTGCAAAAACAGTAGCAAAGCTAATAATTATGGAAAAAACTAATAATAAAAATAAAAAGAAACTGGTTAGTCGAACCTTAGACATTAAATATTACACTCCCTCTGTACATTTTTTATTTTCGTAAAGTAAATAACAGAATCTTTTTCCTTTAAATTATTCCCTCCTAAAATCTTCTATTTTAACACCTAACCAATTATATTAAATAACGTCTATAGAATGTTGTCGTAATTTGTACATGATTTACACATTATTTCAACTATTTTGCGAATGGTATAGTCACCCCTGTTCTACTTAATCTAATAAAATCGTTTTTTTCGCGAAGAATAAGAAATATTTATTTTAAAGGAAATATGGAGGTCATTTTAACTCACGACAATAAAAAAATATGAGGGGTTATTATCCCCTCATACTGATAATGTTATATTATTCTTTTGTTGATTTCGTCCAGGTTGATTTTGTAAACTCATGAAGCTTTTCTGCTATATTTGATAGTTCCTCAATCGATGCTGCATTTTGTTGTGTTGCTGCAGCTTGCTGTTGAGATATAGCACCAGAATCCTGAGCAGCAGCACTCATATTAGCTACAGCTCCAGAAATAGAATTGATGATAGTGTTAACGTTTTCAGCAGCAGCTTTACTGTTTTCTGCTAATTTTCTAATTTCTTCTGCTACCACTCGAAAGCCTAATCCATGCTCCCCTGCTCTAGCTGCTTCAATCGCAGCATTTAATCCTAGTAAGTTTGTTTGATCTGATATTTTTTTAATTAAATTTAAAATTGTTTCTGTTTCATCAATATTATCATTTGACAATTGAGACATTTCCACTAAAGATTGGCCAACAGATGCAAGTTTATTCGCTCCTGAGGCTATTTCTTGAGTGGTTATAGCAATTTGCTTTAGTCCCTCTGTTAGCTGATTAACATATTCGATTAGCTTCTCTTCCCTCTGCCTGCCTTGTCCTGAAGAGAGAGTTCCAATGATCGTTCCATCCTCATCGTATATTGGAACCGTAATAGCTAGAAATGAAGTCCCATATCTACTAGCTGGTATAACTGCTTGAGTCATTTTTCCAGTTTCCAAAGTTTTATAAATTGAACTTTGTTTTGGTACTTCCATTCCAAGCTTAATACCAGTGGTTATATCCTTACCTTCTAAAATTGCTATGTATTCTTTAAAATCAGAAATTGCTAATCCTGCATCATCAGGCAAAACTTCTATAAGATACGGTAATACACCCAAAAGTGCATCTATAGCCCCTTTACCAACTAATTTCTTCATCTAAACATCTCCTAATTATGTGTTAAAATATTCTAATAATATTGTTAGGAATAATATAAATGCTTTAGCTTGGTGTGTCAACTAAATCCATTGTTTTATGAGAGACTTTTTCTATGTTGAGATTATAATCACTACTTAAATCGACAACTTGTTTATCGACTTTCACAATTGGATTGAAGATATCATACGGCTTTATCATGATAACCTTTCCCATTCTCCCATCAGATAAAACAACTTGGTTACCAATTATTGAATCCATCATTCGCGTGATGAAGACTTGCATAACTTTAGGATTTAATTTTCCATAGGAATCTTGGTTCATGATTCTCATAACTTTATAAAAAGGAATTGCCCTCCGATAATTTCTTTCTGATATCATAGCATGAAAAATATCACTAATTGCAACGATTTGAGTAAGCATATCGATCTTATCGGCTTTTAATCCTAAAGGATAACCAGTACCATCCTCGCGTTCATGATGCTGCAAAACAATCATTGAAGCTCTCGAAGAAATTCCTACTGTATTTTTTAGCATATCATAACCATAAACCGGATGTTTTTTTATAATACTAAATTCTTCTTCTGTTAATTTTCCAGGTTTCAACAAAATATCATTAGATATTTGAGTTGTACCAATATCGTGTAGAATAGCACCTAACACAAGTACTTGTAAATCAGACTTACTTATATTTAACCATTTCCCTAGCATTAATGATAATATCGCAACCGAAATATTATGTGTATATGTATAGTCATCTTTTTCATGAAGAATTTTTAAAACTTTAAATATATTCGGATTTTCCGATAAGTGAGATACAGTGGGAATAATATCGTTTCTTAATTCAGAAATAGGTATTTTCTTATTAATATTTGCATATTCAAAAAGCTCCGTCATTTTAACTGTAATCTCTTCAATTAATTCTTGTTCATTTTTTTTAATAGCACTTGGATCATATTCAGATTCCACTTTAATTAAATCTTTATCATGATAATAAATATCATATTCCGATAAGTCAATCTGATGTTGTAATAATTTTAAGATATGTTCTTGTTGTAATAACGTATTTTTTCTTAATAAAAAGGTTCCGGTATTAGTAAAAACATCATTTTTTAATCTAGCTCCGATAAAACGTAAAATATCATTCAAGTAGACCACCTTCATTCTTGTAATTCAATTATTGTGAAAAAATAATATTAATTATAAACAGGCCAATAAGAATCTATTCGACAAAATCAACTGATTTCCTTCATTATTATGAATGATTTATCATATTTTGTAGATTTATTTTCTTAAATTGAAAAAACCTTTTTACTTTACATAAATCTATTATGGTTAATTTATTTTCATTAGTAAACTTTTTTTGTTTAATAATTTCCCATACAATTATTTTATATCTTCATTTTAATCTTTTCTATCCATCAAAAGCACGAATTTATATTGTTTATCCTATGCCAATAGGTTTATGTTTTTATTATGATTGCTCATTACTACCTTATAGAGAGACTTGATACCTAAATAAAAAGTCTACATTATGTAGACTTTTTATTTAGGTAATATTTATTAATGTAATTTCCTTTTGTTTTTTTCCTTTTTTATTCGTTCCGGTGTTACATCATTACCTTGATCATCAATTACTTTTATTGAAAGTAATTGAGATCGCAAACCTTCACGATACTCTTTTATATACTCCTTACGCAATTTATCTTGCTCAATCTTTTCTTCATCTGTTAAACCTTCACTCTTTGATTTTCTTGCTAATTCGTTTATACGATTTATTTTATCTGATTTCATACTCTCCTCCGCTTTACCTATTCAATTCTTCTTATAAGTAGCCCCTATACAAAGGGAATATTTTTAATTTAAACAGATAAAGAGTAACAATAGTGTCGTTACTCTTTGTGTTTTTCCTTTTAATAATAATTAAAAAAATGATCATCAAAAATTACGTTTTGCAACTCCTCATTCTCTAAATCACTAAAAGAGTAATGAACGATCTCTTCTTTACCCGTTTGGGCATTTACCTCTACGCGACTAATACGATATTCCTCCGGCGGATAAAAATAAGGGTCAATATTAGAGTAATTCCAAGGCGTTTTATATGCCATTTCTCATCCCTCCTTCCCTCTTACGTTACCCAAGGAAGAAGGGTTTTATGAAAACATTATCTATAATTCGTAAATTGCAGTTCGAGACCATAATCTTGTTCTTTTAAATGCTGCATTACAGTTTGTAGGTCATCTCGATTTTTTCCGGATACTCGAACCATATCATCCATTATCTGAGCTTGTACCTTTATTTTTAAATTCTTGATATCCTTCACTATTTTTTTAGCTATATCTGTTTCGATTCCCTGTTTAATTTCAACCGTTTGTTTAGCTAAACCTCCACTAGCCTCTTCCACTTTCCCATAGGAAAGGTTTTTTATGGAGACCTTTCTTTTAATCAGTTTTGTCTTAAGGATATCTATGACGCTAGTAAGCTTATATTCATCATCTGAAATGATCTTTAAGTTATTACCTTCAGTACTTACATCTGATTTACTGTTTTTAAAATCATATCGTTGAGATATTTCTTTATTCACTTGATTTACAGCATTATCTACTTCCTGCATGTCTACAGTAGAGACTACATCAAAGGATTCATCCTTTGCCATTCTCATTTCCCCTTTCAAAATATTTCTCAATAATTTCCTTTTTCTCAAAGAAATAATATCATGATTCTTTACACATATCAAATTTAAGAGGGAAAACGACTTAGATTATCTTAACACAATTTATTAATCCTTTTCAAAAAACTCCTCATACAATGACAATATTGCTTTTTTCTCATCCTCATTCCTAATTCCGAACATCATGCTTACTTCCGATGATCCTTGATTAATCATTTCAATATTAACATTTGCTCTAGATAAGGCAATCGTTGCCTTTGAGGCAATACCAATCGTCTTTCTCATTCCCTCACCTACAATCATAATTAAAGCTAAATTACGTTCAACAATAACATCGTCCACTTCTAATTCGTGGGTTATTCGGTCCACTACTCTAGTCTCTATTTCTTTATCAAATTGGTTTTCTTTTAAGATAACAGATATACTATCTATACCAGATGGTGTATGTTCATAAGATAGACCTTCATCTTCAATAATTTTTAGTAATTTTCGGCCAAACCCAATCTCTCTGTTCATTAAATACTTACTAACAAAAATGCTACAAAATCCAGTTCCACTTGCAATCCCAATTACCGGATGACTTGAAACCTCGCGATCAATAACAATCATTGTTCCTTCAGCACTAGGATTATTCGTGTTTTTTATATTTACAGGAACATTTGCTCGAAAGGCTGGAAATAACGCCTCTTCATTAAAAACAGAAAAACCTGCATAAGAAAGCTCTCTCATTTCCTTATAGGTAAGTTTTTTTATTTTATGTGGATTAACAACGATATTTGGATTAACAGCAAAGACAGAATCTACATCAGTAAAATTTTCATAAAGCTCTGCATTTGTAGCCGCTGCAACAATTGAGCCAGTTATATCTGATCCACCTCGAGGAAAGGTTACAATTGTTCCATCTGGTGAATAACCAAAAAAACCTGGAAAAACTAATATCCCTGTCATATCTTTTAACTTTTTTAGATTTTGATAAGCTTCAGCTAAGACTCTTGCATTTCCAAACTCTCTACTAACTAAAAGACCAGCTTCCTTTGGGTTGATATATTTAGCGTCTAAACCTTTACTTTTAAAATAATGAGTTATAACTTTGGCACTATTATCCTCTCCAGCTGCTTTTACTGTTTCTAAAAATACATTCTCATCTTCTATGTTAATTGATAGTTGTTTCTCTATATCACTCACAATATTATCAATAATACCCTTGGTTAGCTCTAAGCCCTCAGCAATTTCCTTGTAACGTTTTAGAACTAATTGCAGTTCAGTATGAGCATTCTCATTTTTCAAACGTTTATATGCATAATTTATTAATAAATCAGTGACTTTTATATCATCTTTAAAACGTTTACCTGGGGCAGAAACCACTACTATTTTTCTTGCAGAATCAGATTCTATTATCTCATATACTTTTTTTATTTGTACAGCAGTTGCTAGTGAAGTTCCACCAAACTTCGACACCTTCATTTATCTTTCCTCCAATAGCTCTAAGTTTTAGTACGAGAAAGCATTAACATTATACTACAATAACATATTTGGACATATTATCCCATTACTGTATAGTTTAATATCTATTGATAGCTGGGTATTTTCCTTCATTATTGTAAAAATGCGCTGTCCTTCATACATTTTGTTTGAAATCGTTCTTATAATAGTATAAGAAAAAAGTAGAATTTTGTCGATTTTTTTCTTATTAAATAGGTAATAGAAAGTCATCAATTGTCAATAGCTGCGCTTTCCCAGGAAAATCAATCTTCATTCATAAAGGCCATAAAACTAAAATTAGTTTTATGAAAAGTTTTTAGGTTTTGATTAAATTATCGGTTAATATGTTGAATAAAAAGGAACACTAAGCTAGGAATGAAATAAAATGAAGAAAACAAGATAAAGGAGGCTACTCTCTTGTATTATATAAGTCCAACATATGGAAAAATTGCTATTAATGAAATGACGAATAGGATACAGGCTTTTTTGAAGGAAAAACCTAATGCAAAGTATAAGATTGTAATTGGTACCGACTCCCATACCACAAAAAAAAATACTGTTTTTGTAACAGCATTAATTATTCAACGCATTGGAAAAGGTGCACAATTTTATTATCGAAAGATAGATAGCAAGCCAATCAAACAGTTGCAAAATAGAATATATCAAGAAACTCAAATAAGTTTAGAAAATATAGAGGAACTTAGAAAAAGTGGAATTATTACGTTATTAGCAGATTGGCCCCTAGAAATTCATATTGATATAGGTCAACAGGGTGAAACAAGAAAACTAATCCAAGAAGTTGTTGGTTGGGTCACTTCTGTAGGTTTTGTTGTTAAAATAAAACCCAACTCCTTCGGAGCCAGTTCAGTTGCTGATAAATATACAAGTTAACCACTAGGAAAATGATTAGATCTTTAAAAAGATGCTGGGATTTTTATGATTTGTCCGGGATAAATTATAGCATCCTTCAAATTGTTTTCAGTTCTAATATCATCTACTAGATTTCTGAAATCAGATTTCCCATCGTAATATGGTTTTACAATATTCCACAAAGTATCTCCTTGTTGAACGACTACTTCTATGTACTTTCTACCATCTGCCTGATTAATATCTTTTGCAATTACAACACTATACATAAATGTCACGATTAATATACTTGTAATTAGAAATAATACAAATTTCATAATATAACCCCCAAACATATATTCGTATTTATTAATTATAATATATAACAGAACATCTGTTCTGTCAAGAAATATTCGAACGAATGTTTGCATGGAGTTGTTAACCTATGCTATAATAAAGGAAATTCAAAATACAAAATTAATTATTTGCATTTTATAAATGTTGTAATAATCAAGAGGTGACTTATGAATAATATCTCAAATAGGCAAAAAGCAATTCTAAATTTCATTAAAGCAGAAGTAAAAGATAAAGGTTATCCACCTTCCGTTCGAGAAATTGGAGAAGCTGTTGGGCTAGCCTCTAGCTCTACTGTACACGGCCATTTAGAGCGATTGGAGAAAAAAGGATTTATTAGAAGAGATCCAACCAAGCCGCGTGCTATAGAGATACTTACAAATGAAATGGAAGATTATAAGGTGCATGTTAGAAAAGTACCTATTATCGGGAAGGTTACTGCAGGCCAACCTATCACCGCTATTGAAAACATTGAAGACTATTATCCCCTCCCCACTAATATGATAAAAGATGATGATGTATACATGCTGAATATTGAGGGTGATAGTATGATTGAAGCTGGTATTTTTAACGGTGATCTTGTTATCGTGAGAAAACAGCCTACAGCAAATAATGGAGAAATTGTCGTAGCGATGAATGAAGACGGAGAAGCAACTGTTAAAACATTTTATAAAGAAAAAGATCATTTTCGACTTCAACCTGAAAACCCTGCATTGGAACCGATTATTTTAAAAAATGTATCAATACTTGGCAAAGTGATTGGTGTTTTAAGACAATTTAATTAAGTTCATCAAAAAAACATCTGTTTGTTAACAGATGTTTTTAACAATAAAAACTCCTTAATCAGAGTAAAATGTACACTTTGTAAAGGACATTTTAGAGATTAAGGAGTTTTTTATATTATCTAATAAGTTTTTATATACTGTTCTCTTTCCCATGGGTGAACCTGTGTTCTGTACATATCCCACTCGATAAGTTTAGCTTCTACAAAATGATCTACTGCATGTTCACCTAGTGCTGATAGTATCACTTCATCATTCATTAACTCTCCAAGAGCTTCATGAAGATCAGCAGGTAAGTTTTGAATTCCTAGCTTATTCCTATCTTCCTCTGACATAACATAAATGTTACGGTCAATCGGAGCTGCTAAATCTATTTTATTCTTAATACCATCTAATCCAGCTTTTAACAACACAGCTAATGCTAAATATGGATTTGTGGATGGGTCTGGATGACGAACTTCAATTCTAGTACTTAGCCCTCTTGCTGCAGGAACACGAATTAACGGACTTCTGTTTTTAGGAGACCATGCAACATATACAGGTGCTTCATAACCAGGTACTAATCGCTTGTATGAATTAACAGTTGGATTAGTAATAGCTACAAGTGAACGTGCATGCTTTAATATTCCTGCTGTATAATATCTTGCAGTCTCAGACAATCCTAATTCGTCATTCTCATCGTAGAATGTGTTAACATCTCCATCAAATAATGACATATGTGTATGCATACCAGAACCATTCACTCCATATAACGGCTTTGGCATGAAAGTCGCGTGTAAACCATGCTTTCTTGCTATTGTTTTTACGACTAACTTAAAGGTTTGGATATTATCAGCTGTTTCCACCGCATTTGCATATTTAAAATCAATTTCGTGTTGTCCTGGTGCCACTTCATGGTGAGAAGCCTCTACTTCAAACCCCATGTCGTCTAAAGTCATTACAATATCTCTTCGGCAATTTTCACCAAGATCAACAGGTGCTAAATCAAAATAGGCGCCGTGATCATTAAGATTTAAAGTAGGTTCACCGTGCTCATCTGTTTTAAATAAGAAAAACTCTGGTTCAGGTCCTACATTCATTGCTGAAAATCCCATATCTTCAGCTTCTTTTAATACTTTTTTCAAGATACCTCTAGGATCTCCAGCAAACGGTGTTCCATCAGGCATATAGATATCACAGATTAATCCTGCAACCTTACCTTCATCAGATTGAAAAGGATAGATGACCCATGTATCTAAATCGGGATATAAGTACATATCTGATTCTTCTATTCTTACAAAACCTTCTATGGAAGAACCATCAAACATAATTTTATTATCCAATGCTTTGTCTAATTGACTGATAGGCACTTCTACATTTTTATTTATTCCTAATAAATCTGTAAACATTAAGCGAATAAAGCGTACATTTTCATCATTAGCAATTTTCAAAATATCTTCTTTCGTATACTTTCCCATCGCATTCTCTCCTTACATTTTTAATTTATTCTCATATGCCTAGGCATTGAGTTTAAGATTAATGGAAAAACCGTGATAAATCTCCTTGTATCAAGGAATGAACTTGACCTGGTTTTTGCTGTAATATCTCTCGTTTTAATTTTTTTCTTATTTCAGAGTATGAAACTTGATTTTTCTCTCTTGCTTTTAACTCCCTGATTTTTTCTTCCTTCTTTTCAATTTCTCTTCTTAGAAATAGTTCTTTAATTCCCGCTAAATTGACTCCCTTATCCAAAAGACTTTTAATTTCTAATAAATTGTCAATATCTGAAAATGAAAAGAGTCGATGTCTACCCTTTGTTCTAGCAGGTTTTATCAGATTCTGTTCCTCATAATATCTTATTTGTCTTGCAGATAATTCCGTCAATTCGATGATAACACTTATGGGAAAAAGAGGTCGATTTCTTCTTTCAAAATCGTTCATCTATCTCTCTCCTTTTTTAATTATAGCTAAATTTTAATATATGTTATATTTATTGTCAATATAATGTTAGATTTCCTTACATTGATTTTCAAAAAAAAAATAGGAGAATTAATTTCCTCCTCATTTTCGTTTTCTATTATCAACCTATTTCTTATATCTTATACTTTAAATAATCTTTTATTAGTCATCATTTCTAATGCTGTAAACACGCCATACTTTACATGTTGATAGGTCAAACCACCTTGTAAATATCCTATATATGGTTCTTTAAATGGTGCATCTCCAGATAATTCTAGACTTGCCCCCTGTATAAACGTACCAGCTGCCATAATGACAGGATGCTGATATCCAGGTATGGAAGCTGGTTCTGGCACAACATGTGCATCAATAGGCGATCCGTTTTGAATACCCTGTAAGAAAATTAATAAAGCATTTGGATTACTGAACTTTACAGCTTGGATGATATCATTCCTTTTTTCTGTCCAATGAGGATTTGTCTCAAACCCAAGTTCCTCTAGTAACGCAGCAGTAAAAATACCACCCTTTAAAGCTTCACCAACAAAATGAGGGGCAAGAAAAAGTCCTTGATAAAAATCTGACATATACCCATACATTGCACCAACCTCACCACCAATACCTGGAGCTGTTAAACGGTAAGAGATCTGCTTAACAAATCCCATCTTACCAACGATGTACCCACCTGATTTTGCTAATCCCCCACCAGGATTTTTTATTAATGATCCTATCACAATATCAGCACCTACAGAGCTTGGCTCGATTATATCCGTAAATTCACCATAACAGTTGTCGACAAATAAGATAGCATCCTCTTTTATTTCTTTAACGAATTCAACCATCTCTTTGATGTCATCAACGCTAAAGGAGGCTCTCCATCCGTAGCCGCGTGACCTTTGAATGGCTACTACCTTAGTATGAGAATTGATTGCTCTTGCGACTCCTTCGTAATCGACCTTACCCGAATCAGTCAATGCTACAGATTGAAAATCAACACCCCATTCCTTTAAAGAGCCCATTCCACTACCGTTAATTCCAATTACTTTTTCTAATGTATCGTAGGGATTGCCACTAATATAAAGTAGTTCATCCCCAGGACGCAACAAGCCGAATAAACCAATGGTTAGTGCATGAGTTCCAGAAACAATATGAGGACGTACCAGAGCAGCTTCTGCTTGAAATATATCAGCATAAATTTTATCAAAGGTTTCTCTTCCTAAATCATCATAACCATAACCAGTAGATGATTTTAAATGAAAATCAGACACCTGATGCTGTTGGAAGGACTTTAATACCTTTGCTTGATTATATTCAACGATCCTATCAACTTCCCTTAATCTATATGAGATTTTTTCTTCGACTTTTTCTATTTTTTCCTCCATGCTTTTATCAAAGTTAAAAAAAGAGTACATAAAAAAACTCCAGTCTATTTTTTATTTAAGAAATTCCTTTAATTCATTGTTTAGATAAACTTTATTTAATTCAACAGATACTTCCCAAGACTCTTCCTCTTCATCCCATTTAGCCTTATCTAGTAGTTTACCATGGTTATGGAGGTAAGAAAGTAAATCTGCTCTTTCTGCAGGGATGATAAAGGTATAGCTCATCCAATTTTCAGATAGCTTTTCTTCAATCAAGCTTAATAATCGCCCTAAATCATCCTCTTTAAATGCCGATAGGTAGATTTGATCTTTATCATTCGCGAATTCCTGTCTCTTCATATCTGATGTGGTATGTAAAAGATCAGCCTTGTTGTATACAGTAATACTCGGTATGGTGTGAGCATTAATTTCCTTCAATAGCTTTTCCACCACCTTCATTTGCTCGAAATAGTATGGATGGCTGGCATCAACTACATGAAGAATAAGGTTGGATTCTCTTGATTCCTCAAGTGTTGACCGAAAAGCAGCAACGAGATCATGAGGTAAATCCTGTATAAAGCCCACGGTATCCGTTAAAATTATTTCTTTGCCAGTTGGAAGCATGACCTTTCTAGAAGTGGGATCTAACGTCGCAAACAATCTATCCTCAGCCAATATTTCTGAACCGCTTAATTGATTCAATAATGTCGATTTCCCAGCATTGGTATATCCAACAATGGCTACTTGAAAGGTATCATTCTTTTTTCTGCGATTTCGATACAGTTCTCGATGGCGCTCCATCCCCTCCAAATTTTTCTTTATCTCATGGATACGATGGCGGATATGTCTCCGGTCTGTTTCTAGCTTTGTTTCACCTGGACCTCTTGTCCCTATTCCTCCACCTAGTCTTGATAAGCTTAGTCCTTTACCAGATAATCTAGGTAATAGGTAATTTAGTTGAGCAAGCTCTACTTGATTTTTTCCATCTTTTGATTTGGCTCTTCCTGCAAATATATCAAGAATCAACTGAGTTCGATCAATCACCTTACAGCTTAATACTTTTTCTATATTTCGAATTTGCGATGGTGATAATTCAGCGTTAAAAATAACAAGATCTGTTTTTAGTTCATCTACTAGTCTTAATAATTCTTCTATCTTTCCTTTTCCGATATACCACGCGGAATGTATACTTTCTCTTTTTTGTGTAAAGACCAATTGTACCTCTGCATGGGCTGTCTCAGCTAATCTTCTTAATTCTTCTAATGAATAATCTGTCTTAGCTTCGCTCTTAAATGGAAGGTACACTCCAACTAATATTGCTTTTTCAATATCGTTCATATATTTTCTATCACCATCCCTGCACCCATCTTATGTTATACTATCTATTATCTACAACTGTCTTTAAAAAGAACCTAAACAATACTTAATTATAAATCAGATTTAGATTTCTAGCAAAATATTCTAAAACGAGGGTAAACATGACTAAAATATTATTCCCAAACCTTATGAAAGCCGAATTTTTAAATAGAGTTAATCGTTTTATTGCCAATGTAAGTATTAACGGAACCATTGAATCAGTTCATGTTCCTAGTACAGGCAGATTAGACGGTGTCTTAACTGAGGGAGTCACTTGTTACTTAAAGCCTGCAGAGAATAAAAATCGAAAAACAAAGTACACGTTATTTCTTGTGCAATATATGAATACAATGGTTTGTATAGATGCACTAATTGCTAATGACTTTTCTCATCAACTATTAAAGGATAAAATGTTAATAGACGTAGAGGCTGGCGATATCCATAGAGAGGTTTCATTAGAAAAGGACCGTATTGATTTTGCCTTATTTTCCAATCGTTTAGTTCAATATATCGAAGTAAAATCAGTCAATAAAGTTGAGCAAGGCATAGCCTGTTTTCCAGATGCTCCTACTGAAAGAGGAAGAAAACACATTAAAACACTAATCAAATTACAAGCAGAGAACCATATTCAGTCACATATTCTTTTTATTGTTCAAAGAAATGATGCTAAAGTTTTTACGCCGTGCATCGATCGGGACCCCGTATTTGCTGAGTTGTTAACGCAGGCCTATAATCGTCATGTAAAAATTCATGTCGCTTTGACTAATGTAACAGTAGAGGGTATCTTTTTTGATAAATGGTTAAACATCAACTTTGTGACGCATGAGACTTCACTTTAGAAATGATTTGATATAGACTTTCTTGTAAATATAAAATCCTCTGACTGGATAGTCATTAGTATTTGTTTAGAATTTGGTACATCATGATCACTGATTAAGCGAACCGCTTGATTTCTTATCGCTTTTTCTACCCAATTACGAACTAAACGTGCGTTACTAAAGTTTCGCAACGGATTGGCTTTTTCTTCCATAAGCATTTGTTTCATCCGATCCTTTGCAGCTGTAGAAAGGTCATAATCTCTCTCCTTAATCATCACCTCTGCTATTTCTAATAACTGCTCAATCGTATAATCTTCAAAATTTAATTGAATAGGAAAACGAGAATATAAGCCTGGATTGGCATGAATAAAAGAATCCATTTCATAGGAGTAACCAGCCAAAATGAGAATAAAATCATTTTTGTGATCCTCCATCGCTTTTACAAGCACATCTATACTCTCTCTACCAAAATCCTTATCTCCTCCTCGGTATAGGGAGTAAGCTTCATCAATGAATAATATTCCACCTAACGCATTATTCACTTGTTCACGTGTCTTTTGAGCGGTATGTCCGATATATTCCCCTACTAAATCAGCTCTTTCCACTTCTACTAAATGTCCTTTAGATAGTAATCCCATTTCCATAAACATATTTGCCATTATTCTTGCAACCGTTGTTTTCCCAGTCCCAGGGTTACCTTTAAATATCATATGAAATACCTGTGATTCGGATTTAAGCCCATATGTAGTTCGGTGATAGCTTATATTAATTAAAGCAAATATCTCAAAAATTAATTTTTTTATCTCATTAAGACCAACTAGACGATCAAGCTTCTGCACAATACGATTAAACTTCTCCTGAATCGATGGATTCATAGAGGAGTTTTCAACTTTTTTGCTGGGTAACTCCTTTACTTTTACCATCTCGCGATTATGATCTAAAACGATTTGTATTTTATTTTGCCGTGGATGATTTAAAGCAAGTCTGTTTGTCACAGTAGAACCTCCTCATAACATGATGATGTAATAATAATATACGCAAAAAAAAAGAAAATGTGCTAATGCCCATTTACAAAAGAAAAAGAGCCTTTATATCAAGGCTCTTTTGAGACAGTTGTAGACTTTATATATTAAATTTTCCAACAGATTCATTCAATTCTATGGTAACCGTTTTAAGAACCTCAACATCATCATGTAGCGATTTTGCTATTTTTGATTGTTCGACAGAGTTCTGTAAAACATCCTTTGAAATACTAGACAATTGTTCTGAATTTCCTGCTAGTTGGTTAATCGTTTCTACAGTGTCCTCTGTTGCTTGGTTAATTTGTCTGATTCCTAATACGATCTCATCTATTTTATTCGTTAATGAGGTTATATTGTTAGCAATATTTTTAAAGGTGACAGAAGCCGTGTAGACTTTATCTCTACCTTCCTTTACCTCCTCAATACTCGTGTTAATACTCTCAATCGTTCTCTTTGCTGTTTTATCAGTAATCATAATAATCTTTGTTATCTCTTCTGATAAATCGGAGGTTTGCATCGCAAGCTCCCTTACTTGAGCAGCAACTACAGCAAAGCCTTTACCAGATTGGCCAGCTCTAGCTGCCTCAATCGTAGCATTTAGTGATAATATTTTTGTTTGATCTGCGATTTGATTAATTTTTCCAGATATATTCGTTATTTGTTTAATATTAGTAGTAAGCTCTTGAGAAAAATTATTTAAATCACTTGTATGATTAAAAATTTGCTCCATTTGTTCTTCTATATTTCGTGTCTCATCAAAGCCTTGCTTTGAAAGTACATTTACCTCAGTAGCATTATCTGACACAAGCTCAATGCTAGCTGATATTTGCTCCATCGATGCAGAAAGCTCCTGTGTAACGGAAGACAAATCTGTTATGGAAATATTTTGGTTATTGATATTAGATGTGATATTTCCAATGTGATTCTCTACATCTGAAGCATATTGTGAGGATTTATTTGAATTATGTAATAATTCACTAGAAAATTGATCAATCCTATTCTTATTATCAATAATTTTTCTGATAAGCTGCTGAATACCTTCCTTCATTTCTAGCAAGGTATTTTTGACACTTCCAATTTCATCATTTGATATTTTATTAAAGTAAATGTTCAAATCACCTGCTGCCATTCTATTGACTTGATTGTTAACTTCCTTAATACTACTAGCAATGGATCGTCCTATAATCTGAGCAGCAAGTAAAGATATTAAAATTACAAAGGCACCTGCTAATAAAATAAGATAATAGATATTTTTTGTAAGACTAGCGATTTTTTGATTGATTAGCTGTTTGTATGTACTCGTTATTTCGATTCCTTTGCTAATAAATAATGAAACTAAATTGTTCTTTGATTCAATACTCTGTTTAATGATAAAGGAATTGGTGTCAATTCCGTTTAGATTCTTTCTTTCTACAACTAAATATTGGGTGGTATTCACTTTCTCCTTCATTATGGAGATATCATCAACAAAATTTTTTCTTTTTAATAAAAGTTCCTTACTAAGATTCAATTCATTATATTGTGCACTATTAATAGAGTTACTAATATCATCTAAACCGTTAGTAATAAGAGTCTGTATGCCAGCCATCATTTTTTTCGTTGGAGCCCTTGGAACATCTTCAATATATTTTGATTCATATAAAGAGAGCTCATAGATTTTCCAACCAACTTGATAAATCTCCTGCTCATTATTATGTAGCCCCTCTAATTGGTTTTGAAGAGCAATGAGGCCTTGATACTGAGTAAATACTATGTATAAAGCAAGCACAGTGACAATTAAAGAAGGTGACAAATACAATAGGATCTTTTTCTTGATCGATGAACTTTTCAATTTCTTAAACATAACTCACCTCCAATTTATATAATTAGCTTAATATTTTTTGTAAGGTTTGTAAAGCTTTATCAAAAAGCTTCTCAATCAAATTATTCATTATCTAGTAAATGTTCAAATAATATTTTTATTTTCTTATCTGTTTTCGGAAGCTCAATAATGATATATGGGTACGTGATTAACTGGATAACAAACCCATCCCGGTCCTTTTCAATATACTTCACTAGAATGGTTATTTTATCTTCCATTTCTTCAACAGAAATGACCTCAATTCCATAGCCACCTGTCCTTTTTTGCCCTCTTGTTATCACAACATAGGTATTAGTCTCCGTATGAATAACGGTATGAGCTTCTTGTAACTTATTCTCCTCTACCCAGTTCTTTACCTCTTCAGGAGAGTTCTCTATGTCAATAACCTTATATTCCATTCTTCTTCATCCTTTTCATTCATCATTACTATAAATATATTAATATAATTTACATTTAGTTCAAAATTTTTATCTTATATTTATTAAAATAAAAAAGCATCCTAAATTAAGAATGCTTTTTATTTCTTAGTATTAGTTGATTCTAATTACTCCTCTTTACTTTCTTGACTAAAATTAATATTTTTTGCGGGTACAAATGTTGAAATGGCATGCTTATAAACCATTTGCTGCTTACCATCTGTCTCTAAAATGACTGTGAAATTATCGAAGCCTTTGATTAATCCTCTTAATTGAAAACCGTTCATTAAGAAAATGGTCACAGGCACACTTTCTTTCCGAGCTACATTTAGAAAAGAGTCTTGAATATTAATACTTTGTTTCATTATAATACCCCCCTAGATCACATATACGATAATTTATTTATTCTGCAAATGTGGGAACTTTCCTGCAATTAAATGATAAATATTATGATAAATTTTATTTCTTTCGTTTATATCAACCGTTGTGACATCAAACCATTGAATATCCTGTAGCTGTCTGAATAGACTTAATTGCCTTTTGGCAAACCTACGTGTTCCTTGCTTAATCATATAAATCGCTCTATCTAATGATATCTCCCCCCTAACATATTGTAATATTTCTTTATAGCCAATAGCTTGCATCGCATGATATTGTTCATTATAACCTAATTTTAATAGCTTTTTTACTTCATCTATTAATCCTTGCTCCAACATATATTCTACTCTACGGTTAATTCGATCATACAATTTTGCTCTATCCATCGTTAAACCTATCATTAATAAATCATATGGTGTTTCTAATTTTTGCTCCTCTAAGACTTCACTCATTTTCTTTCCAGTTAGGTGATGTACCTCTAATGCGCGAATGACTCTTTTTCTATCATTTATGTGTAATTTTTCTGCAGAAGTCATATCAATGCTAGCTAATCTATCGTGTAATGCTTTATTTCCTTTTTCTTCAGCTATTCTGTTCATTTCCTCTCGATATGTTTCATCCTTCGATGCTATTGAAAACTGATACTGCTGGATAACTGATTTTATATATAATCCCGTACCACCTGCAATAATAGGCAAATGACCCTTTTGATTAATCGTCGTTATTTTTTCAATCGCAATTTCTTTAAAATCTGCAGCTGAGAAATAGTAATCAGGATCAAAACAATCAATCAAATAGTGAGGAATGCCCATCATTTCTTGTTTCTTTATTTTTGCTGTTCCAATATCCATCTGCTTATATACTTGCATAGAATCGCCAGAAATTATCTCTCCATCGAATTTCTTTGCAATATCTATACTGAGATCTGTTTTACCAACAGAAGTTGGACCTAATATGATTAATAATTTTTCTTTCAATTGTAGTCATCTCCATTTAATGAAATCACACCATAGGTAATTGAAGATGAACGGGTAATCGGAACAAAACCTAAACGCTCAAATTCCTTACTAAAATTGCGTTCTTTTAAGATTATTATTCGTTTTGCTACTCTCTTTGCTTCTCTTATCGTATCTAGATTTAATTCACTTGAATTTGCTAAATTTCTCATTGGATGGAGCGGTGCAGATTTTGATATTTCATCTCTAAACATTGGATCAAAATAGACAACATCAAAGCTTTTATCAGGTAATGATTTTAATCCATCATAATGATTACGGGTTACAACTTCGATTCGCTTCATTGCATCTATGATTTCAGTATCCTTATTTATAGCCATCTTTAATCCATCTTTAACTATTGCTGCTAATGTAGGCTGGCTCTCAAACGCCAACACTCTACCTTGTTCACCTACTACAAACGAAGCTACTATTGAATCACTTGCTAATCCAAGGGTACAATCTAAAAAATGGTCTCCTAGCTTTAAATTAGAAATTTGTACCATTGAATCATTATCACCTTGTTTTAGTCGTTTTATACGTAAAACAGCCATATTTGGATGGAAGAAAAACGGATTATTATTCTCCTTAGAGAAGTATTTCGCGCTATTTTTTCCCACAATTATTACCTTATTTTGGTGAAATTTATCTAATAGCTTTGGAATAGAAAGCTTTTCTCTATCTACTAATAACCCATCAATCTCAATTGTTATTTTCTTTGCTCGAGCTATTATATCATGATTCGGTTGATAAGATGTAGTAACAATTAACATTTTATACCACTCTTTTAAACATTTTTTCTATTTCATAATAAGAGAAATGAATAATAGTAGGTCGACCATGAGGACATGAAAATGGATTATTCGTTTTTCTTAGCTGTTCTATTAATAATTCCATTTCCTCTTTTTTTAGATACTTATTGGCCTTTATCGACGTTTTACAGGATGTAGTAGCAATAATATCCTTTCTAAGCTCTTCAAAATCAACCCTGTCATCCTCCACTAGCATATTTATTATTCTTTCAATAAAATACTTTTCCTGTCCATTTGGTATCCATTGCGGGGTGGAACGTATCATTAATGTTTGATTTCCAAACAGTTCCATATCAAGGCCGATCTCTCGTAATTCTGATAGCTTGATTATCGATTTATCTATTATATCTCTTGTAAAATCCATCGTTATTGGCATTAGTAATTCTTGACTAATTTTTAGTTCCTCATTCATTAATGCTATATTTTTTTCATAATTAATCCGCTCATGTGCAGCATGCTGATCAATCAAGAAAAAACCATCTTCATTTTGAGCAACGATATAGGTTCCTTGTAGCTGTGCAATCGGTTCTAAAAATGGGAGTTTTTTAGTTGTTGCATCGTCATGACTGTTTTTCGCTTGATCTTCCTCATTGTGTTGAACATCCTTTTTATTACTCATTGAAATCTCTTTATAATCTGTATTAGCATTGCTACGTTGTATTTCTTTGTGTTCTTCCCGTATATGCTGCTGATTGTATTGCTTATCTCTCTTTACATTTTGCTGTGTTTCTTTATTCTTTAATGTAAAATCAAATGCTTCCTGCTGCTCTCTTTGATATGTGATATTCGCTTTTGATTTTATAGGTTCTCGAATAAAAGATTGACTATTCAATGTTTTATAGACTGATTCTTCGATAAATGTCATAAGCTCTTTCTCTTTACTAAAACGTACTTCAAGCTTAGATGGATGAACATTGACATCAAACAGACTTGGGTCCATCATAATTTGCAGGACAGAAATGGGATAACGATTCACCATCAATAACGTTTTATAGCCTTTTATGATTGCATTCGTTAATAAAAAATTTTTAATATACCTTCCATTTATATAAATAGAAATATGATTCCTATTTGCCCTTGTAATTTCTGGTTTAGCAACATAGCCCGCTATTTTGAAATCAAGACTTTCATTTTCGATAGGTATCATATTTTTCGCCATTTCTGAACCATATATTGCTGCTATGACGTGCCTAAGCTGTCCATCTCCACTAGTTCTGATAATGATACGATCATTATGTTTCAGGATAAATGAAATATGAGGATAGGAAAGACAAATACGATTGATATAATCAGTAATATGCCCTAATTCAGTCTGTAATGATTTTAAATACTTTAATCTAGCTGGTGTGTTGAAAAATATATCTTCTACTAAAATTTCCGTTCCCTTAGGATATGCAATTTCGCTTTTGTTAATTATTTTTCCAGCCTCTAAAGCAATTTCTAATCCATGTCCACTTGTCTCCGTCGATGTTCTTAGCTTAATTCGTGAAACAGCTGCAATACTTGGAAGGGCTTCACCCCGAAAGCCTAATGTTAAAATATGAAATAAATCTTTCCCAGACTTAATCTTGCTGGTGGCATGTCGCAAAAATGCTTTGTCAACATCATCCCTGCCTATACCTTCTCCATTATCCTTAACCAAAATAGAATGAATGCCACCCTCAATTATACTTATTTCTATTCTGTTGCTGCCTGCATCAATACTATTTTCTACTAGCTCCTTGACCACTGAAGCGGGGCGCTCCACTACTTCTCCAGCAGCAATTTGATTTGCAATATGTTCATTTAGAATCTCAATTTTAGCCATGACGATCACTTCCTTAACTTTTTCTGAATGTCATATAAAAGCTGAAATCCCTCCATAGGACTAATGTTTAATAAATCCAGCTCTTCAATTTCTTTTACAATTTGTTTATAAACGTGAAACTCATCATTTCTTTTTCCCTTCTTAGAGACACTTTCTTGAACAGCTTGTTGAAAGAAATCTAACTGAACACTACTATTTAACCCTTGATGACCATTTGTTTCTAAATCCTTTAATATATGCTTTGCATTTTCGATGATTTCTTTTGGCATACCTGCTAACTCTGCAACATGGATACCATAGCTTTTATCCGCTTTTCCCTTTTCAATTTTATGTAAAAAGATAACCTCTCCATTTTTCTCTATCACATTCACATGGATATTATGGATACGTGGATAACGATCTCCTAGTACTGTCAATTCATGGTAATGAGTGGAAAATAACGTTTTTGCCTTTACATGCTCATGGATATATTGAATAATAGCTTGTGCTAATGCCATGCCATCATAGGTTGAAGTACCTCTTCCTATCTCATCTAATAAAATTAAGCTGCTTGCTGTTGCATATTTAATTGCATTGTTGGTTTCAACCATTTCAACCATAAAAGTACTTTGCCCACTCGTTAAATCATCCCCCGCACCAATTCTTGTAAATATTTGATCAACGACAGTAACATCTGCATCATCAGCTGGGACAAAACAGCCTATTTGAGCCATGATTGTTGTCAATGCGATTTGTCTCATGTAGGTACTTTTTCCTGACATATTTGGTCCCGTTATTAATAGGATTTGTTGATCCTCTTGATTTAAATAAATATCATTTGGAATAAATAGATAATCCTTATTCACCGCTTCGATCACAGGATGTCTTCCTTGTTTAATCATTATTCTCCCATCCTGGTTTATTCTTGGGCGATGATACCTATTTTTCATACTAACTACAGAAAAGGACATCAAAACATCTAATTTTGCTATTTTCTGTGCTAGCTCCTGTAATCTTCGTTGATGAATAGAGACTTCTTCTCTAACTTTTGTAAAAATTTCATATTCAAGCTCCTGCATTTTTTCTTCGGCTTCTAGGATTTGTTCTTCCCTGTCTTTCAATTCTTCTGTTATGTATCGCTCTGCATTTGCTAGGGTCTGTTTTCGAATATATCGATCTAATGGTACCTGAGCTAAATTCGATCTTGTCACCTCAATATAATAACCAAAAACCTTATTAAAACCAATCTTCAGAGATTTTATACCAGTAGCTTCCTTCTCTCTTTTCTCTAAATTTTTAAGCCATTCCTTTCCTTCTGTGCTGGCCAAATAATACATGTCCAGTTTTTCATCAAAACCTCGTCTAATTAACCCACTAGACTTTGGTGAAATAGGTGGATCTTCTTGAATAGCTTGTTTAATAAAGGTTGCAACATCATGGCAGATATCTATAGCTTCAAACATCGATTTCAGCCCAGATGACTCACTTTCCATTATTAATTTCAACATACTAGGTACTTGCTCTAGACTATTTCTTAAATGATATAGATCTTTAGGAGTTGCATTACCAAAGGATATACGAGAAATTAATCGCTCAATATCATAGACATACTTTAGCTTTGACTTTAGATCCTCTAATAGAATGGGGTCATGATATAAGCTTTCAACAGTATCTAAACGCTCTTGAATCATATTAAATGATAATAATGGTTTCTCTAACCATCTTCTTAATAATCTACTTCCCATCGCTGTTTCCGTTTGATCAAGTAACCAAACCAGAGAACCTTTTTTTGTTTGCTCTCTTGAGGTTTGTGTCAGCTCTAGATTTCGTTTTGAAAACTGATCCAAGATCATAAATTCTTTTGCATCATATACATTTATTTTATTAAAATAATCCAATCTTTTATTCTGTGTTGATTCTAAATAATCTAAAAGAGTAAAAGAACCGATCTTTATTGGATAAGAAAGCTCCTTCATGTCCATATCAGGAAAATGATTACTAAAAAATTCATCGATATTATCCTTCAAAAGTATTTCTATTTGTGAGATTGTCGCTTTAACAAGATGTAAATATGGCTGAAATTTCTCATAAAATGAGGCTTCGATGATTAGCTCAGAGGGATTAAATTGATTAAGCTCACCTACCACTCTATCTATTTCACCCTTGATAATCGTAGCATAAAATTCGCCCGTAGATATATCTGAAACAGAGATACCATAGCCCTCCTCTGTTGCCACAACAGCCGCTATATAATTACTGCTTTTCCCTTCGATTAATTTCCCTTCCATCACTGTTCCTGGAGTGATAACACGTACCACTTCTCGTCTTACAACACCCTTTGCAACCTTTGGATCTTCCACCTGTTCACAAATAGCAACCTTATAGCCCATATCTATTAATTTAGATATATAGGCTTCAGCGGAATGATAGGGTACTCCACACATCGGTATCTTTTCTTCAACTCCGCCATCCCTACTCGTTAATGTGATTTCTAATAGCTTTGAGGCTTTTTCAGCATCATCAAAAAACATTTCATAAAAATCGCCTAGACGAAAAAATAAAAAGGCATCACGATAGCCTGCCTTTATTGAAAGATATTGTAGAATCATAGGAGTATATGTGGACATGATTTACCTCCGTAAATAGACGAATGATTTTTACTAATTATAACATACTCTAACCTTTTTTTGTTCTACTAACGATGATGGGATGCAATTTCATTCTTATAAGTTTTTTTTGTTATATGGTGGTAATAACCATGCTTTTCTTATATCTTCTTTCTCGTTCCATAAATAACCATTTTTTATTAAGATTTCTAAGGGTAGCAAATACTTTTTGTACAAAGAGAAATCATTCAATTGCTTTAATTCCTTCCATAAATTTTCTACAATAGGTCTAAGTGTATCTTTATCTCCCTTGTAATAAGCAGCTTGAACATGAATATCCTTTAAGGGATTCTGGTATAAGTAAAAGTAATTTTCAGATATAAGCTTTGATAATGCAATAATGCCTTTGGTTACGGTTGGATTCACGATCCAACTGGGTGGCGTTCTATATTCAAAACCGCCATGAAATTGCTCTCTCACATCCCCAAGAAATCCGTATTTTGGTCTTCTATTAATTCCCCTTTTATCTTCAAACAAAGTAATTAAAAGAGTTAGATAATTATCAAATGCCCTTATTAAAAAAGAATTTAACCAAATATTACTAAAATGAATGTGACCCCCAATCGGATAACCGGGTATAGGTAAGGCACCAGCTAACCATTTGTGATTTTTATTTTTAATTCTCTTACTAGCAACAAGCATGCTTTTATATAAATTAATGACAAACCCCCGTGGTTCACCTTCAGGCTTTGGCCTCAATTCTGCAATTGGTAACTGCGTTCTATCTCTATTAGTCCATATTTGATCACACCCTGCAACGCCATACTTCGGTAAGTATGTAGAAGCTAAAACCAATCCCCCATGTACGGATTCCAATACGAATTCAGGATCAGCACCAATGATTACATTTTTACTTTGTAACATTGAATAATGATCCCAATTACTTTGAAATTCATTGATTGCTCCGTTTAATAAATCCTTAATATCTTGATTTGTATCAGGAAACGGATTCACAAATAATACCAGTGGTTTTGATCCCTCAATCATTCCTATCTTTACTAGTGCATAATCTAGACCTAGTGCATATACTGCATGTGTCGCTTGTTCAGTAACCCTATTTTCTTCTCTTTTTGATGGAAATTTAGTGAATCGTTCGATATAGATTTTTTGATTATTTCTTACCAATGCTGAATTTACCCAATTATCACTACTATATCGTGACTGTTTATAAATCCCTAGAAGTTTCTGTTGAAAAATAGGAAGGAGATATATCGTTCTGTAGCGATTACTCTTTATTTGATCATTATATGTTAATGGTGTTGATACACCATGCATTCGAAGAATTCTCATCTGATTCAATATTTCATTTTTATCAATCGCTGTGGCAACTGCATATTTATTTAATGAAAAATGAGAATTGGTATTACTATCCAAGGTATTGATAATCGTTTCTAATGTCATCGTTTCTCCCCCAACTCTATCTTGGGTTTTCAAGCTTATATTATTCAACCGCATGACATAAAGTGAAAAAAAAAAGAAGGGCATGACCCCTCTCTTTTTAATACTTCTTACTCTAGATCATCGATAATGAATGAAGGATCCAAGTCTTCCGTTTCTTCAGAATCAACGTCTTCTTCCTCAAGTAAAAATCCTTTGTCATCATCACAGCCGTCAGGACATATCACAACACATACTTTTGTATCCCCTATTACTTCAACTAGAAACTCTTTTTCTACTTCAACAATAACAGAACTTCCGTCAGAAGATACCTTTGCATCAACACAAGTAGGTGGTTCAGGTGCTGTTGCAGTTACTTGTAAATTACTTTTAGAACAATTGCTATCTAAGTAGGATAATGGTACCTGTTCAACATAAGAAATGGTTTCTGTTTCAACAGTCGTTTTCGTATTATTAGCATATGAATACCATAGGTTGATATCGTAAGTACCAATTACCTCAATTATATCACCAACTTTTTCAGCTTCAAATGAATGGTTAATTGCCCAGCTACCTAATATATTACTTGGTTTATTTGGCAGTGATATAGTATGCGTTGCCTTAGAAAATTTACGTCCCTTACCACAGACCGCTTTAGTAATAATCTCTCTACATTGCAGGTCCTTATCTGTATGGAACATGCTATACCCTCCTCAATCGATTCTCAATTAATATTATGCAGGGCATATGACTATGGTGAACAAAACATAAAAAAAAACCTACAGAAAATATGTAGGTTTTACCATCTTTTTTTTATTACTTATCAATCATAATATTTTCTGAAAGCTGATCCTTTAGCAAGTCTATAATCAATTGCATATACCTATTTATATCTTCTAATGACTGCTTGTATTGTTTTACTAAAGGAATTTCATTTAATTCGTGATTCAAATCATCCAATTGCTTTTCTAGTGCTTTTATATAATTACTCTTTTTAAAATGCTTTGCATGGACTAACTCTTGTTGTTTCTTTTTAATTTCTGTGATGAGATTTTGTATTTTTTCGTTGTGCTTTATTTTATACTCAGCTTGCTGAAAAAATTCAATCTCTTCTTGTTGTCCAATCAATTCAGCAATTTCACTAGTTTTTTTCAGTACATCTTCTTTAGTAATTTGTGACATACTTTGATTCCTCCTTCAAGGAATCTACAACCTCACCAAATAAAGCCCATGTTTTTGCTTCAGTGATACGGACATCAATTAACTTACCTATTAAGAATTTATCTCCAACAAAATTAACAATTTTGTTGGTTCTTGTTCTTCCAGATAAAATTTCTGGATTCGTTTTGCTTTCTCCTTCAACTAGTATTTCTACAATCTCACCTATTAACTTTTCATTTTTTTCTCTACTACATTTATTTTGAATTTCCATTAAACGCTGTAGACGCTCTTTTTTTACTTCCTCTGGAATATTATCCTCCATACCTGCTGCAGGAGTACCTTCACGCGGAGAATAAATAAAGGTATAAGCCGCATCAAAAACTAACTCCTCCACAAGTGTTAAGGTATCATTAAATTGCTCTTCTGTTTCATCTGGAAAGCCAACAATAATATCTGTAGTTAATACGACATCTGGTATTGCTTTTTTTATTTTATGAACTAAATTTAAATAATGTTCTCTAGAATATTTTCGAGCCATCTTTTTAAGGATATCCGTATTACCAGATTGTACTGGTAAATGAATATGTTCAACTAAATTACCTCTATTTGAAAGTACACTGATTAGATAATCATCAAAATCTTTAGGATGACTTGTCATAAAGCGAATTCGAGGTATATCAATTTTTCTTAAATCATCAAGTAAATGACCAAAGCTATAATCGCTATCTAAATCCTTACCATAGGCATTTACATTTTGACCTAATAATGTTACTTCTTTATAGCCTAAACGTGCCAATTCTCTTACCTCAGCAATGACATCCTCTGGTCTTCTACTACGTTCTTTTCCTCGTGTATAAGGTACTATACAATAGGTACAAAATTTATCACAGCCATACATGATATTTACCCATGCCTTTAAACCATCTTTTCTTACCTTTGGCATCTGTTCAATAATATCGCCTTCTTTTGACCATACCTCAATCACTTTCTCTTTACTAAACATTGCATCCTTTAATAGCTTAGGAAGGCGATGTATATTATGAGTACCCAATATCAAGTCAACATGTTGATAGGATTTAAGAATTCTAGTTACTACCTTCTCTTCTTGTGGCATACAGCCAGCAACACCTAATATTAAATCAGGCTTTTCCCGCTTCAAATGCTTTAACCTTCCCAATTCACCAAACACTTTATCCTCTGCATTTTCACGAATTGCACAGGTATTGAACAAAATAATATCGGCCTCTTCTTCAATTTCTGTTGATTGATACCCCATTTGACCAAGAATACCAGCCATTGTTTCAGAATCGTGAGAATTCATCTGACAGCCATAAGTCCTTATTAAATAATACTTATCCTTGCCGATATGACTCATATCATCGGGTATATCACCAAATTGGATGACCTTTATTTGCTCTCTACCACGTTTTTTTGCTGCTTTGAAATCTGGTCTGATAAATAGATCTTTTTTAGAAGAACCTTTGACGGATTTAGTGTCCGTTGGTTTATACATATTCATTCTCCCTTCTTTTTTGTTTATATTTTCCATCCATCATAGTCATGTTTATATATTCATTAACAGCATATTATTATAACATACTTTCTAAATATATAAAAAACAACTAACCTATTCAGTTTATTATCCCTAAACTTCCTGCTTAAAATGAAGGTGAAATGGGTATCTTATTATCATACCAATTCTAAAGGGGGAGTTTTTTTGCCAAATCATAATGACATCTTTCGAAACAAGCGTGATTTTGTAAGAGAGGAATTTGCAACCGAGCTATATAAGCCAGCAGGAAAACCTAGAGCAAGAGAAGCAAAATCACAAAAAAACCAATATGCCCCAGAGCATAATGAAGGATTAAAGGGTAAAAAACCAAGCATTCAAATGAAAAGTGGCTTCCCTAAATAAAGATAAGGTATAAAAACAGCAGCCTTGAAAGACTGCTGTTTTATCATATTTTCTCAATTCCAATAAGGTATGGAGGATCTCCTTGTTGATTTAAAAATTGATATTTCACCACCGAAAATTTCTTTTGATCTATAGTTCTTATGTACTCTTCTAGTTTTTTTGCTTCTATCCCTTCATCATGTTTTATGTAGACAATAATCGTAATAATCCCTCCCGTTTGAAGAAGAGACATTACACTTTGAAGTGCTTTTATTGTCTTCTTTGGTACAGTAGTAATACGTTTACTAGAGCCAGGTAAATAACCTAAATTGAACATTATTCCATTTATTGAAGCAGGTATATATTGCTGTATATTTTCATGTCCATCATTGATTAAGGTCACTCGATGTAAAAGGTGATATTCAATTAATCTATTCTTCGTGTTTTTAATTGCCTGCTCTTGAATATCAAAGCCATAAACATGACCTTCATCTCCCATTAAATCAGCTAAAAAAACAGTATCATAGCCATTTCCTAAGGTTGCGTCTATAACAATATCATCTTTATCCACAACTTTTCTTACGAGTTGATGGGCATATTCTAACACAGGAGGAAAAGGCATAGAACAATCCTTTCTATTCGAAATATTATCTACAAGAAATTAAATAAAAGCTCCAGTATGGAACTTTTATTTAATCCTCATAATGTACTACCTCTAATAAATCACCATTTTTAAGTCCTGCCGCATTTGCTTCATCTGTATCTAAATGAAATTCCAAAGCATAGGATTTAGATACCCTTGCTAAGACATTTTCAAATATCACTCCTCTTTCTCCTTCAACAAACACCCTAAGCCGATCTTGATCTTTTACACCAAACTTTACAGCATCATTAGTATGAAAATGAATATGACGGGCTGCTAATATGGTTCCGTTTTCTAGATTTACTTCTCCTTTAGGCCCAATAACTTTTAGTCCTGGTGTATCCTGTAAAAACCCGGAATCTCTTACAGGTGGCATTACCCCTAAAATAAAGCTATCCGTTCTGGATACTTCGATTTGTGTAAATTTGCGAACAGGCCCTAGAATCCTTACCTTCTCAATCTTCCCCTTTGGTCCAACAATAGTCACAACTTCTTCTGCAGCATATTGACCTGGCTGAGAAAGATCCTTTAATATGGTAAGTTCATATCCTTCTCCAAACAATATTTTAAGATCAAATTGAGATAAATGTATATGGCGATTAGAAATACCTACAGGTACTTGCATCAATAAAACCTCCTCTATAGATGTAATAACTTTGTCTAAATTATAACTTAAGTAGTTTTATAAATACAATTCCTTCAGAAAAAGAAATATAATTAGCATTTTTTAGATTTTTCATATTACTTCCATCTTCCAAATAAACAAAATGGTATACAAAAAGAGGAGACGGTATCCCCATCTCCTCTTTTTGTTCATTAATTATTCATATTCTTTTAATAATGATGTAAACTCATCCTCAGAAATCATAATCCCTTGTTTAACAATTGGTTCCTTTTTAAAGTTAGGAATTAAGTTTTCATAAGACTCTCTGGATGAATCTTGATAAATGATACCAGTAACTAATCCATCATACTCCATCACCTTTTGTACAGCTAATGAACGATTGGTATTATCAAACTCTGCATCATTATCTAAATTCACGATTCTTTCCTTAAACCACTCATAAGAATTAACTTTATTAAAAGTTACACAAGGACTGAATACATTTATAAAAGAGAAGCCCTTATGATTCATTCCTGCTTCAATAATTTTTGTTAATTGTGCAATATCTCCTGAAAATGCTTGGGCAACAAAGCCAGCACCAGCGGAAATTGCTAATTCTAATGGTCTAATTGGTGGTTCGATTGAACCAGCAGGAGTACTCTTGGTCTTTGCTCCAAATGAGCTTCGTGGAGATGTTTGTCCCTTTGTTAAACCATAAATTTGGTTATCCATCACAACATAAGTCATATCAATATTTCTTCTAATCGCATGAATGGTATGGTTCGTTCCAATAGCAAAACCATCACCATCACCACCAGCTGCCATAACAGTTAAATTTCTATTTGCCATTTTAAGACCCTGTGCGATTGGTAATGCACGACCATGAATACCGTGTAAACCATATGCATTCACATAGCCAGAAATTCGACCAGAACAACCTATTCCTGATACAAGGGCAAAATTTTCCGGCTCTAATCCGATATTAGCCGCTGCTCTTTGGATAGCAGCTTGAACCGCAAAGTCACCGCAACCTGGACACCAGTTTGGTTTAATATCATTTCGGAAATCTTTAAATGTTGCCATTTATATCAACCCCTTACAACCATTATAGATTTGTGAAGGTAAGAATGGAGTACCATCGTATTTAAGTAAGCTCTCAACCTTATCAGCCATTCCTACTTGTAGCTTAATTAAGTTAGCTATTTGTCCAGTACCATTGCTCTCAATAACAATTACCTTTTTCGCCTTATCCATTTCTGCTTTAAGCTCTGCTTTAGGGAAAGGTGATACTAAACGTAAGTGTACTTGATTTACTTTTAAACCATCCTTTTCTAAACGGTCAATCGCTTCAGTGATTACTCCTTGGGATGATCCAATTCCTAATAATAAGGCATCTGCACTATCATGAGGTGCATTTGCTATGATAGGATTATTAAAGTCAACACTTGTTACTTTATTTAATCGTTTTTCCATCATGTTCTGACGATTTGTAGGACTCTCTGATGGACGTCCATCCTCCGCATGCTCAACACCAGTCACGTGATGAATACCATTCTTCTGTCCAGGTATTACTCGCGGAGATATGCCATCTTCAGTTAATTCAAAACGTTTGAACATCGATGTCTCTAGCTCAGGTAATTCTTCATTAGCTAAGAATTTTCCACGATCAATGCTGATTCTGCTATAATCAAAAGGATCAACTGTCTGCTTACCCATTCCTAAGGCTAAATCAGTAAGAATGATAACAGGACATTGGTATTGATCAGCTAGATTAAAAGCTTGTACAGTATCATAAAAAGCATCTTCTACTGTATGTGGGGCAATAACGATTTTTGGTATCTCTCCATGACTACCATAAAGCGCAGCATTGAAATCACTTTGCTCGTTCTTTGTAGGAAGTCCTGTACTTGGGCCTCCACGTTGAACATCCACAATCACAAGAGGAATCTCTGTAATTCCTGCTAAACCAATTGCTTCTTGCATTAATGATAAGCCTGGGCCAGAGGTTGAAGTCATTGAACGTGCTCCACCGTATGATGCTCCTATTGCCATCGTTACAGCAGCAATCTCATCCTCAGTTTGGATAACAGCACCACCTAATTTTGGTAGGTTTTTGATTAAGAATTCCATCACTTCAGATGCAGGTGTTATAGGATAAGCTGGCATAAAACGAACACCAGCTGATAATGCACCTAAGCCTACTGCTTGGTTACCAGTCATAAATAGGCGTTTCTTTCCATCAGCCTTTGCTAATAAGAAATCGTCTAATGGGCCATTAATTTCATTGCTAACAAATTCAGCACCCTCTGTGAATGCCTTCATATTGTTATCAACCACATTTTGACCTTTTTTCGCAAACATTTCAACTACAATCTCTTTGAAAATATCCTGAGATAAACCTAATACAGCACTAGTAGCACCTAAAGCTACCATGTTCTTCATTAAAGATGTACCAAGATTTTGTGCAATCTCTGTTAATGGTACAGAGAAGAAACGAATATTCTCATTTTCCACAACAGGATTAAACTTTGAATCTGCAATGATAATCCCACCATTGCGAAGTTCTTTACTATTAATGTCAATAGTTTCTTGGTCAAACGCCACTAAGATGTCTAAATCATCTGAAATCGCTCTCATCGACTCAGTTGTAACTCTGATTTTATAATTAGTGTGTCCACCTTTAATTCTTGAAGAGAAGTGGCGGTATCCAAATAAATGATATCCAAGGCGATTTAAAGCAACAGCAAATATCTCTCCTGTACTATCTATTCCTTCCCCTTGTTGTCCGCCAACTTTCCATGAAAGTTGATTGATCATAAATCTCCACCCCTTTTAATAATAAAAATCAGTTTCCCCCAATTTAATCTTTTTACCATTTCACCTCGCATATTACCCTAAACTTCTTCAAGTTTACGCCTATTTTTTAAAAAATGCAAGATTCATAATGATATTAATTATTTAATAAGTTGAATTATTAGATTAAATATTATGATTACGTTAAAGTAATACAGTGATTTCTCTTTATTCCTAATAAGTGGTGTATTTTTCGTATAAATACACTTTAGGCGTATTAGTGGCGTTTAGTTTTTGGGCAACACCCTCCGATAATATTCAAACCAATTGTCACCTAATATGCCCTTGGCCTGATCCGTAGAATATTTTTTATACAATAGATTGGCTAAATGTTCAATTTGTCCTGGGTTTTCTAAACCAACCAATGTGGTTGCTCCATCAAAGTCAGAACCTAGTCCAATATTTTTTATTCCTCCAAGCTCCGCTATATGTTCAATATGAGGTAATAGATCTTCAACAGTTGGCCTATCCTTCTTAGAAGTAAAATCACATACGTAGGTAACACCTATCATGCCATTTGTGTTAATAAGTGCATTTATTTGCCCATCTGTTAAATTTCGAGGATGGTTGCAAATATTCTTTGCATTTGAATGAGATGCATTTATTGGTTGCTTACTTACTTCAATTACATCCCAAAACCCTTTTTCTGATAGATGAGAAATATCAATTATCATTCCTAAGCGATTCATCTCTTCGATGACATCATAGCCGAAATTCGATAAACCACTTCCTCTCTTTTCTTGAACCCCATCTGCTGCTGCATTAGCAAAATTCCACGTTAGCCCCATTGCTCTAACACCTAAACGATAGAAAGTACGAAGCTTCCCTAAATCTCCTTCAATAGCGTCTGCACCTTCTAAAGATAATATACCCACCTTATTTCCATTTCTTAATATGGATTCAATCTCATTAAAGCTAGTTGCAATCTGAAGTTTTTCTGTATTTATTTTCTGATAGAAATCATCAACAGATTGTAAGGCAAATTCAAACTTTCCTGTTTTTAATGTTGATACAAAAATAGCAAACACTTGAATTTCTAAATTTCCCTTTACCATATTATCATAATTGACTCTCAAACTATCATTGTCATTATAAAAATTAATTTTATTATCACGTAACATTTTCCATAGCACATCGGTATGAGCATCTACAAACATTGTCTACTACTCCTTTATTAGTATTTATTTTAAAAACATAGAAAAACCTGTTTTCCATTAGGAAAACAGGTTTTCTATTATAGATTACCTTGGTTCTACAATTAACTTAATTGCAGTTCTTTCTTCCCCATCGATTACAATGTCAGTAAATGCGGGGATACAAATAAGGTCAACACCACTTGGTGCAACGAAACCTCTAGCAATTGCTACAGCTTTAATAGCTTGGTTTAGTGCACCTGCGCCAATTGCTTGCATTTCAGCGGCACCACGTTCGCGTAGTACACCTGCTAGTGCACCTGCAACAGAATTGGGACTAGATTTTGCTGAAACTTTTAATACTTCCATGGATTGAAACCTCCTTGAATGATGGATTGAAACCATTACAATTTATATTCGTTAATGTCATAAAAGATTCCTTCTCTTTTAAATAAAAATATCAAAAAATTTCATAAAATTCTAATTTCATGACTACCACATAGGATTATCGGCATCAAATCTAACTCTTTCAATATTTGATGTTTTTCCAGACTTGGGATCTATGTCAATAATAACACCGTTTAATTGCCACCTACCTTCTTTATCTACCTCAAATCTTTGAGGTAGAGAGGTTATAAATTTTTCAATAACTGATTCCCTCATCATACCTAATATCCCATCATATGGACCAACCATACCTATATCTGTAATATATGCTGTGCCCTTAGGAAGTATTCTTTCATCTGCAGTCTGAACATGAGTATGAGTACCTACTACAGCAGATACCTTGCCATCTAAAAACCAGCCCATCGCTTGTTTCTCAGAGGTTGCTTCTCCATGAAAGTCCACAATAATATTCGGTGTCTCTTTTTTTACCTCTTCAATTATTTCATTTACAATACGAAAAGGACAATCAATTGGAGGTAAAAAAGTACGTCCTTGAATATTTATCACTGCTAATTTATATGCATTATAATTAAATATAGTATAGCCTTTCCCAGGTGTCCCTTTAGGGAAATTCGCAGGTCGAATCAGATGATTGTGATTATCAATGAAATCAAATATTTCCTTTTGATCCCATGTGTGATTTCCCATGGTAACTATATTTATTCCCGTTTGAAAAAATTGCTTTAATATTTTTTCGTTTATCCCTCTACCACCGGCTGCATTTTCGCCATTTGCAATAATAATATGAGGATGATATTTTTCTTTTAATTTTGTCATATAATCTTCAATCACAGTTCTTCCAGGGGAACCTACAATATCTCCCAAAAAAAGTACTCGCAAATATTTCCACTCCTTTTAATCTTAGCAGTATTATATAAAATTGCGATATACAATACTAATATCATTTCCTATTTTTAAAAAAATAAAGTGGCATAGCCACTTTATTTTGCATATTCTACAGCTCGTGTTTCCCTAATAACTGTCACTTTTATGTGACCTGGATAATCGAGTTCATTTTCAATCCTTTTTGTAATATTTCTAGCAAGAACATATGCTTCAGAGTCAGGAATATTTTCTGGATTTACCATAATTCTAACTTCCCTACCTGCTTGAATAGCGTATGACTTTTCAACACCCTCAAACGACTCAGATATCTCTTCAAGCTTTTCTAAACGCTTGATATAGGTTTCTAACGTTTCACGTCTTGCACCCGGTCTCGCTGCGGAAAGAGCATCAGCAGCTCCAACTAGTACTGCAATAATTGAAGTAGGCTCCACATCACCATGATGCGATGCTATACCGTTTACTACTACAGGATTTTCATTATATTTCTTAGCTAATTCAATCCCGATTTCTACATGTGAGCCCTCTACTTCATGATCTATTGCTTTTCCAATATCATGTAGTAACCCTGCTCTTTTTGCTAGTGTCACATCTTCTCCAAGCTCAGCAGCCATTAACCCACATAGATTGGCTACTTCGATTGAGTGTTTCAAAACATTTTGTCCATAACTAGTTCTAAACCTTAATCTACCAAGTATCTTGATTAGATCAGGGTGTAAATTATGAACACCAACCTCAAATGTAGCCTGTTCGCCATAATCCCTAATTCTTTCATCCACTTCTTTACGTGCCTTTTCCACCATCTCTTCGATACGTGCAGGATGGATTCTACCATCTGCTACAAGTTTTTCTAAAGCTGTTCTAGCTATTTCTCTTCTAATCGGATCAAAACCTGAAAGAATAACAGCTTCAGGAGTATCATCAATAATAAGATCAATACCAGTTAATGTTTCTAAAGCACGAATATTACGTCCTTCTCTACCTATAATCCGGCCTTTCATTTCATCGTTAGGAAGGTTTACAACTGAAACCGTAGTTTCTGCAACATGATCAGCCGCACAGCGTTGAATTGCTGTTGTAATAATTTCCCGAGCTTTCTTATCCGCTTCTTCTTTCGCTTGTGCCTCTACTTCTTTAATCAATAATGCGGAATCATGTTTTACTTCCCTTTCAACATTACTAAGGATAATATTTTTCGCCTCTTCTGATGTTAAGCCAGATATTCTTTCTAGTTCTAAGATTTGTTTTTGTAATAGTTCATCAACCTTTACTCGCGTCTCTTGTACCACTTTCTCCTTCTGATGAAGAGAATCTTCTTTACGCTCTAAGGATTCTATTTTCTTGTCCAATGATTCTTCCTTTTGTAACAACCTTCTTTCAAGTCTTAGAACCTCGTTTCTGCGTTCCCGGATATCTCTATCAGCCTCACTTCTAAGTTTGTGTGCTTCATCCTTAGCTTCAATAATAATTTCCTTTTTCGAAGCTTCGGCTTCTTTTTTCGCTTGTTCTATAATTTGCTTAGCAGCTTCTTCAGCACTGGAGATCTTAGCTTCAGCAATGGATCTTCTAATAATATAACCTAAAATTAATCCTATTGCAGCTGACGCAAGCAAAAGGGCGATAGTCAAATAATCCATCAATTCACCTCCCTTTGCTTACCTAAAAAACAAGACCGATCCAACTCGGTCTTTGGAATTCTCTCAATAAAACACATTTTTTTAGTAAATGATAATAATAATAAATGAACATCTAACACTAAAATATAAATGAATATGCATTCTAATTGTATTATTGAAATATAGGGTTGTCAAGATATTGATATTTTATGTTGATTTTATTGACTTAATGTGTTAAACATTTATGTTTTTAGTTCAATGTATTTTTATAATTTTGTAAAATAGTGTATATCACATCATAAGAGAAACCTCTTCGTTGAAGAAAACCACTCATTTTTCTTTGAAATGTATCCCAATCTTCAAATTTTGTTTGAGTATACTTTTTTTCAATTAATTTGTTAGCCAATTGTAACTCTTTTTCTTGATCAATCACTTCTATTTGTTTATTAATGATCTCTTGGTCAATCCCTCTATTTCTTAATTCAAATGCGATTAATTTTTTTCCTTTTGGGTTTGAAGAAAGTCGCTGAGCAATAAATTGTTCAGCATAATGATTATCATTAATCCAATTTTCTGCTTGAAGCTTATCTAGAACAGATTCAACCTGTTCAGGATTATAACCCTGCTTTAACAAATATGTACTTACTTCTTTTCTAGTTCTAGGCTTATAACTAATAAATTTTAAACCTTTTTGCCATGTTCTGTTCGTTTCTTCTTCTAACAGTATTTCATCTATTATTTCACCCTCTAATACACTACCTTTATATAGACGGAATTTAACTAGAATATCTTCATGAATTGAAAATGAATATTCGTCATTTATATAAATATTAAATCGTTTTTTATTTTTCTTTTGCTGTTCTATTTTTGTTATTACTTTATTCATTTATAATCACCTTTTTTATAAACTATATATCAAATATAACCGTTCTCACCAGTCAATATACTGTTATAGATAAAAAGCACCCTCACAGGTGCTTTATTAACTATTGATAAAGTGGTGATTTTTAGACATAGAAATCACCACTTTATAGACTTTGTCTAAGCTTCTACAAAGGAAATATCATCTTTAGACTCTTTAGACTCTTTAGACTCATCATCTTCCTTTTTTATCTCTTCTTGATCAAGATTATAATGAGAACGAATACTTTGTTCAACATCCTCGGCTATCTCTGGATGCTCTATAAGATATTGCTTGGCATTTTCTCTTCCTTGACCTAAACGTTCATCATTAAAGGAATACCAAGCGCCACTTTTTGTAACAATATCTAAATCAGCTCCAATATCAAGAATACTTCCTTCTCTAGAAATTCCTTCGCCATACATGATATCGACATCCGCTTGTTTAAACGGAGGAGCTACCTTATTTTTTACAACTTTTATTTTCGCTTTATTACCTACCATATCATTGCCTTGTTTAATTGTTTCTGCACGTCTTACTTCTAAACGAACACTACTATAAAATTTTAATGCTCTTCCACCAGGAGTTACTTCTGGATTTCCAAACATTACTCCTACTTTTTCACGAATCTGATTAATAAAGACAGCAATAGTTTTTGATTTACTAATTGCACCAGATAATTTTCTTAGCGCCTGAGACATAAGCCTTGCTTGTAAACCAACATGGGAATCACCCATTTCTCCTTCTATCTCAGCTTTTGGAACAAGGGCTGCAACAGAATCGATGACAATAATATCTACTGCTCCACTACGGACTAATGCTTCTGCTATTTCTAAAGCTTGCTCACCAGTATCTGGCTGTGATAAAAGAAGCTCATCAATATTGACTCCTAAATTCCTAGCATATTTTGGATCTAATGCATGCTCTGCATCAATAAAAGCAGCTTGTCCACCATTTTTTTGAACCTCAGCTATAGCATGTAAGGCAACAGTAGTTTTACCAGATGATTCTGGGCCATATACCTCAATTATTCGTCCCTTTGGATAACCACCTATTCCTAATGCGATATCCAATGCAAGTGAACCACTAGGTACAGTCTCGACTTGCATAGAAGCTGATGCTTCACCAAGCTTCATAATTGAACCCTTACCAAATTGCTTTTCTATTTGACGTAATGCCATATCTAAGGCAGCTTTACGATCGCTCACGATTTTCTCCCCTTTTTCATATATTTCAAATAACTCTAATATCATATTATAATGAATCAAAGGAATATACAAGATATTTTTACGAACATTCATTCCCCTTTTTTATCTGATAGCTAACCGCAGCTAATACTTCCATTAAATCATGAGATTAGCGGCGCTAATCTCATGGATAAGTTCAACTAAACATTCAGGTTACTCATCTGAATGTTTAGTTGAACTTCTTTACGATCGTGGCTTAGCAGGTTCGAATATAAGACGATGACCATTTAGACGAGAAAATTTTAGCCCTTCATATACAAATGGGGCATTCTCCTCGGAAACTTCGACAAATGAAAATCTATCGAAAATATTTATTTTACCAATTGACTGTTCTGGAATGTCTATTTGTTCAGCTATCATTTTTATAATTTCTTTCGGATTCATATCAGCATTTCGACCAATATTCATAAAAAATCTTACCATTCCTGGTCGCGCACCAGTTTCGCCAAATTCATATTGATTCGATATTTTTTCATTAGCAAACTTATCAAAAAATGCGATATGAAAAGCAGCGGATGCTATATCCTTTAACTGGTGAGTCTTGCTTAGATCTTCAATTAAAGTACTGCTTTCCACTAATTCATCCTTATTATTTTCAATAAAATCTATAATTTGTTGTTTCCATTGATTCCCCTGAATTTCCTTGAGTTCTTCAATCTCAGGTAAATCCTTAGAAACAACCTTTGTTTTAATTTCTTGCTCTATATTACGCAGTAGTTTTATTTCCCTTGGAGTAACAAGAGTAATCGCAATTCCTCGTTTCCCTGCTCTTCCTGTTCTTCCAATTCTGTGAACATAGCTTTCTGGATCTTGAGGAATATCATAATTAATGACGTGTGTAATTTCTCCTACATCGATTCCACGTGCTGCTACATCAGTTGCAACAAGATATTCAATTTTCTTATTTCGAAAAGACTCCATGACATTTTCTCTTTGATACTGACTCAAATCACCATGAATACCATCAGCTAAATAACCTCTTGCTTGAAGGGACTCCGTCAGTTCATCCACTGATTTTTTTGTTCGACAAAAAATAATCCCTAGCTCTACGTTTTGAAAATCTATGAGTCTACATAAACTCTCAAGTTTATTATTTTCTAAAACTTTATAATAAACCTGCTGTATAGAAGGAACTGTTACCTCTCCTCGATTGATAGAGATAGATTTATAATCCTTCAGATAACGGTTAGCTAATTTTTTTATCTCATAAGGCATCGTTGCAGAAAATAATAAGGTTTGTCTTTCCTTTGGAGTTTTTATAATAATTTTTTCAATGTCTTCAATAAATCCCATATCAAGCATTTCATCAGCTTCGTCCAAAACTAACGTTTGAAGATGGTCAAGATTGAGCGTATTCTTATTGAGATGATCTAACGTTCTCCCTGGTGTCCCAATAACAATATGAACACCCTGCTTTAGCGCTTGTATTTGTCTACCAATTGGTTGACCACCGTATATTGGAAAGATTTTCAACCCTTTATATTTTGCAAGTTTCCTTAATTCCTCTGATACTTGAATGGCTAACTCTCTGGTAGGAGTCAATACTAAACCTTGTATTACCGGTTTTCTTGATGTTTGTTCTACCAACGGTAATCCAAAGGCAGCTGTTTTTCCTGTACCTGTTTGTGCTTGTCCGATGATATCACTTTTATTTAATATCAATGGAATACACTTCTCTTGTATCGGAGAAGGCTCCTCATACCCCATATCATCTATTGCTCGCATAATATTTTTATTTAATTTAAATTTAGAAAATTGATTCATTATTGCGATTTCAACCTTTCCTTTAATATGTCCCATAAAAAATAGAACACATATTTAGATGTACGATGCTGAATAACTTTTCTATTTCCAGATAAGTGAATTTCCTTTACTATTGTTTCTTTTCCAGTTTCACCTATACCAATATAAACTAAACCAACTTTTTTGTTTTCAACTGTATTTGGTCCAGCAATACCTGTAATAGATACAGCTATATCTGTTTTAAATAATTTTAATGTGTTTTCTGCTAATAGTTTAGCTGTCTCCTTACTTACTGCTCCATGATTTTCAAGTACTTCTAATGGGACTTGAAGTATTTTATTTTTTATTCCATTATCATAGCAGATGACCCCACCATGATATACAGCTGAACTTCCAGGAATAGCTGTGAGTTTACTACCAACCAGCCCTCCTGTACAGCTTTCTGATATAGCAATGGTCAGATTCAAATTGTTCAAATGGTGAAAAACAATCTCTTCAATACTACTCTCTCCGTCGGCATAATGGAATCTTTCAAAGCGTCGATGAATCTCATCTTCAATTGGTTTAATCAGAGCTTTTGCTTCTCTTTCATCCTTACCATGGGCTGTTAAACGAATGGTTACTTCTCCTTCGTTTGCTAAAGGAGCAATTGTTGGATTACTTTGATTATTTATTAAATCAATCATAGCTTCCTCAAGCGAAGATTCACCAATTCCAGTAAATCTCATTACTGTAGAATAAAAAGTATGGCCTTTGTTTTTCTCTTTTAGCCAAGGCAACACATAATGATCTAGCATAGGCTTCATTTCAGAAGGAGGACCTGGTAAAAAGATGTAGATGAGTCCTTGTTCTTCAATTCCAAGACCAACTGCTAAACCATGATCATTAGGAAATATGGTGCTGCCTTCTAAAACCATAGCTTGTTTTTTGTTATTTTCTGTCATTTCTAATTGTCTCTGCTCAAAAAAATGAATAATTTTTTTATAATTAGCCTCATCAAGAATCATTTCCTTATTCATGATTTTAGCTGCTACTTCTTTTGTTAAATCATCCTGAGTAGGGCCTAAACCACCAGTGAAAACAATTAGATTTGATCGATTATAAGCTTGATGAATCGTACCTTCTAGTCGATCTGGATTATCACCTACTGCAATATGATAATAAATAGGTATACCTATTTCTGCCATTTTTTGTGAAATATATTGTGCATTGGTATTAGCAATTTGTCCTAATAATAATTCAGTTCCAACAGAAATTATTTCCCCATTTAACAAATCGGTTCCTCCTAAAATGAACAAGAAATATAATTATCCAATTGCAAGATTAGCTGTGTTTTCTGATTATAACGTTATTGTTTTTAATAAAATAATCAAAACCTGAATAAATAGTAATTATCACAGCTAACCACATCATCCATTGTGCAATGGGTATATGGATATATGAAAATGGAAAATTATTAATCATCAGTAGTACAATCGCTATAATTTGTGTGATTGTTTTTAATTTCCCAAGCTTACTAGCTGCAATAACAACTCCCTCTGCAGCAGCAACTAACCTCAAACCAGTAATTGCAAATTCTCTGCTAATGATGATAATAGCTATCCATGCACCTAATCTTTGCATCTCTACGAGAGAGATAAGTGCAGCAGTGACTAATAATTTATCTGCTAAAGGATCCAAAAACTTACCGAGATTGGTAACAAGCTTTCGTTTCCTTGCAATATAGCCATCTAATCCATCCGTACTTGCAGCAATAACAAAAATAAAAGTTGCTATTATCTCACTATAGGTTATTTCTCCACCTGGAATATAGATTTTTCCAAAATCAAATTTTATTAACAAAAAGACCATGATGATTGGTACTAGAAAGATCCTAGCTAAAGTTATTTTATTTGGCAGATTCACTTCTGACACCCTCCCCTACGAGGTCAAAATCATAAGTATGAGTTATTTTTACCTTTACTATTTCGCCAACAGTAGCATCTACATTAGTCAAAAACACTTCACCATCAATCTCAGGAGCATCATATTGGGTTCTTCCAATATAGATATTATTCGCTTCATCAAACCGATCTATTAATACATCTATATCTTTTCCGAAAAGCTGACTATTTTTGATCTGTGATACTTTCCGTTGCTCTTCCATCAATATATTTGCACGTTTTTCCTTTGTATCCGGCGGCACTTTATTAGGTAGTTTTTCAGCAGCCGAACCTTCTTCGTCTGAATAAGTAAAGACTCCTAAACGATCAAACTCTATTTCCTTTACAAATTTAATGAGATTGTTAAAGTCTTCCTCAGTTTCTCCAGGAAAACCAACGATTATTGAAGTCCTTATTGCTATATCAGGAACTTTATTACGTAGCTTAGCAATTAGTTGCCTTATATCAGTTTGACGTCCTGGTCTTCTCATTTTTTTAAGTATATGATCTTCACTATGCTGAAGTGGCATATCTAAATATTTACACAGCTTCGGATTTGTTGCAAATTCCTCAATCATTTCATCTGTAATATAACCTGGATAAATATAATGTAATCTAATCCATTCTAGTCCAGTAATCTTTGATAATTCTTTAATTAATTCAGGGAGCATTAGTTTTCCGTATTTATCCATACCGTAATTCGTGGTGTCCTGAGCGATGAGACTAATCTCTTTAACACCTTGAGAAACCATATCCTTCGCTTCATTAACAATAGAAGGGATTCCTCTACTTCTAAATTTACCCCTTAATGAAGGAATTACACAAAAAGTACAGGTATTATCACAGCCTTCTGCAATCTTTATATATGCATAATGATAAGGTGTTGAACGTCTTCGTGGCAACACTTCTTCATAGCTATATACTGGGTTCCCAATAAAAATAGGTTTTTGTCCCTTTAATGATTGCTCAATCACCTCAACTATTTGATTAAAATCACCTGTTCCCACTAGTCCATCTATTTCTGGCATTTCTTTCATCAACTCATCCTTATATCGTTGAGTTAAGCAACCAGACACTATCAATGATTTCAAATTGGCTGTTTTCTTATATTCAGCCATATCTAATATTGTATTTATTGATTCTTCCTTTGAAGCATCGATAAAACCACAGGTATTTACGATGATAACGTCTGCTTCTTCCTTACTATCTGTAATTTCATATTCATTTTTCTCTATTAAACCAAGCATGATTTCAGAATCTACTAGATTTTTTTCGCAGCCTAAAGTCACGATTGATACCTTTTGTTTTTTATTCATCTGATTCCACCATCTTTCTAGAAGCCTAAACTCTTTACCAAGTATATTATAAGAGAATATTAGTGTCAAAAGACACAAAAAAATAATTATTTTTAGAAAAATACACTTTTATTAGGTAAGAGCTATAGTAGGATGAAATACAGTAATAAATAAAATGAGAGGCTCCAATTGAAGCCTCTATACAGTCCGATAGCTAAACATCGTTAATACTCTTTCTTCTACATCGAAAAAACTAATGATCTTTACTCAGTTACGAAACTTGTATGATTTTTGAAGTTTCACTTACTTGTTTTTCTAACTAAAGAGATATATTTAGGTCCAGTCTCTGTACCAGCACTTATCTTCTTATCATTAATGTAGATTTCTGTTCCTGAAGCATTACCAAGATGTATCCAAAGCTGTTTATACAATATAAATGCTTTGGAGGTTTGACCATTATCTAGAGTTAAGGATTGTAGCTGTTTACCATTTTCATCATTTTCCCTAATATCAATCCAACACTTATCAGTAAAGTTTAGCTTCACCACAACTTTTGCATCGACTGAAACTGAGACGTTGTATATATCCATTGGTCGAAAATTATAGGTAGTCGTTTTATCCTTTGTAATATCAAGCACAGCTTCTGGTTGCTGTATAGGTTCCTTATCAGTTTTTTCATTACCTGTAGTATCAGTTTGGTTTGATTCCTTCCCACTGTTTTGATTATCAGGAGATTGAGTAATTTCAAAGTCAGAGCCTATTGGCTTCCCCTGTAAATCTTCATGATTTGATGAATAAGAAACATAAAAAATATAGGATACTAACAAAATTAAACCTATCAATATATACACCAAGGATACGGTAAACCATTTTCCCCACCTAGATCTAGATGTTTCAACATAACTATAGCTAGGATTTATTTCTATACTATCCATATTATTTATTTGAAATGATTCCTGATATTGTTCTAATATCAATGGATCTAAATCCACCACTTCTGCATAGGCTTTAACAAAGGCTTTTGCATAAAATCGACCTGGAAGTCTATCTATGTTCCCTTCTTCAATCGCTTGGATATATCTTGATCTGATTTTTGTTTTTTCTTGTACGTCATCGATCGTTAGATTCTTATCAATTCGTAATTCTTTCAAAATTTTACCAATCTTATAAACGTCCATTTCATTTTCATTTTCATTTTCATTTTCATTTTCATTTTCATTTTCATTTTCATTTTCATT
>CAZEQK010000016.1:44619-70337 GCA_964514395.1 uncultured Bacillaceae bacterium
TTCAACATTCCCAGATACTTCTTCTGGTTCTTTTTCTGTCATAATTATCCCTCCAATCTCTCTAATCTCCAAATAACGATGTGGTATTCTCCACTAAATCATAAGTGATTTCCTCATCATAATCATTTCTTAACTCAATAATATAATCAAAATCATCATATTCATACTCAGTCTCTCTAATAAAAATATCTGGATGTTCAACTACCTTCGTTGCAGGTAATCTCATAACTTCTCGAACTAACTGATGATGTCTTTCATTTGAACGCATGGTTGAAACAATTCCATCTATAATAAAGACGTTATTAGAGTTTAGTTCATCATCTGCTAATTGACTTCTAATCGTTTGTCTTAATAGGGTTGATGAAATAAATGCCCAACGTTTATTTGCTGAAACACTGCCAGCTACAACCGATTCTGTTTTACCTACTCTAGGCATACCTTTAATACCAATAATCTGATGCCCCTCACGTTTAAATATCTCACATAAAAAATCCACAAGTAATCCTAATTCATCACGAATAAAACGAAAGGTTTTTTTATCAGATAAATCACGGTCTATATATCTACCATGCCTTACTGCTAAACGATCTAAAATTGTAACGGGTCGAAAGGCAGTAATCGTGATATTGTCAATGTGTTTTAGTACATTTCTTAGCAATGAAATTTTTTCTTCATCATTTGTTTCGAGAATCATCCCTCTTTTTTGTAAATCTACCCCATTTATACTTACGATAAGAACAGACATCATACCAAGTATAGAAGAAATATCTCCAAGTAATCCTGGTCTGTTTTTATGGATTTCATATTCTAGATACCACTGTTGATTTTCTTCATTCATGTACTTTACCCTCATCTTCCATTCTATACTGACATTTACAAATTGTATTATAATTCTACAAAATTTTTATCACTTTTGTATGAAGTATTCTACATAATTAACTAAATTCCTTTTTAAATTTGTGAAAAAGATGTGTAAATTTTAAATAAAGTAAATCTATAAGTGCTAAATAAAATGCCCCTAACAAGGGGCATTTTATTTTACATAATACATTAATGCTGTTTATCTACATAATTCACCATGATCTGAGCCATTACCTTTTGCTGCTCCTCATCACTTGAATCCCAAAGTTCTTTTAATAAACGTTCTTCATTATTTTTTGGATCTACCTGTTCTGCCAAATAATCTCCTATTTGATATGCAAGATTTGAAATGGTCTGATCATTGACTCCCAATTTCTGTGCTTGATCAACACGTTCATTCAAAAATTGTTTCCAATCTGAAAAATTTTCAAGTACACTCAAAAAACTCAACCTCCTTCGTTTAATTACGGAATATTATTCCGTTCATTTTTTAATATGGTTAATTCTTGATTTTTTTATTCAAAAAAATGATGAATAATAATAGCTCGTGTGTTACAAAATATGGACATCGAAAGGATTGATATGATGGAAAAAGAAAACCAATATAAATTAAAAAGGAAATTGGGAGATGAATGGGAAAATTGGAGTGGTTCCATTGAGGACAATCTAGGTCATCTAGATACAAGCGTGTACCTTTTTTTATTCTTATTTATATCCATTAATATTGCTGCATTTTTTGCTTTATGGTCTATTTATATTTTCTTATTTAAAGCCTTTGTTCACCTATCACCATTACTTAATCATTTTATTGATTTAAGTATCATTGGTTTATCTATATATGGTGTAGTCTATTTTTTCTTATTGATGATTACTCTAATGTTCAAGAAACCTTTTGCATTCTTTCTTAAAGATAAAAAATTTGTTGATTTAAATATGACAAAATTAACGATGTATATTGCTGCTAAGCTACATTTCTCTCAAGATAAAATAATCAACTCTATGATAAAAATAAATAATTCCTTTATAAAAATATTATATAGAAGTATTGAGAAAGAAGAACTTCTCATCCTTGTCCCTCGTTGTTTATCAAAAAAAACACGTGAAGACTTAACATTTATAGCTGAAGAATATTCTGTAGATTTACATATTGCTTCAGGTGGAACGCAAGCAAGAAAAATTTTAAAGGAAAATAAACCAAAAGGAATTATTGCGGTAGCATGTGAAAGGGATTTATATTCTGGTGTGAAGGATGTTCCAGCCCATATACCAGTCATTGCTCTAGCAAATGAACGTCCAGAAGGTCCATGTAAAAATACCTTAGTCGATATGGATGAAATGGAAAAAGCAATAGATTTCTTTTTAAAAAAATAATTTTTAAAAACATGTTTAAAGTATCTATCATTGAAACTATAATAGTAATTGAAGTTAAATCTCTATAAGGAGAAATATTATGAGTATCAGTTTTATGCAAATCATATTGATTGGATTTATTTTAGGGCTAAAGCATGCATTAGAGCCAGATCATTTAATTGCTGTATCTACCATTGCTAGTAAGAGTAAAAGCATATGGCGTTCCTCTTTAGCAGGTATGTTCTGGGGCATTGGACATACTTCAACCATATTTATCATTGGAATAGTTTTCATCGCTATTAAAGGTGAGGTTCCTACCATACTAGCAAAATCACTTGAATTTATCGTGGGTTTAATGCTTGTTTATTTAGGTATATCTAATATCTATACTTATAGAAAAAACAAGATTCATGTCCATACACATGAACATAACAATGAAGCACACACTCACTTTCATCTAAAAGAAGAAACACATGAACATCAATCAAATGAGTTAAAAGCATCCTATATGAAATCATTATTTATTGGGTTCATTCACGGCTTAGCTGGTAGTGCAGCCATGATTATTCTTACTATTTCAACCGTAAGTAGTCTATTAGAGGGTGCCCTTTACATCGTCATTTTTGGAATTGGCACAACGTTGAGCATGTTACTGTTCACCACCATAATTGGACTTCCTTTTGCTTTAAGTACTCAGAAAACTATGATAAATAAGTCTTTAAGTCTATTTGCAGGAATTATTAGTGTATCATTTGGAGTTTATTATATGTATAATTTAGGAATCACAGAAGGCTTGTTTAAATTGTGGCTACAATAACTAATAGAATGTCCAACCTCCGTCTATCGTTATAATTTGACCAGTGATATAGCCAGCGTGCTCGCTTAATAAATATAATACACTCTCAGCTATTTCTTCTGAAGTAGCAAATCGCTTCATAGGCATCATCTCTTTTAGATCGTCTATCTCTTCGTTAGAGAAATTTGACATCATCTTTGACATCACCACTCCTGGTGCGATTGCATTAACTGTTATACCACTTGGTGCAAGCTCTTTTGCAAGGGCTTTAGTTAAGGTATTGATTGCACCTTTTGTCATCGAATATAATACTTCATTGGCTGCTCCTACATTTCCCCATACAGAAGATAAATTAATGATTCTTCCGTATTTATTTTTTATCATAGAAGGGATAGCTTGTTGCACACAGAAATAAGCACTCATGATGTTCGTATGAACAATTCTCTGCCAATCCTCGAAGGTAACATCTTGAATTAAGCCATAGTGAGATTGTCCAAGTGCATTGATTAATACACTAGGATAGAGATTCAATGCTTTTAGTGCCTCATACATTCTTGTTATATCATAAATATTCGATAAATCTCCCTGCATCGTAAATGCTTTAATATTATAGCTATAGCAAACCTGCTTCACCTCTTTTATCTTATTCTCATTTCGATGATAGTGCAGGATTAGATCATAACCACTTTTGGCAAGAGTACAGGCAATAGCTGATCCGATTTCTCCAGAAGCACCTGTAATGAGTGCCACTCCTTTCGTCTCCCTCATGTATATATCTCCCTTTGTCTTTATTCTCATCCCTTCAAGGGATGAACAATCGAAATTGCCATATTATCTAAATCAAAATGATTCATTCTAGCGATAATATCATTAAAATCGATTTTCTCCATGATTTCTAACCGCTGAAATAGATTCGCATGATTGTAAATATACCTTGTAAATTGATTTGCAATATATTCTGGTGAATTGAGCTTACGTAGATAATCCCCAATTTTCTTTTTCTTGATTCGCAAAAAATCAGCTTCCTCTAAGTTTGTTTCTTTTACCTTAGTCAATTCTGCTAATAATTTTTCGATTAAGAGCTCTGGTTTATTCGTATCACCACCAAAAAGTGAAAAAGCATATTCTTGCTCTATTTGATACTCATAGCTGAAATCTTCATCAATTATTCCCTCATTTATCATGGTTTCATAAATTGAAGAGCCTTGTCCTAATACCATCTCAAGTAGGATTTGAGTTGCAACCTCACGAGTAATAAATGCTTCATTATTTAAACCGATTTCAATATCCTTAAAACCCATTAATACCTTTGATATAGATACAGGTAAACTTATTTCCCCTCTATTTAGATGTACTCCTGCTGTTTCTTTTGGATTATTTCGAATAATGCTTGGAATTGGAGAAAAAGTTTTTTTCGCTTGATTTTCCTTTATAAAAGCGATGATCTCCTCTGGGTTTATTCCAGTAGAAACGAATAAAATCATGTTACTTGGGTGGTAAAAGGTTTCATAACACAGATATAATTCTTCTCTGGTTATTTTATCAATAGATTCTACAGTACCTGCTATATCAATATTAATTGGATTATTTTTATATAATGCTCGAAGCAAACCAAAATACAATTGCCAGTCTGGATTATCATCATACATTCTTATTTCTTGACCAATTATCCCTTTTTCTTTCGCAACATTCTCTTCGATAAAGTACGGTCTTTGTACAAAATCAATTAAAGTTTCAAGATTTTTCATCACATGAGCAGTACTTGAGAAAAGATAAGTAGTTCGATTGAAGGTGGTAAAGGCATTCGTCTGCCCCCCAAATGATGCAAAGGTTTGAAAAACATCTATTTCCTTTTCCTCGAACATCTTGTGCTCTAAGAAGTGCGCAATCCCATCAGGCACATGATATACTTCTCCATTTACTTGAAAGGAGGAATCAATAGAGCCATATTTCGTCGTAAAAGTAGCATAGGTTTTTTGAAAACCTTCTTTATGTAAAACATATATATTTAAGCCATTCTCCAGCTTTTCGTGATAAATCGTTTCATTTAGATTCTCATAGTTAGTTTTATTCATCTATTTTCCCTCCTTCTGCTTACCCTTAAGGAAATATATAGTGTCTATTGTTACCTTATTTGCTACTTTTACAACATCTTCAATACGAACTTGTTCCAATTGATGCAATAATTCAGAAAGGTTTCTCTTCTTTCCGCTTAACACAGAATGATAGGAAAAATCAATGAATTGTCTTGGCTTATCAAGCATTACCTTTAATTGACTAGAGTAAACTGATTTTGTCAGTGCAAGCTCTTGATCTGAAATATCACCATTTTTTAATAAAATTAATTGTTCCTTTATAATCTCTAATGCTTTTGAAAAATTATTAGTTTCAATGCCACTTTGTATGGTCATGATCCCCTTGTGACTATCTAATTTTGATGCAGCATAATAGGCCAAGCTTGCCTTTTCTCGTACATTAACAAATAGCTTAGAATGAGCAAAACCACCAAGTAAGCCATTGTATAGAAGTAGGTGAGAATAATCATCATCCTGTATACTGGTATAGGTTCTTAAACCAATATCTAGCTTTCCTTGAGTAACATTTTGTTCTTCAGTCACCATTTTTTCTGATGATACAGGAACATTTATTATATTAGCTTGCATGTTCATTACTTCCCTATTTGGAAAATAAAAGTCACTTTTAATCGCTTCCATTACTTCTTCTTCGTTAAGATTACCAATCACAAAGACATCAATCGCAGATGTGCGTAACCATTCTTGGTAATAATCATATAAGTCCTTAGAAGTAATACCCTCTAATTGATCGATTTCCCCATACTCTAACAATCGATAGGGTTCATTCTCACACATATTTTTAATGGTTTGATACTCTGCGTAGGCTATTTTATCATCTAAAATACCATTGATTCTGTTTGCTAGCATATCTTTACCAATTCGTACAAATTCCTTCTTAAAGTTAGTTTCTTCAACCAATGGATTTGTGATGATTTCTCCTAAGAGGGAAATAGCCTGAAAAAATAATTGTTCTTTACTTTGTAAATATTTTTCGTTAGATACTTCTAAGCTAAATTGTACAATTTGCTTTTCACCGCGTTTAAATACATCGATATGAAATAGTGCCCCATATAAAGTATCTAATCTGTCTTGAATAGCTTTTAAACTAGAATGATTTTTTGTTCCTCTTTTTAAGATATAAGGTAATAAAGCTGTCTTCGTGACACTATCTTTCGTTAAACTTCGAGCCATATTCACTACAATTATATTTGTCTTATATTTTTCCGTCTTTAAAAAATTTAGTTGCAAATTATGTATTTTTTTCGTAAAAAAAGTTGAAGAATCCATAACATTCGTCCCTTCTATAACGTCTATTTTCAATATACTCATAAAAAAAATAAAGTCTGTTTATACGAAAATAGGAGGTAACTGACCCTCCTATTTTAATTAAAGTATTCATTTCATTCTTTATGATTTATATTATATTTTTTTTTTTTATTTAGCAAGTATTCAAGTGAATCAAACATCACTATCATATAGGTCATTGGAGTTCTCAAAAGTATTATTAAAACGACCACATTCAGGAGCTAAACATAACATTCCTTCTAATTGTTGGTCCTTATAATACATCCCTTGATTACTACCGCAGTACCGACAAGTCCACATGAATCTTCCCTCCAATTTATTGGTGAAGATTTCACCTTATTTCTATTTACAAAAAATATGCTTACCTATCTGCTTTATTTGTGGTCTAGACCAGATCCAAGATGATGTTGCTGTTGCAGGATTAAAATAATAAATCGCTCCACTTGATGGATCCCATCCTGACAAAGCATCACTTACAGCCTTTTTAGCTGTCTTATTAGGCGTAAGCCAAATTTGACCATCTGCCACAGCAGTAAAAGCTCCAGGTTCAAAAATGACACCTGATGGTGTATTGGGGAAAGAAGGACTTTTAATTCTATTCAAAATAACAGCCGCTACAGCTACTTGTCCGATATAGGGCTCCCCCCTAGATTCTCCATATACCGCATTTGCTATTAATTTTATATCATTCGTAGAGTATTGACTTGAAGCGTATACCTTAGCAGTGCTTTTAGTTATTGTGGGCCGCCAATTTTTTGTTGCTTTCCAAAGCATATATTTTGTCTTTGCACCCACAATGCCATCTACCTTCATACCGAATTTGTACTGAAAATTACGCACAGCCCAGTAGGTTTGCCAACCAAAAATACCATCTATCTTCCCTTTATAAAAACCTAAAAATTTTAATCTTCCTTGTAATTCATATACGTCTCCGCCAGTCTTACCCCTAAGTAATATTTCTTTACCAAAGGTCGTTTGGTTATTGTCATTAAATTGATAGGAAACATAGACAACAGATAGTAAGAGTGACAACGAAAGTAGAATAACTAACATTCTCTTCATTTCTATCCCTCTTTCTTACTAAATTCTTTCTTTGCTGGTTTTTCTGGATGTATTGTTGTTTCTTCTGGCTTGAATTCTGGTGGAGAAGGAGGGAATATTTCTAATTCTTGATCTGGATTTATTTCCGGTATTCTATTACTGTACATTTAAAATCCTCCTTTTTTTATCGTCTTGCTGTTATCATTCCCTATTCTTTTTATTTTCTTGCATTTTTTTTATCCAAATCGTATTCGCGGCATCGCAAGTACCTATTTAAGTTAAATATTAATATATTATTTTTATAAGTAGATATAAAAAAAGACTAATGCATAAACATATAGTGATATGCTCCCCCTAAAGTAGACAGATTAAAAAATAAAAATCTGTTGCAAAAGGGGGAGCATTTTTATGTCCAAAAGAAGTAAATATACTGCAGAAGAGAAATATCAAATAATTAAGATGTATGAGGACGGGGTTAGTTCAATCAACGATGTTGTTTTTCAGCACAAAATTTCTAAGTATACCTTTAACAACTGGAGATATAATTATGGGAGATATGGAATAAATGGTTTGAAAGAAGCAAAAACATGGAAAAGCTATTCAAAAGAGTTGAAGGAAAAAGTTGTTAAGGACCTTCTTTCTGGAGAATTATCATCATATGAAGTTATTAGAAAGTATGAAATATCTAGTAGGTCAGTTTTGGAAAAATGGGTGAACAAGTATAATGGTCACAGAAATATAAACGCAACGGCGCAAGGATTGAGCCATTCTATGACAAAGGGAAGATCTACTACTTGGAGAGAGAGAATAGAAATTGTATTATTCTGTATTGCACACAACCAGGATTATCATCAGACTGCTGAAGCCCATCAGGTATCTTATCAGCAAGTTTATCAATGGGTGAAGAAATATGAATCTGGTGGAGAAGATGCCTTAAAGGATCGAAGGGGAAGGAAAAAAGAGGAAGAAGAATTAACACTTGAGGAAAAAATGAAAATTGATATGAGGAAATTGAAAGCAGACAATGAGAGACTAAAAGCGGAGAACGCTCTCTTAAAAAAGTTGGAGGAACTAGAAAGGAGGCGTTTTTAAGTAGCATTAGACAAGAAAACAAGTACATTGCTATCAAACGACTCTACGAAAAACAACATTTTTCTATCTCTCTGTTATGTGAAATCGCAGGAATTCCTCGTTCTGCTTACTATAAATGGTTAAAAAGAAAGACATCTGTTCGTGAAGTTGAAAATAAGACGTTGATCATAGAAATGATTAAGCTTTATGAAGAGGTAGAAGGTATTTACGGCTACCGCAGATTGACGATGAGCTTAAATCGAAGATTACAAAAAATTTTCAATCATAAGCGAATCGATCGTCTCATGAAGCTCACAGGATTACAGTCTGTGATTAGAAGGAAAAAGAAACGCTATATAAAATCCACTCCGCAACACATAGCAGAAAATCTGTTAAATCGTAATTTTACAACTAAAAAGTCGAATCAGAAATGGGTTACGGATGTCACTGAATTCAAATATGGCAACAGTCAGAAAGCCTATTTAAGTGCTATATTGGACTTACTAGTCTCTTTCTGACTTTTTATTAAAACATCTCACATTGCAATACGGTCACTCTTATCCTTTTTCATAAGGGATACCATCTGCGGCAGGAGCTACCGATTTACCTACAAATCCCATTAGAATAATCAAGGTTAATACGTAAGGTAGCATTGCTAAAATCTGTGAAGAAACCTGAATAGAAGTGCTTCCTAGATAAACGATTAAACCTTGTGCAGCACCAAAAAGTAGGGAAGCCCACATCGCACCTTGAGGTTTCCATTTACCAAATATCATAGCTGCTAATGCGATAAATCCTTGTCCAGAAATTAAGGTTGGTCTAAAATTTGATACTACAGCTAGACTCATTGCTGCCCCACCAAAGCCTGATAAAACACCAGACATTATGACAGCTATATATCTCATTTTAAATACGTTAATACCTAATGTATCAGCAGCTCTTGGGTGTTCCCCTACCGCTCTTAATCTTAACCCAAACTTTGTTTTGTATAGTACAAACCAGGTGATAAATACAAAAATAAAAGCTAAGTATACCGTAGCATATTGATTAAAAATCATATCAAAAAACGAATTTTGTGAAAATAAACCTTCAAACGGTCTAGGTATTTTATCTGTAAGTGCAATAGATCTTGTCATTGTTGCACCCTCAAAAAATAAACGACTTAAAAACAGAGCTAAGCCCGGTCCTAAAAAGTTAATAGCTATACCTGATACCACTTGGTCTGCTGCAAAGGTTACCGAAGCTATGGCATGTAATAAAGCTAGAAAACCACCTGCTAAACCAGCAGCAATAAAGCCAAGCCACGGATTTTGCGAAAAATAGCCAACAGTTGCTCCTACAAATGCACCAATAGTCATCATTCCTTCGAGGCCAATATTAACTACACCCGAGTTTTCTGAAACCACTCCTCCAAGTGCGGTGTAGATAAGTGGAGTAGCATACATTAATGTCGTACCAAGAATAAATCCTATACTATTTAACATTTTCTTCACCTCTCTTATTACGTCTAACTGTAATAACGGTTCTTATAAAGTTAGGAATAGCAATAAAGAAAACAATTGTTCCTATGACGATATTCACCACTTCAGATGGAGCTTGTAATGTCGGTTGTATTTTAGGACCACCATATTTAAAAATTCCAAACAATAATCCTGCAAACAGACTACCAAAGGCAGTATTACTACCTATTAAAGAAACCGCGATCCCATCAAAGCCATGCCCTTCCATTGCAGCCAATACTGCTACACTCTTTGTAACACCAATAACCTGTAATGCACCTGCAACTCCTGCAAGAGCTCCAGCTATCATCATAGATAGAATGATACTTTTTTTGACACCAATACCCCCATATTCAGCTGCAAATTTATTGAATCCAACCGCTCTTAACTCATACCCAAGGGTTGTTTTGTTAAGAATGAACCATACTAAGGCAATAAGCAATATGGCGATTAAAAATCCCCAATTAAGAGGTGCTTTTAAAACATCTTGTAAGAAAGGGTGATGACTAAGCCATGCTCTACCCGTATCAGAAAACTTCCATTTCTCTAGAATCTCAATATTCGCAGTATCTAAAATTTTATAGGATGCTTCACTTTGAGGTCTTTTAAACACTTCAAGGTTTACAATATAATTATTTAAGTATAAAGCAATCCAATTGAGCATAATCGTGGAGATTACTTCATGTACTCCGTATTTTGCTTTAAGATATCCTGCAATTCCTGCCCATAATCCTGCTGCTGTTGCTGCAACTAATAGCACGACTATGACATGGATAACTGGCGGTAAATGCCAAAAATAGCCTGTCCATGCAGCAACCAAAGCGCCTATAATGTATTGACCTTCTGCTCCGATGTTAAATAAACCTGTTCTAAAGGCAAAAGCAACCGAAAGACCAGTCAAGATTAATGGAGTAGCATAAATAACAGTATAAGCAATATATTTAGGTCTACTGAATACACCAAAGAGAATTATTCTATAGGCTTCAAAGGGGTTAAATCCTGCGATAGTTAAAATGACTGCCCCGACAATTAGACCAATAAGAATAGAAATCAATGTAAATCCTAATGAACCAGAAAATAAACTTAATAATTTAGACCTATTATTTTTCTCCATGAGTATTTCCTCCTCCTGCCATCATGAGTCCTAGTGTATTTTCATCCGCCTCATTCGCATCAAGGATTCCTACTATTTTCCCTTCGTAAATAACCGCTATGCGATCTGACACGTTCATGACTTCATCTAGCTCTAAAGAGACTAATAATACTGCTTTATTTCTATCCCTTTGATCCACCAATGATTTATGAACGAATTCTATCGCTCCTACATCTAATCCCCTTGTAGGCTGGGCAGCTATTAACAAATCTGGATCATTGGTAATTTCTCGAGCAATAATGACCTTTTGTTGATTTCCTCCAGAAAGCTCCTTAGCTTTAGCCATTTCATTTGTAGGTCTTACATCAAATTTATAAATTAATCGTTTTGCAAACTCTTTTATTTTGGGGAAATTTAAAACTCCATTGTTAGAAAAAGGCTTATTATGATAATTTTCTAAAATCATATTCTCTGCGACTGTATAATCCATAACCAAACCACGTTTTTGTCTGTCCTCAGGAATACTTGATATCTTATGATCAATTATATCTTTTGGCTTTTTATTTGTTATTTCCTTATCGTGAATCATTATTTTCCCAGCATCTATTTTACGGAGTCCAGTTATCGCTTCAATTAACTCACTCTGTCCATTTCCATCTATCCCTGCAATCCCTAGAATTTCTCCGGATTTTACATGTAAAGTTAAACCATTCACTGCATTTATTCCTCTGTTATCCTTTACTACTAAATTTTCAATGGTAAAGACCGTTTTACCAGGTTTTTTATCAGCTTTTTCAACTTTAAAATTAACCTCTCTACCAACCATTTTTGATGCAAGATCTTCTTCTGTCGTTTCACTAACTTCAACAGTATCAATAAATTTTCCTCTGCGAATAATTGTACATCTATCAGCAGATATCTTTATTTCATGTAATTTATGGGTAATGATAATAATCGATTTTCCTTGGTTTGTCAGATTACGCATAATTTGAATCAATTCTTTTATTTCCTGTGGTGTAAGAACCGCTGTTGGCTCATCTAAAATTAATATCTCTGCACCTCGATATAGTGCTTTTAATATTTCAACACGCTGCTGCATACCTACAGTAATATCTTGTATTTTTGCATTTGGATCGACATATAATCCATACTTATTTGAAAGCTCTTTTACATCACTGATAGCTTTCTTGATATCTAATGAACCTAGGCCCTTTGTAGGTTCCATTCCTAGAATAATATTTTCCGCTACAGTAAAGGGTTCTACTAACATAAAATGTTGGTGTACCATCCCAATGCCGTGTTTTATTGCAACATTTGGATTGACAATATTTATTTTTTCTCCTTTTATGTATATCTCCCCAGATGTAGGCTGATAAAGACCATACAAAATGTTCATAAGAGTAGTTTTTCCAGCTCCATTTTCACCAAGTAAAGCATGGACTTCACCCTTATGAACAGTTAAATTCAACTTATCATTAGCAGTAAAATCACCAAACATCTTGGTTACATTCTTCATTTCTACAATTTTTTCTTGAAAATTATTTTGCCTCATGAAGAACCCTCCCATCACAGATAATAAACAGCTCAGACATGAAGCCTGAGCTGTTTTAAGTTTAATCTTACTTCATTTCAAATTTATCAAATGTATCTTTATTATAAGGAACTACAATTTTTCCATCCATAATTTGTTGTTTTAATTTTGCTACTTCATCTAAAATATCTTTTGGTACATGCTTACTAGAAGAAGGGGCAATATCAACTCCGCCCTCTTTTAAACCTAATACTACAGTTGTTCCACCAGGGAAGTTTCCTTCTTTAAGCATTTTAGTAATATTATAGATACCATTGTCTACACGCTTCATAGCTGATGTAATAACGTTATCTGGAGCTAATGAATTTTGATCTCTATCTACACCAATTGCATATTTTCCTTGCTCTTTAGCAGCTTCGATAACACCGTCGCCAACTCCACCTGCAGCATGGAATACGATGTCAGCGCCATCTTGATACATTTGGTTTGCAATAGCTTTACCTTTTGCGGAATCAGTAAATGATTCTGCATATTGTCTTAATATTTTAACATCAGGATTTGCGTATTTGACACCTGCTTGGTAACCATAATCAAAAGCGTCAATTACATTACCTTCGATTCCACCTACAAAACCAACAGTACCTGTTTTTGTCATTTTACCAGCAATATATCCAACTAAGAAAGAGGATTGCTCAGCTTTAAAGACAACACCAACTAGGTTTTTAGGAGTATCTGCATAAGCATAATCAATAATTGCATATTTTTGATCTGGGTTGTTTTTAGCTTCTTGAAGGATCGTATCCCCCATTTTAAAACCAATACCCCAAATCAAATCATTACCTGCATCTAAAAGTGTTTCTATATTTGGTGCATAATCAGCATCTTGCTTTGATTCAAGATATGAACCTTTAACACCTAAATCTATTTGAGCTTTTTCAAGTCCTTCCCAAGCAGATTGGTTAAAGGATTGGTCATGAACTCCACCAACGTCAGTTACCATAGCAACTTTAAGTTGATTTGTATCTGCTGGTTGATTAGAAGATCCACAGCCAACTAAGAAGATTGACATGGTAAGTGTTAAAATTAACACTAATAATAAAAACTTCTTCATTCTAAGAAAACCCCCTATTTTTTTGTTTTTATTGTTAACTTCATTAACAATCAATTTAAATAATCATACACTCAGATAAATCATCATCATTATCTTCTTCTAACAACCTGAAACCTGAATTTATCTGCTCTAAAATAGTTAACTGAGCTTAAAACTGGTCGATCGGAAGCGTCATAGTGAACTTGTTTAAGCACCAATAGTGATGATTCGGGTGGTGTATGCAATATGGATGAAATCTTTTCATGATAGCCAATTGGTTGAATGTCTGTGATTGCGTAGGATATATAAATTTTCGCTTCTTTTTCAAGCGTTTGAAAGATTGAGCTTTCTTTTTCAAAATTAAATTCCTTTGGTACTACTCCAACTGGTATCTTATCTATACAATAAACAACAGGTTCTCCATCAGCAGTTCTGATACGTTCAATTCGTAAGATATCTTCCGTTTGATTTAATTTTAATTCTGTCATATCAGCATGTGTCGCAGATACGCGATTAGTATGAACAAAGATAGAACCTGCTTTTTGATTGTTTTTTTCAATCATTTGCGTGATGCTATATAATTCTTCAATGCCACTAACATAAACAGGTTTAGCGTTTACAAAAGTTCCAACGCCATGTTTACGAATAATGACATTCTCGTCCTCTAAGATTCTAAGAGCCTCTCTCAATGTTGCTCTACTAACACCTAACTCTCTTGATAGTTCAAATTCAGAAGGTAATTTATTTCCGGGTTTAATAATCCCATTTTCTATATCCTGTTTTATCTTGTCAATGACAAGTAAATATAGTGCTCTATTGTCAGGTCTTAAAACCATGTAGTAAATCTTCCTCTCTAAATTTTGAAGTAAGATGTCAGACATATTACCTCGACATCTATTTTCCATCTTTTTATACAATAAATCAATAACTTTTTGAAATATATTTTATGGAAATTTATTTTAGCTAGCTGGACATTCTTTGATATTGTTCTGGAGTAATTAATACCTTTCGTGGTTTACTACCTTCGTAAGGTCCAACAATTCCTTTTGCTTCCATTTCATCAATTAGTCTAGCAGCTCTCGTATAACCTATTCTTAACCTTCTTTGCAATAAGGAGACAGAGGCTTGATTATTTTCTAAAATTAATTTCACAGCATCATAAAAATATTCATCCTCAACAAGGTCATTATCATTATCATGCTCCTGATTTAATTCAGGTATGAGCTCTTCTTGATAGTTGGCTGCCTGTTGCTCTTTCACGTAAGATACAACTGACTCTACTTCAATATCTGAAATAAAAGCCCCTTGAACCCTAATAGGTTTAGAAAAACCCACAGGTAAGAATAGCATATCGCCTCTACCTAGTAGTTTTTCTGCTCCTCCCATATCAATGATCGTTCGTGAATCTATTTGTGAGGACACACCAAAAGCGATTCTTGATGGAATATTGGCTTTAATCAATCCCGTAATGACATCAACTGATGGACGTTGTGTTGCAACAATCAAATGGATACCTGCAGCTCTTGCCTTTTGAGCAAGACGAATAATCGCATCTTCCACATCATTTGGTGCTACCATCATTAAATCAGCCAATTCATCAATGATAACAACGATATAAGGTAAGAATTGAGCCTTCTGGTCGGTTTCAAGAGCTTCATTTCTAATGATCGCATTATATCTCTCAATATCCCTCGCATTTTTTTCTGCAAACTTTTCATATCTCTTTTCCATTTCACTTACTATCATTTTTAAAGCTTTTGATGCTCTTTTGGGATTCGTTACAACCGGTGTAAGCAAATGTGGTATTCCATTATAGACGTTAAGCTCTACCACCTTTGGATCAATCATTAAAAATTTAACTTCACTTGGTTTTGCATTATATAAAATACTAGTAATAATACTATTTACACAGACACTCTTACCAGAACCTGTTGCTCCTGCTACTAATAAGTGAGGCATTTTCGCAAGGTCGCCAATGATTGGCTCTCCAGTAATATCTCTTCCTAATGCTATGCTTAACTTTGATTTTGAATCATAAAATTGGACGCTCTCAAGTACCTCTCTCAATGTTACAATGGCGATTTCTGAGTTAGGTACTTCTATCCCAATAGCCGCTTTACCAGGGATTGGCGCTTCGATTCGAATATCCTTGGCAGCTAAAGATAAAGCTATATCATCAGATAGATTAACAACTTTACTTACTTTCACCCCAATATCAGGTTGAATTTCGTATCTTGTAACTGCTGGACCACGATTGATTTGGGTTACTCTTGCTTTTACACCAAAGCTCTCTAAGGTAGCCTCAAGTTTTTTTGCATTTTTCGTAATATCCCGAACTTCGTTTCCTTGATCGATGATGCTAGGTCGGTTTAATATTTTAAACGGTGGAATAGAATAGTTTTCTTCTTCTTCCCTTAACTGCTCATAGGGTACCCCGTTGATGTCGATATCATTGGAATCCTCATCATCTAAATCGAAATAATTTACTTGATTTTCTATTTGTTTTTTTTGAGGTAGCTGATCATGAGCCCTGTCCATAAAATCATGGATGATAGGCTCACTAATATCTTTTGGGTAACTATCATATTCGTTTTCTGTATTTTCATCATACAGTTGTGCTTTTTTTCCCTTATTAGCTCCAAGTAAAAAGATAAACTCCTTGATCTTCTCACTAATACTATTTAACTTAGCCATGAATACAGCTTTTATTTTTCTCAAAAAATCTACATAAGAGAAATGAAAACTTAATAAAAAGCCAACTAAACCCAATGTTATGATGACTACTTTCGTCCCCAAATCAGCGAATAGATAATGAGAAATAATATAAAGAATCGCTCCGATTATACCTCCGCCAACTTCAATAGGAACCCGGGTTGTTCTCTCATTAGATAAGGCCTGCCATGTTGCTTTCAATACATTTACATCTGTATACTGACCGTTTTGCTGCAATTGGTTGACAAAGTCATAATGGTTATATAATAACACCGCAAAAAAGATGAGTAGAAGGCCTATTTTTCTCATCGTGAAGGCTATTGGAAACATTCTCTTTACCATCATATAAAGCGCTATATAAATACCAATTAAACCAAGTACAAAGTCCCAGCTTCCCACCAATAATCTAAAAAAAGAATTAAAAATAAAACCGACTTCCCCTTTTTTAGATAATTCAATGATAAAAAGAGCAAGCAGTAGAATACCATAAAACTCAAACTTCAAATTTTGTTTTAGCTTATTTTTTCTTTTTCGTGTTTTTCCTGCCATATAAATCACCCGTATAGTAAAAGAATATTTTTTTAAAAAATAAGTCCGAATCATATATATTAAAAAAACATATCGTTTTTTGGTATATTTTCACTGTAATTATAACATGGGAAAGGGACAAACAACAGACCATAATAAAAACATAGATTATTTATACTTATCAAAAAAGTCTAACAGCAAGGCTCCTCAAAAGTATGTTTTTCAAATTATAGATTGTGTAGATGAAATGAATGATTTATTATATAAGTATATAATTATATAATATTAAATAAACATCTAGTGAAGGGAGTAGCTTAAAGCAAATGAGTAAAAACTTAAATAAACGTTTGTCCTTTTTAGATCGCTACCTTACCATCTGGATTTTTTCAGCTATGGTAATCGGTGTAGCCTCTGGATACGTATTTCCTCATTATGTCCAAATACTTAATCAGTTTCAAATCGGTACGACATCTATACCAATTGCTATCGGCTTGATTTTAATGATGTATCCACCATTAGCAAAGGTAAGGTATGAAGAATTAGGTGAAGTGTTTCACAATAAAAAGGTATTACTTTTATCTTTAGTACAAAATTGGTTGATTGGGCCACTACTTATGTTTTTGTTAGCATTTCTCTTTTTAAGGGACTATCCAGAATACATGGTTGGACTTATATTAATTGGTTTAGCTCGATGTATTGCGATGGTGATTGTTTGGAATGAACTAGCAAAAGGAGATACAGAGTATGCTGCTGGATTAGTTGCTTTTAACTCTATTTTTCAGGTTCTTTTCTACTCATTGTATACTTACATTTTTGTAACCATCCTACCAAAATGGTTTGGTTTGCAAAGTATCCTTGTTGATATTACGATGGTTGAAGTTGCTAAAAGTGTCTTTATCTATTTGGGCATTCCCTTTTTAGCAGGGATGATTACACACTTTACCTTAGTTAGAGCAAAAGGAAAAATTTGGTACGAAACAGTTTTTATTCCAAAAATTAGTCCAATAACATTAATCTCCCTTTTGTTTACTATTATTATTATGTTTTCTCTAAAGGGAGAGGTAATTATAAGCTTACCACTAGATGTAGTGCGTATTGCCATTCCGTTATTTATTTATTTCGTTATTATGTTCATGCTATCATTCTTTATGAGTAAAAAAGCGGGGGCAAATTATCACATAAGTACCACACTATCCTTTACTGCAGCAAGTAATAATTTTGAACTAGCGATTGCCGTTGCAGTAGGCGTGTTTGGAATTAATTCAGGAGCTGCTTTTACAGCTGTAATAGGTCCATTAGTTGAAGTCCCAGTAATGATCGGTCTAGTAAAAGTGGCCCTATGGCTTCAAAAGAAATATTTCATTAAAAGCTAATTTCTTCAATAAAGGACCTTGCCAGAAGGCAAGGTCCTTATTTTATTTATAATAATTTTTAAACTTTACAACTAATATCCTCAGCATTCAACTTGTCCATTAATTCACCAACATCAGGTAGATGTTCGATAATTGCCTTTAGCAGGACCTCTTCTTCATTTGGATCACGTAGGGAATAGTATACCCACTGCCCTTCCTTACGTTCTTTCACGATATGAAGCAGCTTTAATTTCCTTAAATGTTGTGAAATGGCAGGTTGAGATACATTTAAAAGCTCGGTTAACTCACAAACACAAAGCTCTCTTATTTTTAATAAGGAAAAGATAGTTAATCGGGTCTTATCCCCTAGAATTTTTAATAGCTCTGCATTCTGCTCAACCTTCGTTTGATAATCCTTCAATTTAAATTACTCCTCTTTCTTTGAGGTTTTACTTCTTCCATTATATTGTATACTAATTCATCAACTTGGTCTCTTACTTTTTGAAAAACGGCTTTTATTTCTTCTTCTGTACCTGTTGCTTTTGCAGGATCTTCTAATCCCCAATGAAGCCTTTTTACATGAGGAGGAGTGTAAGGACATCTTTCTTCGGCATCACCACATAGTGTTATTGCATAGTATGCTTTATTTAGAATATCATTATCGATAATTTGCGATGCTTGGTTTGAAATATCTATCCCAACTTCTTTCATTACTTCGACAGCTCTTGGATTTAATCCATGGGCTTCAATACCAGCACTATATACTTCTATTTCCTCATTGCCATATTTTTTCCCATATCCCTCTGCCATTTGACTACGACATGAATTGCCAGTACATATAAAGTAGATGATCTTCTTGTCACTCACCTGTTGAATCACTCCTTAAAATAATAATATAACTACATACTTATATATAAACAGATAAGTGAACTTATTTCAAGTCATATTTTTATCCTTTTTCAACTACTACAAGTAATTATCTATATTCCCTACTATTAAGGTAAATTTTTTAACACAGGAATTTTTCCTAATCATTTTTTTGATCTTTGGCTAAGATATTGATGATATGCTTCTAAAAAATTCGGATTTACTTGGATAAATTCAACAAACTGAATGATATAATGAAGTGATTCGTGACTAAGATAATGCTCGATTTTTTCAGTATCCTCTAGCAAATTATATTTCACACCAATTAGGTTTAAAAATCTTTCTAATGTAGTATGTCGATATAATAGATTCTTCCCTAATTGATAACCTAAAGGTGTCAGATCAACAATACCGTATCTTTCATAATTAATACATTTAGCCTTTGCTAATTTTTGAACCATTTTAGTTGCAGATGGTGGTTTTACATTTAAGGCAGCAGCTATATCATTTATCCTTGTATATTTTTTTTCAGAGGATAAGCGGTAAATCATCTCTAAATAATCTTCCATACTTGGAGTTAAAGGCTTGCCTTCCTGGTCTTGTATGGCATATCCCCGAACTGTATAAAATTCATTATTCTCCTCCATTTCCCTCACTCCTTTAATAATATAAATATGTTGTCTATTCCTCAATTATTTCTATTATTAGTCGAATGAAACTTTCTTAATTTCAATTAAAAAAATTGCCTTTCTACTATCACCCTTTTTTATCCAATAACATACATTAATTTGAGTTTATTTCCCGCTAAAAAAATTAGTCGTGATTAAAATGGAAGAAGGAGAATATGATGGAGGAAGAATATTATGCAGAAACATTGAGTACTGAAGTGCTTCAACCCTCAACTGATTTTATTTCACAGAGTAGAGTAATCAATAAATTGCATTTGTTGTCGCGATTTAAGCAGTTTCTCAGGTTTCTTGGGCCTGCATTTATCGTAAGTGTGGCTTATATTGATCCAGGTAACTTTGCAACCAATATTAGTGGAGGCTCCATTTTTAACTACAATCTTATCTGGGTGATACTTTGGAGTAATCTGATGGCTATATTTTTGCAAACAATGTCAGCTAAACTTGGTATTGCCACTGGTCATAATTTACCTGAGATGAGTGCTAAGATCTTTTCGAAGAGAACCAATTGGTTTTTCTGGATTATCGCAGAGCTTGCAGCAATGGCCACCGATTTAGCAGAATTTTTAGGTGGTACCCTTGGTTTTTACTTACTATTTCGGATTCCCATGGTCTATGCTGGTTTGTTAACGGGGTTGATAACCTTTGCAATCGTTTATTTGGAGAAATACGGTCAAAAGGTAATTGAAATTGTTATAGGTGTTTTAGTGGCAGTGATTAGTATAGCTTATACCATCGAATTGTTTTTGGCTAAGCCAGATTGGGCACAGGTGGGTATTCATACTCTGTTACCTTCTTTACCCAATAGTCAAGCTGTCCTTATTGCAGTTGGTATGCTAGGAGCAACCGTTATGCCCCATGTCATCTATCTTCATTCGCAATTAGTTCAATCACGAAACAAAATCTGCCCTAACAAAAAGAAGCATTTAAGAATGGAAAAGATAGATATAGCCATTGCCATGAATATTGCATTTATTATTAATGCAGCAATGGTAGTGGTATCCGCAGCCGTTTTTTATAGAAATGGAATGATAGTTGAAACGATAGAGCAAGCACATAAGTCTCTAGCGCCATTAGTAGGGGGGCTTTCAAGTGGAGCATTTGGCATTGCCCTACTTGCATCTGGTTTATCATCCTCTGCTGTAGGTACAATGGCAGGCCAAACGATTATGAAGGGATTTATTAATCTTAGCATCCCTCTTAATTTAAGAAGACTCATTACCATGCTACCAGCATTAATCATAATTGCTTTAGGGATTAACCCAATGAAAGCATTAATCTTAAGCCAGGTTACCCTTAGCTTTGCATTGCCAGCAGCAATTATCCCAATGATACTTATTACTGGTCGAAAGGATATCATGGGGAGTTTTGTAAACAAACTAGGAACAAAAATTGTCGGTTGGATCATTACTTCGATTATTATCGGTTTAAACATGATGCTTTTATATCTAACTTTTTCAGGTCATATCTAGTTATTTTACTAATTATCATCTAAAGTCGAGCTTTATTCAGAAAAGAGCACCTAGCTGCATAAAGTTCGGCTTTATTAACTAAATAAGCAGACCTATTGTTTGACTACAATGGTCTGCTTCATATTTTATTCACCAAAATCTACATTGTGGTATACTTGTTGAACATCTTCTAAATCCTCTAATGCATCAATCATTTTATCAAACTGTTCCTGTGCCTCTTCTGGTAATGTAATATCATTTTGAGCAAGCATAGTTAGTTCTGCAACTCTATATTCAGTAATACCAACTTTTTTAAATGCTTCCTGTACTAGGTGAAACTGGTCAGGTTCAGCATAAATGATAACTGCTTCATCTTCTTCTAAAATGTCACGTACGTCCACATCTGCCTCCATTAATATTTCAAGCACTTCATCTGCTGTCTTACCTTCAATACCAATAACAGCTGTTGCATCAAACATATATGCGACAGACCCACTAACTCCCATGTTACCACCATTTTTACTAAATGCAGCACGCACTTCTGATACAGTACGGTTCACGTTGTTTGTCAGTGCGTCTACAATGACCATTGATCCATTTGGTCCGAAGCCTTCATAACGAAGTTCGTCATAGCTTTCTTCTGAACCACCTTTTGCTTTTTCAATCGCACGTTCAATAATATTTTTCGGTACATTATACGTTTTTGCACGCTCTAGTACGACTTTTAAGGCTTGATTGGCTTCTGGATCTGGCTCACCTTGCTTTGCAGCTACATAGATTTCTTTTCCGAATTTTGCATATATACGACTCGTATTTGCATCCTTTGATGCCTTTTTGTTTTTAATATTGTTCCACTTACGACCCATAAAGTTCACTCTCCTATAATTTTGAATCTACCCATTAGTATTAATATAAAATAAGCTAATTTTTCAACATCTTTTCAAAATAAGGAGATTTCCTAAGCATTCATATTGTTGATAAACAATATAATGAAAGATGTTGCATGCTTCCACCAAATTATATTATACCTTAATCCCATCATTTGTTCAGCGTTTAATCATTAATAAAACTATTAATTTTATGTATTTATATAATTACATATATAAATTATAGTTCCAAAGTCATATCATATATAGATTTCAACATAATAACTATTTCTTTTTTAGTCAAGTTTTTTTAATAAATCAAAAATAATACTTTCCACCCGTTTTTCATAAAATCACCCCTATGTAAGCTTTTTTATACAAAATTTTATCGTCATGAGCAGTTTATTATACATCCCTTGAATGAATAACCAGTAATACTTTAAATACCTAACTTCTGTCTAAAATTTCTATAAAATAAATTGGGGGATATTTCCTTTGAATTAGTATGAGACTAAACAATAATTGATAACAAAAAATCCTAAATAATATAGTGAAGTAAAAATCACCATATCAACTAGGACTTTCATATTTATTGTCCTCAGGTGTTAATGAAAAAATCATTCTACTTCTTTTATTGCCGGAATCCATACTTTAAAGGTTGTACCCATCCCTAATTCACTATTAACCTCTATTTTCCCTTGATGAAGCTGTATCAATTCCTTAACAATTGCTAAACCAAGACCCGTTCCCATATTTTTTTTAGAACGACCACGGTCAACCTTAAAAAATCGCTCCCAAATTAACTCCTGATCTGTTTTAGAAATACCAATTCCAGTATCCTTAATGATAAATAAAATAAACTCATTATCTGGCTTCACACTAATATCAATAAGCCCCTTATCTGTAAACTTAACAGCATTCTTCACTAAGTTATCCAAAATTTGTTCTAATCTATCTGAGTCAGCATGAACCTTTGGTATATTCTTATCAATTGTTATATTTAAATCAATGCCCTTTTCTGAAATCTCCTGTTTAAACTTAAATCCCACCTTATTCATTAAATCTAAAACAGCTATAGGATATAATGCTAGAGCAATCTCTTTATTTTCTAGCTTTATCAGATCCATTAAATCATCTATTAACCGATTCATGTGCATTGTTTCTTTATACATGACATCATAGTACTTTTTTATACTTTTATCATCTGATATTAAATCATCCTGCAACGCTTCTAAAAATCCTTGCATAGCGGTTAAAGGTGTCCGTAGCTCGTGTGAAACATTAGCAAGAAAATCCTTGCGAATCTGATCTAATGTTTTTCTCTCATCATCTATTTTTTCCAGTTTTTCTGCCATTCTATTAATAGTGTTAGCTAAATCACCAATTTCATCTTCCGCAGATACATGAATTCTTTTTTTATAATTTCCAATTCCAATTTCTGCAGCTGCTCTATCAATCTGGTATAGCGGTTTTGATATAGACCATGATAAATAAGATACCATCGCTGTAGATAGTAAAACACCAATTAAAATTGCCCATAATAGGGTTTCTCTAATTGCTCCAACAGTGTGATTTAAACCAACAATCGGTGAATGTAAAACAATTCCTCCATGGACTACATCATCCTTGCCCCACGGGACAACAACAGAGAGCATAGGTTCATCTAATCCATCAAAATTTAATTCCGTGATTACATTTTCACCCTTTAATGTTCTTTCAACAATTGATTTAGCGACAGATTTCCCTATGGAAACCTCATCACTTGTTGAAGTACTAATAATTTTACCATTTTTATCGAAAATCCAAATTCTTGTATTAAAGGATTCATCAAGAAAAACAATTAGTTTTTTTATTTCCTTAGGAGAAGATTGGTCCTGAATTTGTAAGTTTACTCTTTTAGCTTTTCTAATAAGGTCTTCTTCCGTATTGTTATATATATACCCCTTTACAAAATAGGATGTCAGTAAACCAACTATCCCTAATCCAATTAAAAAGATGAATAAATAACTAAAAAGTAGACGGCGAAAAATACTTTTATTCATTCCTAGCATGTTAGGCATCCACCTCAAATTTATATCCTACTCCCCAAATAGTCTGAACATAATTATGCTCTAATCCAGCTAATTTTTCTCTGATTTTTTTTATATGAACATCCACGGTTCTTATATCCCCAAAGAAATCGTATCCCCATACCTGTTCGAGTAATTGCTCTCTAATAAATACTGTTCCAGGAGATTTCATCATATGAACTAATAACTCAAATTCCCGTGGTTTAAAGATAACCTTCTCACCATTGACCACAACTTCATGGCGTTCTACATTTATAGTAAGACCATTAAATCGAAAAACATGATTTGAAGAATCTTTTTTTGGTTTTACCCTTGGTTGTAGCCTTCTAAAAATAGCTTTAATTCTCGCTACTAATTCCCTCGGACTAAATGGCTTTGTAACATAATCATCTGCACCCAATTCTAACCCTAGTACTCTATCAAATTCTTCGCCTTTAGCAGTTAACATAATAATTGGAATATCTGATTTCTTTCTTATTTCACGGCAAGCTTCATATCCATCAAGCTTAGGCATCATGACGTCTAAAATAACAATATCAGGATTTTCAGTATCAACTAGATTTATAGCCTCTAAACCGTCAGCCGCTTCGATCATTTTTATCTGTTGCTTTTCAAAAAATAATCTAATAATTTCTAATACGTTTGGGTCATCATCTGCAACTAAAACCTTATACATTCAATGTCCTCCTAATCAAAGAAGTATATCAATATTTTTTTTATATAAAGCATGTAAAAAATAACGGCTATTACTTCTACCCTTTGTCCTTGTATTTATATATATACGAAAAAGGACCAAATAATTTTAGGGTAATTTAAAAGTTACCATTATGAAATAAGAATTTTTTTCCTCTGAATTAGGTTTTGTTTATTATTCTTTTAAAAAAGAAGCTGTTAACAAATTGATAATATTTTTTTATTTAACAGATAATAGTTTGATTACATTTTTCATTTAAAGTTATACCCAAGCAGTTAAAACAACTGTTAACAACCATCTAGAAAAAAACTTATAGGAGGTTTTCGAAAATGAAAAATAGTACAGAGAACAATAAGAAACAAGTATCAAAAAAAATATTACCCCTTATGCTATCAAGCACGGTGTTAGCATCAACCTTTCTTATGGCAGGTGCACCAACAGTATTTGCAGATGAACTGAATAAGAATGGAATCGAACATACTTCATCAGTAACTGAAAGTGTTTATGGTATGCATAAAGGTCAAATCATTTCTCATGAAGCTCGAAATACGCCTGGTTCCCCTGAAAAAGGGAAATATATAAGTAATATTGCTAGAAACTTCAAAATATACAGGCTAGGAAACCAAGAAAATTCCGCAGACCAAGCTGCTCAGGATCAAGCTTCATCTGATGTAGTAACTAATTCTGAGACTGCTGTTGACCAAGCTGCTCAGGATCAGACTTCACCTGATGTAGTAACTAATTCTGAGACTGCTGTTGACCAAGCTGCTCAGGATCAGAC
>CAZEQK010000016.1:70437-70772 GCA_964514395.1 uncultured Bacillaceae bacterium
TTCACCTGATGTAGTAACTAATTCTGAGACTGCTGTTGAAGATAATGATAGCGAATTTAATTGGATTGTTGACTCTTATAAAGGTATTATAGAAAGCTATAATCATTTAATAGATTACTATAACACCTTTATTGGAAAATATTTTAAAGATCTAAGTCAAACTAGTGACACTTCTGCTCCTGCTGATGAACAAGCGACTGTGACAGATAACACTTCTGCTTCTGCTGATGAACAAGCGACTGTGACAGATAACACTTCTGCTTCTGCTGATGAACTGGCTACTGTGACAGATGACACTTCTGCTCCTGCTGATGAACTGGCTACTGTGACAGATG
>CAZEQK010000017.1:0-63221 GCA_964514395.1 uncultured Bacillaceae bacterium
AAAATACTTATAAATTCTATAAAATTTGGTCTTGACTATTTACCGCTAGACTTTCACAAATATCCTTTCTTTTATATTACTATTTTATCTTTGGTTTCAACAAGACTTCCTCTTCAACACCGTAAGAGGGAGTTGTTACCATCCTCGAAATAAGGGCGGCATAGCACGACTTAATGCTTTAGCATTTAGTGTGACTTGTGCCCTATGGGTGCTAAGGTTCAGGTGGAGATAAAAAACTCCATCTGAACCAAGTCTTCTTTATGAATATTCCAAATAGGCTCTAAGTTTAGAAGGAAGTATCTGGTTTATTTTTAACACATATAGGGCAATAGCGGAATAATATATCAGAAGATTGTTAAAGGAGGAAGAGGGACTTGCAAATTCATGTTGTTCGGAAGGGGCAAACCTTATATGGCATAGCTCAAGCATATGATTCAAACTGGAAAAAAATAATGGAGGCAAACGAATTAAAGAGTCCATATAACCTTGTCATTGGGCAAGCATTAGTGATTCCAATCATAGGAAGCTTTCATTGGGTTCTACCTGGCGAAACCTTGACTACGATTGCGAGAAAGTATAATGTCAATCCCCGTGAATTGGCAAGAGTGAATAGAATTAGCTATAATGCGATTTTGCCAATCGGATTTAGGCTTTATATCCCGCCAGGACCAAAGACATCCATTGAAGTGAATGGTTATATTGAGCCAGTAGCAGGGAGAATCACAGAGAAACAAAAACAGGAGGTTAGAAATCTAGGACCTTATTTAACCTATCTTGCACCCTTTAGCTTTGAAGCTAACCGTGATGGTACGTTAACAGCACCATCTTTAGATGATTTACCAAGCATAGCTAGCGGTTTAGGAATAACCAATATGCTTGTTGTGACGAATAAGGAAAATGATCAATTTAATAAAGAACTAGCACATATATTATTTACAAATGAAGAAATAACCAATAAATTTTTAGATAATATTGTGAATACTGCAAATCAATATGGTTTTAAGGATATCCATTTTGACTTTGAATTTATAAGCCCTGATGATAGGGAAGCCTATAATCGTTTTCTTCGTAAAGCAAGGGACCGATTTAAAGCAGAGGGTTTTATGCTATCCACCGCGCTAGCTCCTAAAACAAGTGCTACCCAGACAGGAGCATGGTATACGGCACATGATTATTTTAACCATGGTCGTTTAGTTGATTTTGTTGTTTTAATGACATATGAGTGGGGTTATACCTATAGTACACCACAAGCAGTAAGTCCAATTGGACCTGTTCGGAAGGTAGCTGAATATGCTATAACAGAAATGCCTGCAAAAAAAATCATGCTCGGTCAGAATTTATATGGTTATGATTGGCGAGCTCCGTTTAAATATGGTGGAGAAGCAGCTAAGGCCTTAAGTCCTCAACAAGCTATTGATTTAGCTAGAAGAGAGAATGTAGCAATACAATATGATTGGACTGCACAGGCTCCTTACTTTAAATATATGGATGATGAGGGAAAGTTACATGAGGTATGGTTTGAGGATGCAAGAAGTATTCAAGCAAAATTCGATTTAATAAAAAGCTTAGGGTTAAGAGGAATTAGCTATTGGAAGCTGGGTTTAGATTTCCCGCAAAACTGGTTGCTGCTACAGGATAACTTTAATATTGTAAAAAGATAGAGATGAGACTAGAAAGCCTTTAGGTTTATTAAGGGCTTTCTATTTAGTTAGACTTTTTGTTTTTTTTTAATATAACCTAAACCCAATAATATTAAAGGGACAATAAATCCAAATAAGAGCCCATATGGTGTCCAGGAGGTTGTAGCAAAATCAACCACCTCAACAATACTTCGATCCAAGGTAATAGAAAGAGTAACAACGATGATGACCAAAGGAAAGGTTAAAGATCTATATTCTGAGAGATTGAAAATCTGTGCAATCGCAATAATGCTACCATAGAAGCTAGCGGCTATCTTAACAAAAATAACAATAATATAAGCTAGGGCTAGAACTGCTTCTACTCTAGTTAAGAAATTAGCTATATTAATAAGTCTCGCCATGCTATAGGTTGGATAAATGGACATTTCGGTTGCCTTCACACCTAGAACAAGAATAGTAAGGAATATCATGACGGTTAAAGAGAGTCCCCCAACTGCACCTGCACTTATAAACACTTTTTTTATATGCTTTTTATTACTAACTAAAGGGATAAACATAAGGAATACAACTAATTCAGCAAAAGGAAAAGCAAGGACTGAATATGCTCCTTTTATTAATGGTTTTATACCACTTCTTAGAATAGGCTGTAAATAATCTGGATTGGTTATTGGTATAACCATCACAATAGTAAACCAAAAGCCTACAATTGCAAAGGGAGTAATAAATTCATTAAATCGACCTAGAATCTCTGACCCTTTATGGACAGACAGCAGTAATAGAATGCCAGCCATAATACTAAAAATCGTAATCGGTGTATCTGGCATAATCACGGCCTTCACAAAGTCTACTGCATTACGTATGACTAAGGCAGACAAATGAAGAAAAAACCAGGCATAAAGAAGTCCAATAATGTTTCCTAATTTTTTACCTAAGAGTGTATGGAGTATGCTAATTAAGTTTTGCTTTGGGTATAGGCAAGCTAAGCTAATCATGACATAGGTTATAAATATACCAATGATAGTTGCTATAAGCATTACAATCCAACCATCCTGCTTAGCTACAAAGGTCGTTGGAGCAGGAATAAGCAAAAGTGCACTACCTATTGTGAAATTCACGACTAATAACCAAAGCTGAAAGCGATTGATTATACCATTATCTAGCATCATGATCCTCCGAATCGACATTTTTTATATGAAGTATGTTGTCTTTGATAAAGCATAACAGGTTAGCTAAGTAGCTTATTAACAAATTGTTGTATTGGTTTAAATAACAGTCTAATTCCGTTCGTTGGATTTGGTATGTATAAATCAATGATTGAACCAATGGATAAATAAGCGGCTATAAGCATCAGACTTACATATATAGCAGCCTCTTTTTTTAGTTGCTTCTTTAAGAGAGTGCTAAGCTGAAAATAGGAAGTAACAATAAGTAAAAGACTTAGAACAAAAACAGCCATTATCAATCCTTCCCCTTTTTCTCAAGATAGGTTCTATTTTTCATTCCAATTTCTCTAATTGTAGTGTTTACTATGATCTTTACATCTAAGTCTTTAAAATACTCATCCCAATTTTTCTTGTATTTTTTCCATTCCTGTGGATGCTGTCTATAAAAGGCTTCATGAAATTCGAAAATATCGATTTTATATTTCTTTTTTACCCTATCAATTAAATCTTTAATTTCTTTATTAATCTGTTTATTTGTGAGACTTTCGAACTTTTTGGTACTAGACATCTTTGTAAGATCAATATCTGAATTCATCTCAGCTATATTTGTCTCGGCTTTTATACTTACTTCTACAATTGGCTTTCCATGCTTAAAGTCAGTTTTTATTTTTGTATTTGAGTTAACAATTTCAATCGAATTTTGAACTCCTTTATAAGAAACTGTAATAATTGTTTTTTTAAAATGATTCGTTATAAAATTCAAAGATCTTGATTCTTGATTAGTGAGATAGCCAATGAGTTTATCCTTCTTAAAAACTGCATACCCACCGATACTTATCACAGGCTCCTGCCTGCCATTTTGCGTCATTTTCACCTCACTATCCCCTTTCTTAAATGGTGTAGTCAATTCTACGGTAGGTATTACAAAATTTGGCTCATCACTCGAAATATTATTAATGACATTTCTCAGCTCAACTGGTCGAATAAAACCTTCATTTTCGTAAACGTTTTCTAAGTGCTTTTTTAAAGCAATGGCACTATTTGTTTCTAAGATGGATTGGATGGATAATATATCGACTACATTGCTACCCTTTGCGATAAACAGTAAAATGTCCTCTCGGATCTGATAGTTTCGATATAAAAAATCAAGTAAATGCTCAATCCCTTTTTTTCTAGCTACTTCCTCATTAATAATAAAAATCTGCATATGACCAAAAAAAAGCTTCCTTGATAACTCCTTTGTCCCAATCCGACTTGCTTGAAAAAGAGTTTTTCCAGTATACTCCATCGTTAATATCGGAGTTTTTGTGCTATTGATTCCTTTTCCATTGATGGAGGATGGATTGACAACTTGATAGACGAAATTAATCTTATCTTTTTTTGCAGACTTATCAATTCCACCACCAGTAACAATTGCAATCTCATTGAGCTCATGACGATTCCAGCAACCAGTTAAGATGATCAAAAATGAAATGATGATGAGTATGATAGATTTTTTGTGCTTCATTTCAATCCTTCTTTCTTCGTTGTCTAGGCTTTGGCGGCTTTGGAATACTAGTATCTTGTCTTATTGAATTTTGTTGACTAAAAAGTGTAGGCCTTTTTTTCATCAAAAACCAAGGCAGTCTAATAAAAATATCCTTTTGATCGCTAAGATTGAATGGTGCCATTCCTTGAAGGTAGGGAATGCCAAAGGAACGTAAAGCGGTTAAATGTATAACAACGATCATCATACCGAATAAAATGCCAACTAGTCCGAATACAGCAGAAAGAATAAGTAAGAAAAAACGTATGATTCTCGCAGGGACAGAAAGCTCTAAATAGGGAATCGTCAAGCTTGAAATAGCAGTCAGGGCAACAATGATGACCATTACACTTGATACAATCCCAGCTTCAACGGCTGCTTGCCCAATGACAAGGGCACCAACAATAGAAACTGCCTGACCAATGGATTTCGGCATTCGCAAGCCTGCCTCTCTTAAAATCTCAAAGGCAAACTCCATGATGACCGCTTCAACAAATGCTGGGAAAGGAATACCTTCCCTTTGTGCAGCAATACTTACTAACAAGGTAATTGGTAGTAGTTCTGGGTGGAAGGTAGTGATGCCAACATATAGAGACGGTAAAGTCATAGAAAGAAGAAAGGCTCCTATTCTCATTATTCGTACTAAAGATGAAAGTGCAGGTCGTATATAATAATCATCTGCCGTTTGAAAAAAAGTGATTAACGTTACAGGAATGATTAATATATACGGTGTACCATCGACAAGAATAGCGATTCTTCCCTCTAATAGGTTACCAGCAACAATGTCTGGCCGTTCTGTATATAAGGTTGTGGGAAATAAGGAAAATGGTGAATCCTGAATAAAATCACCGATATAACCAGAATCAAGTATACTATCTGTTTTAATTCTCTTTAACCGATGTCTTACCTCATTTAAAATTTTTTCATCGGCCAATCCTTTCACATACATAATTCCAATGGTTGTTTCTGTTATCGTACCGATTTTAAGTTGTTCTAATCGTAATTTAGATGAAGGGATGATTCTTCTAATCAAGGCGGTATTGGTACGAAAATTTTCTGTAAAGCTTTGTCGTGGCCCACGTAATACCTCTTGGTCTTGAGGAGCTTCTACTCCCCTTTGCTCCCAACCCTTCGTATTTGCAATCAACACTTTATTTGTTTTATCGATTAAGATAGCAGTGGAACCCGTGAGGATTTCATTTATTATATGTTTTTTATCTTGAAACTCACTTATTTCTCCAATATTTAAGATTTGTTCCTTTAAGGTGTCATATACGGTTCTTGATAGCTTCCCCTCAGGAAATTCACTCATGAGCATCCTTAAAAATGAAGTAATATAACTATTATTGACTAGCCCATCTATATAGATAATAGCTGCCTTTGTTAAATGATCCCTTCCTATTAAAAATTTTCGGATAATAATATCTGGAGCCTCGCCCATTTCGTTTTTAATCCAATCTAAATTTTCATTAAGATTACTCACGATTGGATTTATCATCTCGTCATTTGACTTGGACATATGCCCTCTATTTTTTATTAAATCCCAAAACCCCATCTAACCACTTCCTAATAATTCCTCTTTAAAATAGTATCTTAAAAGAAAGATAAAAATATGCATGATGCTCCACTTTATTCAGATAGTCTATTTGAGGATGGAATTCAATAAAAAAAGTGAAGGAATGATCCTTCACTTATCGTGTAGTTTTACTTGGCTATCTGATATTGTAACCATTCTGTTATCTCCCAGTTTCCCATACCAAGCACTAAGGTTGGCTTTCCTGTTGGTCCCTTTACTAAATGAAAGGCTCTCATTCCTGAGGAGAAGCATAGCTTAAGGCTCGCAATATTATCGGTAGCAACCCTAACATAATATTTATCAATATCCTCTAAAACACCCTTGGTCATCTGATTTCCTAATCCTTTTTTTCGATAATTCGGGTGAATCACAATAATTGCTTGCTCAAGCCCATAATGGGATATGGCTATTATACCTATGATTTGGTTCTTTTCATTTAAAAAAACATGTATGGCATCACCATTATTCTTATCTATCTTTGAAAAAGGAGTTCGATTGATCCAATTGACTGCTTTTCTTGTAATATGTCCATCTCCATATTTTACAATGAATTGAACAAGTGTTTTTCTAATTTTGCTCTGTGTTGAAGAGGTAATCTTGATCTTTTTCATGTGATTTCTCCTTTTCCATCAAAGTCTGATAGATATATAAATTGTTGGATAAGGCTTTGTAGAGAAGCTTTACGAATGGCTGGTTCATCGAATTCCATCGGTTTTGCATTAGCTTCAAAGAACCATATGTGGTAAAGGTGATCAATCCCGATATCCAGTGACATCTCTCCTAAGTACTGCCCTTCCATTTCTTCAATAAATCCAGCTATCTTTATGGCTAAATCGGATAAAATCCCTTTCCATTTTTCTCTATTTTCCGGACCAAATGTTTGATCAAATACTTGATTAACCGACTTAATGTGCCCTCCTCTAGGAACATGGGTAGAGATGCTATGAACTCCTGCTACCCTTATCCCAATACCAGTTATCTCCCATTTTGCTTCAAGATTCTTTTGTACTAATATTCGTATATCATAGGGCTGCCCATTAAAGGTACTTAAATGAATAGTAGATTGTATAATATAATTTTTATTATTCACTAATGTCATAACATGATAGCATAATGAATCAAAATCATTAAATGTTTTAAAATGATTCAATTTCTTTGATTGGTAGGCTAGATGATATATTTTGTTCTTTTTAACAATTTTAATAAAACCAATTCCAGCCTTACCATTAACGGGTTTCAAATAGACAGATGAATATTTTTCTAATAGAATGGCTAGGTTTTCTTTCGTGAATTTCACAGTTTCAGGTAGAAATTTTTTTAATTCTTGAGATTCTGATAGCCATTGATATAAAGTCCATTTATTAAAAAAACGAGGATTGAAAAATGGTATGCCCTCTTCGTTTAAATAAAAAAATGTCTCGTTTACAATATGTCTATTTTCATCTAAACGGAAGGGTATTCGATTATATACCACATCAGGAAGTGGCATGATTCTTTTTATCCATCTATTTTTATTAGGTAAGTATAAAAATGCTTTAATGGATTTATCCTCTTTGTTTATATCTTCAACTGTGAATAGATAAACAAGAACACCATATTTCATACCAAATTTAATGATATCCTGAAAATTATTTCTGTTTCCTTTAAATCCTTGCTTACCTGTAACCGTTAAAATTCCTACAATGGGACCTACCTTATATTGATCTTCTATTTTTTTTATTTGAACAGGATAGATAGCAGTCTCTTTACCTATCAAGTTTTTAAGATTAGTGGGTTTTTCTATATTTCGATGACCAATGGTTATTTTATGAGAACCATGGGCGCTTATCGAAAACTGTTTTTTGGAGGGGAGGATAACTTGATGTGCATGATTAGGTAAAATCTTTAGCCAAGCATATGGAGCTTTCATGAAGGCTCTACCTCCCATTAATTATTAGTCATTAACTTGAAGTCAGAAAGAAAAATGCCATATTCGATTAATCGTTTGTTAGATTCCATTCTTGCTTCCTTCAAGCTAGGATGCTTAAAAATGGATCTTCCAGGCTTTGAGTTGACTTCAAAAAGCCAAATACGTTGATTTTGATCTATGCCAATATCTAAGCCTAATTCGCCGATAGGTGAAGCTATTTTACTCTCTAATGATTTAGCAATTAATATGGAGGAATGTGTAACATGCTCTAAAATAGCAGATTTTTGAGAGTTAAAAACATGCTGTAAAAACTGATTGGCATCTAATAATTTTCCTCCAGTTCTTAAATGAGTGGTTACACTATCTTTTCCTGCCACCTTTGCTCCAATGGCTGTGACCTCCCATTTATTTAATTGATTTTTATGCAAATGAAGTCTAAAATCAACCGGGTTCTCTTGGTATTTTATTAGATTTATTCCTTGCTGAACCATATAGTTTCGGCGATTTTTTTTGGAAAAAATATATTTGTAAATTGATGCTGTATGATAAAAAACCTGTGATCTATTATAGTTTCCGCGACGATGTTGAACGATATAACCATTTTTCCTTTTTAGTATTTTATATATTCCTAACCCTAGACTTCCATTAGCAGGCTTTAAATAGACAATAGGGTGTTTGTTTACCATTTCATCTAATTTGTTAGTGGAGGGGTTTAAATATGTTTCTGGAATAAATTTCTTTGTTTTTTCATCACCAACCAGTAGGTGATAGATATACCACTTATTAAAGAAGTTTGAATTAAATATTTTACCACCATAATTGATATAGGCAGTTTTAAAATTCTCAATATATTCCTTTCTCTCAATGGTACGGTTTGGTATTCTGTTGTATATCACATGAGGTAAGGGCATCTTCATTTTTTTCCAAGTATGATTCATATAAAAATATCCGTTTATGGTCATATTTAACCAATCGACGTTCTCTGGTGTAAATACAAAATAGTATGCTGGATAGATTGGCTCAGGTGACAATAAACTTTTAAAGAATAGACTAAAAGGATTGGATTGATTTGCGTTTGTATTAAGGAATTTTTTTCCTAAGTAATCTGTTGTTAAAATACCAATAATAGGCCCTATGCTTAATCCATCTGTATCTTTTTTTATCATCAATTTTTTGGAGTAGGGAATCAGTAGCTTATGCCTTAAAGTAGTTGTGATATATATATCATTTGTATCTGATTTTATCGTTTTCAGCCGTACCATATGCTCATTATTTATACCAAAGGCTATCTTAATCAATTGATTGTTTTCTATTTGAAGCTTTTTGGCAAGTATTTGGGATAAGATAATCATTTCATCTGATTTTTTAATGATTTTTAGATTAACAATATAGGAAGTCATTCTTTTTCCTCCTAATGCTTAGATAGGCATTACAGTTAAGTGAAACTTCATTCAGATGTTTTTCCTGAATGTTAGTAGACCTTATCCAGGAGCTTAACACCGCTTGGTGAAGAATATATCGGCGGTTAGCTATCGGAATTCTTATCTAGGTTCATTTTAATGATTGGTATAAAAAAGTGATGCTATTTGTGAAAAGATGCTTTGACATGCTTCCTTTGTTTCATAAGATATTCCGTATAGAGTATTGGTTGTGAGAGTGATTTTAAAACCTTTTCTTTATCATGTAATAGTTCAAAAACCCTTCGACCAGGCTTTGAGTTGACCTCAATAATCCATATATTACCTTGGCGATCTACTCCTATATCCAACCCTACTTCAAATAATTTTCCATGTAATGATTCTATATAAGAGTGGATGGTACTAGAAAGCTTATCGATTTCCTTTAGTATTTGCTTCGATTTTTCTTCTCCAAACTCATAAATGATTAAAGCTTCAGCATCCTCTACTATTCCACCACCATGTAGATTAGATGTAATATTACTAGGATCTCCAATTCTTGCTGCTTTGCCTGTGACTTCCCAATTCCCCACTTCGTTTTTTTGTATAAGAATTCTGATATCGAAGGGTTTATTATCAGAAGTAACTAAACTCAGATACTGTTGAATAAGATATTTTTTTCCCTTTACAAACTGGTTAATCCATTCAAATAAGCCTCTTTTATCGTGAAAGGAAATGTCAATTTTTTTATTGACATGATTACGACCAATAATCGAATAGTGTTGATTATCGATTGAGATTCTAATGACACCTTGGCCATGACTTCCTCCAGTTGGCTTTAATATAACTGGGTACTGAGACAACCATTGAATTAGCTGATTGTTGCTTTTGAATATTTCTGACTTAGGTAGAAATTTGTTAAATGCCTGGTTAGAGGAAAGGATTTGATGAATTTCCCATTTTCCTTTTAAACCATTCCCCAAAAATTTAATTTGGCTATTTTGCTTTAACTTGTTTACAAAGGGTTTATACTTTAAATATTGATTTGCAGAGGTATAAAAACAGCGATCATATACATAATGAGGCAATGGATACCAATTCATGCTCCATTGCTGGGTTGCTTCATTGAAACGAAATGCTTTTACTATTTTTTTTTTCCAATCAATATAATCAGGGTGAAATATATAAACAAAAATATTTTTTGGCGTACCTAACCTTTGTAGGGTCTTAAAAAAATTTTTCTCATAAAACATGACTTTATTTATTTTACATGTCATAATTCCCAAAATAGGCTTACCTATCATCTCTCTTCACCTATCTTAATCGTCGTTTAATGTTCTTCTGAACATGAAAGCCTGAAGCATATATCACGTAATTAATCAATCTTGTTACTGAAGGTCTTGGTTCACTATTTTCCTTTGGTTCATCTGTTTTTGATGGTTTTGCATTTACTTCTAATAACCAAATCTTTCCCTTATTATCGAGTGCTAGATCAATACCTAACTCTGCAAAATGTCCAGTTGATGAGGCTTCAATATATTTAGCTATTAATAGAGCATAATTCTTAAAACTTTGTCTTGTTATGATTTTAGTTAGCTCTGGTTTTGCCTGCTTTATCGTCTCATTAACATTTCCTTGGGTACCACCTTGAGCCAAATTCGATACGAAATGCTGGTCATTTGCAATTCTTGCTACCATCGAGGTGACAGCCCATTTACCTGAAGCATTTTTTTGAACCAATACTCGAAAATCAATCGGTCTATTTCCTAAAGTAATTAAATCTAATCCTTGCTGAACTAAATACTGTCGATGTGATAATCGTGGTTTAATATATTTCAACATACTTGAAAAGTTTTTGAAGTTTAGTGTGGTTGGTCCTTGAACTCTAGCATATCTTACAACGTATAATTCACTCTTTTTTTCGATTCTAATAATTCCTAAACCTAGTGAACCATTTGTTGGTTTTAGGTAAATCACAGGAAATTGGGTTAGCAATTCTCTAATCGACTGATCTCCTTTATATAGAATTGTTTTTGGTATGATTCCTTTTAACATGGTAGGCTTTAATATTTGTGCGACATCCCATTTGTTTAAAAAATGATCATTAAAGAAAATGAAATCATGCTTTTGCTTTAGGTTATCTATAATAGGTAATATACTTTTTTCGTAATTTCGAGATGGTATTCGATTATAGATTACCATTGGAAAAGGGAAAGGTTTGCTAATCCATTTTTCATTGCGAAGCATCCAACCGTTTATCGTGTTATTTTTTTTATTCATGTCGTTAATGGAAAAGAAATAAGTGAGTACGCCTTTGGCAGAAGACTTTTGTGAAACCTCTTGGGCAAATGCCGTTAATCTTCCAAATGGACTTTTAGGTTGCTTATAAAGAATGTTTTGCACTAAAATTCCTAATATAGGGCCTAACATCAGTACATTCCCTTTATATTCACCATGAATTTGAATACCATTTGGTAGATGGAGCTGTTCTCCTATGTGAGCTGGGATTCTCAGTAAATTGCCCTTATTTGTACTTTGACCTAAAAATACATGAACGGTTTTATTACCAAAGGAAAGATCTATTGGATTATTTAGTGGAAGGTTTAATTTTTTTATCATTATCTTATTTAAGTAGATCACATTTGTTGGTATGATGGAATGAGATTCTATTTGAACAGTAATGATGGTCATATGGAATTCCCCTTCCAAATAGGTTTAAAACTAATTTAGGCTACTTCATAATATGATTGGTTATTTAACATGGTGTTAGGCTAAGGCCTTTATCCAAGAGGAATCAATGAAAATAAAACAACTTTATAAGCGAGGGAAAAAAATGTATCTATTAGTGATAACAGTACTCATCGGAATTATTATAGGTGCTTTTACCAATGCACTAGCTATCAAAATGTTATTTAGACCATTTAAACCTATAAAAATAGGGAGCTACAAAATGCCCTTTACCCCAGGATTAATTCCAAAAAGAAGAGCCGAAATTGCTGAACAATTAGGGCTTATGGTTGAAAAATATTTATTTACAGCAAAAGGGATGAAGCAATTTGTTGAAAAGTCAGCATTGGATAAAAAGATTCTTCTTCGTTTAAATGAAAAAGTAAAGGTGTATCAAACGAGTGATAATAAGCTTGGAGAAATACTTGATAAGTATATAGATAAAGATTGGAGGAAAGGATTAATAGCGTTTGGTCATGATCAATTAGATTCTCTTTTAGTCCAAAAGAAAATCAGTAAAATGACGGTCAATGAGCTGTTAACAATGGAGACGATTCATTTGATAGAGAGTAAGCTACCAGCAATATCGGACTTCATTTTACATGAGAGTAATAAATATTTCCATACAATTGAAGGAAAAAGATTATTAGAAGCCCTTATTGATCAATTTCTAGAAGGTAAAAAAATGTTAGGTTTTTTTGCAGGTTTTCTTATAGAGCGTAATCACTTTCAGGAAAAATTACTTTTATACATGGAAGAATTATTAATGAGTACGCCTGTTCAGAATAGACTCAATGATATATTAGATCGTGAGTGGAATAAGCTGATAGAGCAGCCAATAAATGAAATCATCAATAATATCGATCATATTATCAAAATAGAGGCTGAAAGCATACTTAATCAAGGTGTAAGCTCTATCGAAAATATCAAGATTTCAAATATAGCAAGCAAGATAGAAGCATATGATCTACTTGAGAAAGGATATCATTCTCTTAGTATGATATTGTTTGAGAAAATGGACAAGATGTTCTCTTATCTTTCCATTTCTCAGGTTGTTAAGGAAGAGGTAAATCGTTTTTCACTAGAAGAATTGGAGAAGATGATTTTAGATATTGCTGAAAAGGAACTAAAAATGATTACCTATTTCGGAGGATTACTTGGTGGGTTAATCGGTTTTTTTCAGGGGATGTTATATATATTTTTTTGATTTAATATCATAATAAAGAAGGTTTTATAAATTTTTTGGCAAAATAAAGTAGGTATAGGTTGATTTGAAAAAAAGGAGTGTTTTTATGCCAAATCCATACGATCGAGCTTATGAACTCGCTAGTATCATTGAAAACGATGAAAATTATCAAAAGGTAAAGCAGCTTACTGAAAAGGTCATGGCTAATCCTGAACATATGATTCTTATTGAATCCTTTAGACAAAAACAATTTGAGCTGCAACAAAAACAAATGCAAGGAAAAAAACTAGAAGAAACTGATTTAGAAGAAACCAACAAGCTATATGCATTATTGAGTGCTAATCCAGAAATCAAGAAGCTCTTAGATGCTGAGGAACGTTTAAGTATGTTATTTGCTGAAATTAATCGAATTTTAACAGGTCCGTTAGAGAAGATATACAAAAAAGACGAACAAGAATAATAATGTATTCATAATTGAATATACGAAAGGTTGTGATGAAATGGACGTAAGATATCATGGGCATAGCTGTGTAGAATTAAAAGGGAATAGCGGATCCATCATAATCGATCCCTTTGTCACAGGTAATTCCCATGCAAATGTTTCAGTAGATGATATTAAAGTTGATTATATCTATGTAACCCACGGACATGGCGATCATTTAGGAGATACGGTTCAAATCGCAAAAAACAATAATGCAACTGTTATTGCTCCTTTCGAATTGGCGAACTATATTGGCTGGCAAGGAGTAAACGTACATCCATTACATATAGGTGGGTCTTTCTCATTTGATATTGGTCGTGTGAAAGCACTTCCTGCATTTCATGGGTCATCCTTTATTGATGATAGCAAAAAAGAAATTACTTATTTAGGGATGCCAAGTGGCGTTTTGGTAGAAATGGATGGTAAAAAGGTTTATCATGCTGGTGATACTGGATTGTTTGGTGATATGAAGCTTCTGGAGCGCGAGCAATTGGAACTAGCATTTTTACCAATTGGGGATAATTTTACAATGGGCCCTGATGATGCATTACTCGCAGCACAATGGGTAAAGGCAAAATTGGTTGTGCCTATACACTACAATACCTTCCCCGTGATAAAACAGAACCCTGAGGAATATATTAATAACCTAAGCGTTTTAGGGGTAGATGGTAGGGTTTTACCATTTAATAAATGGGTAACATTATAAAAAGCTGAGATACCTTCTTTAGTTCTTTTTAAAATATAAAGGACATACACTTTTATGGGGGTGTCCTTTTATGTTAAAAACTATTATCTATTTAATCATTATACTGGCTACGGTGTTTTATGCTCTTCCAAGAATAGATTTGTACACAACAAGTATCGAAGAGCTAATCTTTAATTTATCATGGCTCCTTTTTGCTTTATTCATTATCGGAGCACAGATTGATCAGATGCTAATGATAGATGAAGAAAAAAGAGTGAAAAATAATCGTTTAAAGAGATATAAAATACAACAAAAAGAAAAAAAAATCTGGCAACAACAAGTCAAAAAGAATCTGGTAAGTGCAAAAAAATTTTAATGATACACATAGAAACAAAGTCAGTAGTATGTGAACTTTGTCTACACCATTAGTCGCTCTTAATATGGGTGACTATTTTTATTGTCATCGTCATCCTTTTATACAATGTTATGATTAGCTTTTATCTTCGGTTTCAACAAGACTCCCTCTTCAACACCGTAAGAGGGAGCTGTTACCATTCTCGAAATAAGGGCGGCATAGCACGACTTAATGCTTTAGCATTTAGTGTGACTTGTGCCCTATGGGTGCTAAGGTTCAGGTGGAGATAAAAAACTCCATCTGAACCAAGTCTTCTTTATCATTACTTGGAAATATATTGAATCAAAACAATAAAATCTGTTATAATGAGTTATAATACAGATTATATTTTTTACTATAACAGATAACTTTTCATTAGAAGGAACGGTGAATACAGTTGATGACAAAACATGAACAAATATTAAAACATATAGAAAGCCTACCAGTTGGGAAGAAGATTTCTGTTAGGCAGATTGCTAGGGATATGAATGTAAGTGATGGAACGGCGTATAGAGCGATAAAAGAAGCGGAAAATCAAGGGTATGTTAGTACGATTGAACGTGTCGGTACCGTGAGAATTGAAAAAAAGCATAAAACGAACATAGAAAAGCTTACCTTTGCGGAAATGGTCAATATCGTGGAAGGGCATGTTTTGGGTGGGAAAGAAGGACTTCATAAAACCCTGAGTAAATTTGTGATAGGTGCAATGAAGCTAGAAGCGATGATGAAATACGTAGAGCCAGGTAGTCTATTAATTGTAGGTAATAGAAATCAAGCTCATAAATTATCCTTAGAACATGGTGCTCCTGTTTTAATAACTGGTGGCTTTGATACGAGTGAGGAAGTAAAGCAGCTAGCTAATGAAAAACAATTACCCATTATATCTACGAGCTATGATACGTTTACTGTAGCGTCTATGATCAATCGCGCTATTTATGATCGATTAATAAAAAAAGAAATCATGATGGTAGAGGATATTATGCACGATAAAGAGAATGTAACTTTTCTCTATGATTATCAGCTAATTGCTGATTGGCAAAATCTAATAGAAAAAACGAATCACAGTCGCTTCCCTATTGTCGATAGTCAAATGAAGCTTGTAGGTATGGTGACATCAAAGGACGTAGTGGGAAAAGACCAAAGGATGACAATTGATAAAGTGATGACAAAAAACCCAATATTTGTTGTTGGTAAGACATCGATTGCGTCGACTGCACATATGATGGTTTGGGAAGGTATTCAATTAATTCCTGTTGTTGATTCCTATCGACGTTTAATTGGGGTAATTAGTAGGCAGGATGTGCTGAAGGCATTACAATATATTCAAAAACAACCACAAATCGGGGAAACGATTGATGATATTATTTTAAAGCATTTTGAGGAGTACAAAATAGACGATATGATCATTTTCAGAGGAGAAGTAACTCCACAAATGACCAATCAATTAGGCTCCCTTGCAAGTGGTTCTTTGACAAGTTTAATTACTGAAGCAGCGCATCGGGTTTTAAGGCAACACAAAAAAGGGGATTTAGTACCAGAAAATTTGACGATTTATTTTGTAAAGCCTGTACAAATTGAAAGTAAAATAGAAATACAATCGAAAGTAATAGAAGTGAGTAGAAAGTTTGGAAAAGTAGACATAGAGGTATTTCATAAAAATCAATTAGTAAGTAAAGCAATTATGACATCTCAGGTGATAGAAAGGTAAACAGATTATTACCCGACATATACATGTCGGGGTTTTATTTTAATTGGATGATTGCTTCATTTCATTATCAGGAATGAACCAACAACCTTGCTCTGTTTCATCAATGTGGACAGAAATACCTTCTTTTTCTAATTCTTTTTTAACCAATTTAATGACTTCCTTTGTTTCAGCAAAAGCAGAAAACCCGTTTTTGATTTTTTTCACCTTCGCTTTTGCTATTTGACGACGATTTAATATCATAAAATTTACCTCCTTTTTCATGAGATTAAATGATAAAATAATATACTTATGTCTAATACTACACTATTTTTATCATTTTTGCGAATGTATGGATTGGTTTATGCTATTGTTCTTTTACAGAAACCCAAATTCCAGCTGTAGATTGTATGCTGATTAGTTTAACCTTCACAATAAAGTTTTTGTCCTTGGCTGGGAATACCTTATTATTTAATAAATGATAGATAAATTCAGGGTTTTTACTAATATTGTCCACCCTTTTTCCAATAAGAAAGTGTGTTTCACTGATTAAAGCCTTTAATAATTCAGTTTCATCAAAGGGTTCTAATTTATCCATAAAATGAAATGTAATGGTTCGAATAAGTGGTTGGACTCTCTGCTTTTTTTCTTTTTCTAATATTTCATTAGATTGTTTATAGGAATTTAATTCGATATTCAATTGTTCATTTTTATCAATTAAGTTGTCTAATTGATTTCCGTGGAAATATAAACAGATAAATATTCCTGCATAAATACCAATGATAAAAAAAACGAAGTTTCGTATTAATGATTTGTGATGCTGCCAAAAAATATACCTCATTAGTTGATATCTCCTTTAACAAGCCATTGGATAACAAGTTGTCCTGTATATGCACCTACTAATGCTATAGCAATAAATAGAATCTGTTTAAGTAGGGAATGAAAGTTTCCTCTAAAAATACCAGATTCAAACACGATGATGGAATCAAAGGTTCCACCAATTGCAACGATAGTGGCCCAAACCTTTAATTGATCAGATAGATTGTACATGGTGCTCATTGGAGGTTGTCTTACCAAAAAAGCGCCAATACCACCAAAAATGGAACCACCAAATACAATACCAAAGGCAACAAAATAGTACATAACCAGTTTTATAATATTCTCCATAAAACCCACCCTTTCTTTCTATAAAAAATGGTAAACAACCCCCTATCTAATCTTTATGGTAAACATAAGGAAAACATGTTAGAAAAAATCTATTATTCTTGTGTTTTATGTAAAGCTTTAGCATAATAGGATAAAAGAAAGAATAAAAAAGAGCTTATGGAAATAACTACAATAGATTCATTTATTTATATAAAGGAGCTAATAGGTATGCATGATTTTGTTCATCTACATGTACATACGGAATATAGTTTATTAGATGGTGCTGCAAGGATTGAAGCCTTAGTAAAAAAAGCGAAAGAACAAAAGATGCAGGCATTGGCAATTACTGACCATGGAAACATGTATGGAGTATTACCTTTTTATAAAGCATGTAAAAAAGCTGGAATAAAACCAATCATTGGCTGTGAGGTATACGTAACGGAGAAGAGTTTTCATTTGATATTACTTGCCAAAAATAACATTGGCTACAAAAATCTAATGAAAATTGTATCTATTGCTCATTTAGAGGGCTTTTATGATAAACCAAGGGTTAATATGGATATTTTACAAAAATATCATGAAGGAATCATTGCCTTAAGCGCTTGCTTATCTGGGGAAATTAATCGTTATCTTTTACAGGATGAGTTTGAATTAGCAAAAGCTACTGCTTTAAAATATCAAAGTATTTTTGGGGCAGGTAATTTTTATCTTGAAATACAAGATCATCAATTACCTGACCAAAAGAAAATTAATCCACTAATAAACAAATTAAGTATAGAGACTAATATACCCTTTGTAGCAACCAATGATGTTCATTATATTGATAAGGAGGACGCTATGACACAGGATGTGCTCATGGCTATAGGAACAGGTAGTACAATAAGTGATGATAGTAGGCAAAAGCTTCCTACGAAGGAGTATTATTTAAAAGATAAATTAGAAATGAATCACATTTTTTCTGAAATGGAAGAAGCGATAGCCAATACGGTTACTATTGCTGGGCAATGTAATGTAGAAATTGACTTTCATCAATATGCATTACCAAAGTTTCCCCTCTCTGAAGGGATATCTTCTGTAGAATATTTAAAGGCACTTGCCAAAAAAGGTATGAAGAAAAGATACCAAAACGTTTCAGAAAACTTAATGAATCGGTTAGCATATGAATTATCTGTTATTGAAAAAATGGGATTTTCTGATTATTTTTTGATTGTGTGGGATTTTATGAGGTTTGCCCACAAATCAGGAATCATGACAGGCCCAGGACGAGGCTCAGCAGCAGGTAGTTTGACAGCATACGTACTCGGAATTACGAATGTTGATCCGATGAAATACGGTTTATTATTTGAACGATTTCTTAACCCTGATCGAGTAACGATGCCTGATATTGATATAGATTTTAATTATGAACGAAGAGATGAAGTGATTCAATATGTTTCAAAAAAATATGGGAAAAACCGTGTAGCCCAAATTATTACCTTTGGAACCTTTGCAGCAAAAGCAGCAATTAGGGATGTAGGAAGAGTATTAAATATGCCATATACTACTGTAGATAAAATTGCAAAGCTTATACCTAGCCAGGTTGGAATTACGATTGCAGAATCACTTAAAGAAGTAAAAGTGCTGAAAGAACAGTATCAAAAAAATAGTGATTGGAAGAAATTAATAAATGTTGCTATGAAAATTGAAGGAATGCCAAGACATCATTCTACCCATGCAGCAGGCGTTGTTATTTCTGACAAGCCATTAACAACCTATACACCTCTACAGATTGGGCAGGGGGATATATCCTTAACCCAGTTCCCCATGTCTATTTTAGAAGAAATTGGGTTATTAAAAATGGACTTTTTAGGACTAAGAAATTTAACGATTATTGAAAAAACATTAGCATGGATAACTAAAACAAAAAAAACAAAAATTAATTTTAATCAGTTTATAGATGATGATAAACTGACCTATCAGCTATTAAGTAGCGGTAATACTAAAGGGGTTTTTCAATTAGAGTCGCCAGGTGTAACAAGGGTTCTAAAGGATTTAAAGCCCTCTACCTTTGAAGACATTGTTGCTGTTTTAGCGCTTTATCGACCTGGACCTATGGAATTTATTACAGATTATATTAAGGCTAAGCACGGCTTGAAAGCTATTATCTATCCTCATCCTAGTCTTCAGTCAATTTTAGAAGATACTTACGGAATTATTATTTATCAAGAACAAATTATGCAACTAGCATCAAAAATGGCTGGATTTAGTTTGGGTGAAGCAGACCTCTTACGAAGAGCGGTTAGTAAAAAGAAAAGAGAACTGCTCGTTCAGGAAAGAGAGCATTTTGTAAAGGGAGCAATAGAAAATGCTTATAGCGAAGAAATTGCAAATGATGTCTATGATATGATTGTCCGTTTTGCAGATTATGGCTTTAATCGTTCTCATGCTGTAGCATATGGTGTTCTGGCCTTTCAAACGGCTTATTTAAAAACCCATTACCCAGTAGAATTCATGGCATCTCTCCTATCGGAATCGATGGGAAATATGGACAAAGTCGTTGATTATATAGATGAATGCAAGAAAATGGGAATAGAAGTGTTGCAGCCAGATGTGAGATATAGTCATTATTCCTTCACTGTTGAAAATGAGAAAATCAGATTTGGTCTAGCGGCCATTAAAAATATTGGTATGCAAGTTATTGAATCCATTATAAACAAGAGGAAGAATAAAGAAACTTTTTCTTCCCTACTAGATTTTTGCATGAAGGTAGATCCGAAGGTATGTAATCGAAAAATAATGGAATCCTTAATATTAAGCGGATCGTTTGATTTATTTGGGATACACCGAGCAAAATTATTAGTAAATTTAGACACAATCGTTGAACGGGTACAAAAAAGAAGGAAGCTCCAGGATGACTTACAAATCCATATGTTTGAGGATTTAGATGCGAGTCCTGTTGATGATTTTGATTGGATCGAAACAGAAGCCTTTACAGAACAAGAATTATTACAAAAGGAAAAAGAGTTTTTAGGTATCTATTTATCTGGACATCCTTTAAGCAGCTATCAAACAATCATTGATAAATACATTTCTCATGCCGATGAGGAAATCTCTACATTAAAGGAAGGAAGTCAGGTAATTACAGCAGGGTTAATTACTGATATCAAGATTATCCTTACAAAGAAGGGAGAACAGATGGCCTTCGTTCAATTAGAAACGAACCGAATACAGCTAGAGCTAGTGATTTTTCCTAAAGCATTTTCCTTATATCAGAGCCAATTAGTTATCGATAAAGGGGTATTGATTCAGGGTAAAGTAAATCATCAGGATGAAAAAATAAAAATTATTGTAAATAAACTGACTATGTTGGAAAAGATTGTGAATAAATCCCTTGATGATAGAAATAATACAAAACGAATCATGATTAAAATTAGCAAAAAAGAAGAAAATAACGAAACATTAAATGAATTAAAAATGTTATTAAGGACTTATAAAGGAAAGACTCCAGTCATTTTGTATTATGAAAGGGATAAACGTAAGCTGCAATTATCGGAGGAATATCATGTAGATGCAAGTCAAAAGCTAAAAAAAGAAATTGAAAAATTATTAGGAAAAAATACCATAGTAGAGACCAAATAGATATTGATGTTACAGTAGTTTGCCTCGTTTATCACTGGATAAAAATAGGAGGAGAATGAATTTTCTAATTTTTTAAACTTTAGCTTATATTTAAAATAGGGTGTTCCATTCAAATATCTTTTGTTATAATATTAGTGGTCAGACCACTAATAGGGTAGGGTCGATTGATTAGGAAATATATTATGGGGAGATGGGTATTGTGTCAAAAAGTTTAAGAGAAGAATCATTAGAAATGCACATTTTAAATCAGGGTAAATTAGAGGTAAAATCAAAAGTTCAACTTGTTAACCAACATGATCTAAGTCTTGCATATTCTCCTGGAGTTGCAGAACCTTGTATAGAAATACATGAAGATAAAGAAAAAGTTTATGATTATACGGCGAAAGGTAATACCGTTGCTGTTGTATCTGATGGAACAGCGGTTTTAGGTCTTGGTAATATCGGCCCAGAGGCAGCTTTGCCAGTTATGGAGGGTAAAGCCGTTTTATTTAAAAATTTTGCTGGTGTGGATGCTTTCCCAATTTGTTTAAATACCACTGATATAGACAAAATCGTTGAAACTGTTAAATTATTGGAACCTACCTTTGGGGGAGTCAATCTTGAAGATATTGCTGCACCAAACTGTTTTATCATTGAAGAAAGATTAAAGAAGGAGACAAATATTCCTATCTTTCATGATGATCAGCATGGAACCGCTATTGTTACATTAGCAGGCTTGATTAATGCTTTAAAAATAGTAAAAAAAGAAATTGGCGAGATTAAAGTCGTAGCAAATGGTGCTGGAGCATCAGGTATTGCAATTATTAAATTGCTTATGAGCATGGGTGTGAAAGATGTTATTATGTGTGATACAAAGGGTATTATTTATGAAGGTCGCCCTTATGGAATGAATCCATTTAAGGAAGAGATAGCAAAAATCACGAATAAAAACAAAGTGGAAGGCACTTTAACTGATGCATTAAAAGAAGCAGATGTGTTTGTTGGTGTTTCTGCGGCAGGTGCAGTAAATGAGGATATGATTAAAGGAATGAATCCTGACCCAATTATCTTTGCTATGGCAAACCCAACACCAGAAATTTTCCCTGAAGATGCGAAAAAAGCTGGAGCAAGAGTAGTCGGCACAGGCCGTTCTGACTTTCCTAACCAAGTAAATAACGTTCTAGCTTTTCCTGGTATATTTAGGGGTGCATTAGATGTTCGTGCTACTAATATCAATGAAGAAATGAAAATTGCAGCAGCTTATGCTATTGCCAGTCTTATAAAAGAAGAAGAACTTAATGAAAATTATGTTATACCAGATCCTTTTGATCCTCGTGTAGCTCCAAAAGTTGCAGCTGAAGTTGCAAAGGCAGCTATGGAATCTGGTGTTGCAAGAATTAAGCTTGATCCAAAAGAGGTAGAAGAAAAAACGAAAAGATTAACTGTCATTAAGTAATTTTAATTATATTTATAAGAGGTGGCTCAATGCTCGATGTTACAAAGGATTTAAAACTTTATCAAGAAATATTATTAAAGATTAACGATATTATTAGGGAAGATCAATTAGCAGATGGTGATCGCTTACCATCAGAAAGAGAACTAGCAGAAAGACTCAAAGTAGGAAGATCATCAGTACGTGAAGCTCTTCGGGCATTAGAGCTGCTTGGTTTAATTTCTACAAAACGCGGTGAGGGTACATTTATTCAAGATCATAGCTCTCACCGTCTCGTAGAAATTTTATCGTTTTTTGTACTTAGAAATAATCGATCAAAGCAGGATTTACTAGAAACAAGAAAAATTATTGAACTAGATGCCGTTCGACTAGCTACAGAACGAATAGATATAGAAGCGATAAACCAGCTTGAGAATATCATCGAGTTATCTGAGGAAAAACTCAAACACGGAAGCGTTCCGATTAAAGAGGATTATTTATTTCATCAAACCATTGCATTATCTACTGGCAATGATTTGTTATTTAGAATATGGAAACCAATAATAGATTTTGGTAGAACCGTTTTAGAAGAATCTTTAGAACGTGATGGAAGACCAGAAATTTCCATTGCGGAGCACAGAAAAATCCTAACCGCCTTAAAAAATCGTGATGTAGAAGAAGCTGTAGAACAAATGAAACATCATTTGGAAAAAAGTGTGTTTTATGCTTAGTCAGATAATCCTCCTTGAAATAAGTAGATTATTATATTATGATTATCGCAACGAGGGTTGCTTGTTTTTTTTAAGGAGGAAACTTCATGTGGACAGTGATATACGTCTCACCTAGTGAAAAAACAGCTAAAAGAATTCGCCTTAAATTAACTGAAGAAGGATTTTTAGTAAAGGTTAGACAGAACAAGTTTCAGCAATATGAACTATTGGTTCCTCAAGGCGAATTAGAAGAAATACGGGAGGTATTAACAGTGATTCTCCCTTAAACAGTATGTTCAAAACCATGAAATTGGGTTGAACATTCTTTTTAAATCTTCCCGTGAGAGGTGAAAATGTGTTAAAAGATTTTTTTTATAAACGAAAAAAGTACGCTACTATTCCGTCTGAACGGGCAAAAAAGGACATTCCTGAAGGTATGATCGTGAAATGTGATACATGTGGCAAGATCACTTTTGCAAAGGAATTGCAAAAGCATCTTAACGTTTGCCCACATTGTAATCATCATTTTTCTCTTTCCGCACCGGAAAGAATAGAAGTAACGTTGGATCAAGGGAACTTTTTTGAATATGATAATGATTTAATTTCAGATGATCCTCTAGAATTTGAGGGCTACATAGCGAAGCTAAAAAAAGATATGCAAAAAACGAATCTTAATGAAGCTATTGTGACTGGAGAAGGTACGATTGGTGGTTATCCAGTTGTGATTGGTGTCATGGATTCGCGGTTTCGAATGGGTAGTATGGGATCAGTAGTTGGTGAAAAAATAACAAGGGCAATTGAAAAAGCAGCTGTTAAGGGATATCCATTTATTTTATTTTCCGCATCAGGAGGAGCAAGAATGCAAGAAGGAGTTCTCAGCTTGATGCAGATGGCGAAGACAAGTGCAGCATTAGCCAAGCTACATCAAAAGGGAATACTCTTTATATCTATTATGACAAATCCCACTACAGGGGGAGTATCCGCTAGTTTTGCCTCGTTAGGAGATATCAATATTGCAGAGCCGAATGCATTAATTGGTTTTGCTGGTAGAAGAATAATCGAACAAACAATAAGACAGAAGCTACCTGATGATTTTCAAACAGCAGAATTTTTATTAAAGCATGGTCAGTTGGATAAGATTGTCCATCGTCGTGATATGAAGCAGATATTAACTAAACTATTAGATTTTCATCTTGTTAGGAGGGGAATATAATGGCAGCAGATTTACCTTTTGAAAAGCCCCTCATCGAATTAAGAAGAAGAATCAATGAGTTAAGGAAGTTTACAGATAGTGAAGGAATTAATTTTTCTGAACAAATAGAAGAGTTAGAGAAAAAAGCTAAAAAATTAGAATTAGAAATTTATGGACAGTTGACTCCATGGCAAAAAACACAAATTGCTCGTCATCCTCAAAGACCTACCACATTACAGTATATCGAACATATTTTTACTGACTTTATTGAGCTGCATGGAGATCGGTTTTTTGGAGAAGATTATGCGATTGTTGGTGGTATAGCAAAATTTAATAATATTCCAGTTACGATTATTGGTCATCAGAAGGGTAATAATACAAAAGAAAATATACTTCGTAATTTTGGAATGCCCCATCCCGAAGGGTATCGAAAAGCGTTAAGGTTGATGCACCAAGCGAATAAATTTAAACGACCAATTATTAACTTTATTGATACTTCTGGAGCTTATCCTGGTGTTGCAGCAGAAGAAAGAGGACAGAGTGAGGCAATTGCGAGGAATCTAAAAGAGATGGCCTTACTAGAAGTTCCTATCATCTGTATTGTCACTGGTGAAGGTGGAAGTGGTGGTGCCTTGGCATTAGGAGTTGGCAACCATTTATATATGCTAGAAAACTCTATTTATTCTGTGATATCACCAGAGGGAGCAGCAGCTTTGTTATGGAAGGATGCAACCCAAGCATCAAAGGCAGCTAATACAATGGGAATTACTGCAAAGCATGCCCTTGATTTTGGTATTATTGATGATATTATTCCTGAGCCCTTTGGCGGTGCTCATAAGGATATCAAAGAACAATCCTTATCTATTAAAAAACAGCTTGATGTATCCTTAAAGGAATTAGGTAGATTAACGAGTGACGAATTAGTAGAGCATCGCTATCAAAAATTTAGAAAAATTGGTCAATATACTTCTATTTTATAAAAAATTACCTACTTAAGTGCAGGCAATCACATTTCAATTAGATATATTTATATCATATGTACCCTTTTGGGTACAATATTTTTATGTTTAAGTGGACATCATATGACCCGCATGGACAAAAAATGATTTTTGCTATATTTTTTTATTAATAGGAATTGTTAATAGGTAAAGAATAAGATTAGAATATTACCATAGAGAAGATTAAGAGGAGTGGTATGAATGAAAAAAGTTGCTGTTTTAACAAGTGGTGGAGATGCACCGGGAATGAATGCAACGATAAGAGCTGTTGTAAGAAAAGCACATTATCATAACGTTGAGGTATATGGTATATATCATGGCTATAGTGGGCTTATTAATGGCGAGATAAAAAAATTAGATTTAGGTTCAGTAGGTGACATTATTCATCGTGGGGGAACGATTCTTTATACCGCAAGAAGTGAAGAATTTAAAACTCCTGAAGGGCAAAAGAAGGCAGTTGAACAATTAAAGAAACATGGAATTGAAGGGTTAGTTGTAATTGGTGGTGATGGTTCTTATCGTGGAGCCCAGAAATTAACTGAGCATGGCTTTTTAACAGTAGGTGTACCTGGTACAATCGATAATGACATACCTGGTACCGATTTCACCATTGGTTTTGATACAGCAATCAATACAGTAATAGACGCTATAGATAAGATAAGGGATACAGCTACCTCTCATGAAAGAACATATATAATAGAGGTAATGGGAAGAAATGCAGGAGATATAGCCCTATGGTCGGGTCTTGCAGATGGAGCTGAAAGTATTATTATCCCTGAGGCTTTTTATGAAATGGATGGAATTATTGAACGACTAATTCGGGGACGTAATCGTGGGAAGAAGCATAGTATCATCATTGTAGCTGAAGGTGTAGGTAGCGGTATGGATTTTGGGAACAAAATTAAAGAAAAGACCGGCTTTGAAACGAGAGTAACCGTATTGGGACATATTCAAAGAGGTGGTTCACCAACTGCTTCTGACCGTGTATTAGCAAGTAGACTAGGAGCTGAGGCTGTTGATCTATTATTGAAAAATAAATCTGGCTATGCGGTTGGTATTAAAAACAATCAAATTGTATCATTAGAAATAAGTGAAGCATTAGCCCAAAAACACCATTTAGATTTATCATTGCATGAATTAGCAAGTATTCTTGCTATTTAGGATAGGATGAGGAGTTGAAGGTTAGAATGAGAAAGACAAAAATAGTTTGTACGATTGGCCCTGCAAGTGAAAATGTAGTTATGCTTAAGGAATTAATGGAAAAGGGAATGAACGTCGCCCGTTTGAATTTTTCCCATGGTAATCATGAAGAACATGGAATGAGGATCGCCAATATAAAAAGGGCGTCTGAAGAAACTAATAAAACAGTAGCAATTCTACTTGATACAAAAGGTCCAGAAATACGAACAGGGGAATTGAAAGCGTCTGAGGTTGAACTAAAACAAGGAAATACAATCATTTTAACAACAGATGAGATCCATGGTGATGAAAATAGAGTATCCATTACATATAAGGGATTACCTAATGATGTTCGTACTGGTTCTACTATTCTAGTTGATGATGGATTGATTGGCTTAGAAGTAATCGAAGTAATGGGAAATGATATCCACTGTAAAATATTGAACAATGCTGTACTCAAGAGTAGAAAAGGAGTGAATGTTCCTGGAGTAAAGATAAATTTACCAGGAATTACAGAGAAGGATGCAGATGATATTCGATTTGGTATTAGTCAAAATATAGATTTTATTGCTGCATCATTTGTAAGAAAAGCAACTGATGTGCTAGAAATAAGAAAAATACTTGAAGAAAACAACGCTGATATTGAGATCATTTCAAAAATTGAAAACCAAGAAGGCGTTGAAAACATTGATGAAATATTACAGGTCTCTGATAGCATCATGGTTGCTAGAGGTGATTTAGGTGTTGAGATTCCTGCTGAAGAAGTTCCATTAGTTCAAAAAATGATTATTAAAAAATGTAATAAGGTTGGCAAACCAGTTATTACCGCCACACAAATGTTAGACTCCATGCAAAGAAATCCAAGACCGACAAGGGCTGAAGCAAGTGATGTTGCTAATGCTATATTGGATGGAACAGATGCTATCATGCTATCTGGAGAAACTGCCGCTGGTAAATATCCAATGGAGTCAGTGGCTACGATGAACCGTATTGCAATAAGAACAGAACAGTCTTTAGAATATAAGGAAAAGCATCATTTCGAAAGTACTCATCATACGACAGTGACAGATTCGATTAGCCAAGCGGTAGCGAATACTGCAATCGATTTAGAGGTTAATGCGATTTTAACACCTACAGAAAGTGGACAAACCGCTAGACTTGTATCGAAATATCGCCCTGTTGCGCCTATCATAGCAATTACTCCTAATCAAAAGGTGATGAAAAAACTGAGTTTGATATGGGGCGTATTTCCTATATTGGGAGTAGAGGTAAAATCCACTGATGAAATGTTAGCCTCTGCCGTAGATGGTGCCTTATATTCAGGGTATATTAAGCATGGTGACTTAGTGATTATTACTGCTGGTGTTCCTGTTGGGAAAAGTGGAACAACCAATTTGATGAAGGTACATCTAGTAGGTGATTTAGCAGTAAAAGGTCAAGGAATTGGTAATAAAGTAGTAACAGGGAAAGTAGTAACAGGAATAACTGCTAAAGAAATCGCATCGAAAATGGAGAAGGGCTCCATTATTGTTACAGTTGGAACCGATCGAGATATGATTGATTCCTTTAACATGGCTTCAGCTGTCATTGCTGAAGAAGGTGGCTTGACTTCTCATGCCGCTATTGTAGGAATAAGTCTTGGTATTCCCGTAATAGTGGGGGCTGAGTTCGCATTAGAAAAATTCAAGGATGGGATGATTGTAACAGTTGATACAGAAAAAGGTCATGTTTATGCAGGGAAAAATAAGTATTTATAATATTTTTTATAAATGATTCAGTTTACTACGTGGTGTTTGTGACATCGATATTCGGTGTCACTTTTTAGTTTGAAGCTTTATAAGATTCAGCTATAGCAAGACCAATCTGTATTAATATGATAAAATATGACTAGTATAAGGAGAAAAGTGGTGAGTGAGTAAGATGGTATGGACGGAAGCAAATATCAAAGTAAGATATCAAGAAACGGATCAAATGGGTGTAGTTTACCATGCCAATTATTTTATCTGGTTCGAGGTGGGTAGGACAGAAATGATAAGAAGTATTGGGATAACCTATAAGGATATGGAAAATAAAGGTTTACTCCTACCTGTTGTAGACGTTTCTTGTAAATATATTCAGTCAGCTAAATATGACGATGAGATATTAATTAAAACGAAGATTTCAGAATATAATGGCTTTCGAATGAATTTTAATTATAAGGTTATTCGGATAAAGGATAATGAGCTACTAGCAACTGGTGAAACAAAACATGTATGGGTGAATCAGGAATATAAACCTGTTCGGCTTAATAAAATAACGCCGGATGTACATCATAAAATAAAAGATTCCTTTAAGATTTAGGAGGCTAGCAAATGTTTAGAATAATCATTATTTTAATGATCGGTATACCAGCATTAGAAATTTGGGGATTGGTTAAAGCTTCTAGTATTATTGGAGGACTTCAAACGGTCTTACTGGTGATATCTACTGGAGTCTTAGGAGCATACCTTGCAAAAATGGAGGGATTAAAAACCTGGATGCAGGCTCAGCAGGAATTAAGCCAAGGCATCATACCGGGAAAGGCGATATTGGATGGAATTAGTATATTTGCAGGTGGATTATTATTACTTACACCAGGTTTTTTTACTGATACTTTAGGGTTTCTGTTGATTTTGCCTTATACCAGAAGGATATTTCAACTATACATGAAAAAGTGGCTGGAAAGAAAAATTCAAAATGGACAATTTTATTTTCATTTTAAACGCTAACGATGGATGAGGGGGAGGGGGTTATCATTGCATATATCTCAAGGGATGATCGCTTTAGGAGTATTATTACTACTTGGACTTATCAGTAAAAACATCACCATTGTTATTTCAGTTCTCGTACTATTATTGATCCGCATCACTGGTTTAGGGGATTTATCTTTTCCTGTCATTGATAAATATGGTATAAAAGTTGGGATTACGATTATTATGATAGCGGTATTAATTCCTATTGCCAAGGATGAAATAAAAATTGAGCATCTTCTCGCCTCATTAAAATCTAAGTATGGTATTATTTCCTTACTTTCAGGGATAGCAGTCGCATTATTAGCCTCCTATGGGATTAAATTACTAGATAATACTCCAGAAATTACGATATCAATCGTGACAGGTGTTATTTTATCTGTTATTTTTTTTCGAGGTATACCAGTAGGACCTTTGATTGGTGCTGGAATAGCAGTTATTTTTATTAAGCTATTTGATTGGCTAAAGTTTTTGATTTCCTAGCAAAATCTTTAAAATCCTTTTATGTTTTTATTGTTCAATTATTAACAAAGTTTAAATTCTAAGATTTATTGATATTTTTACATACTTATATTTCAAATTAGGGGAAATTTAAATCGAATAGGGTAAAAACCGTGATTAATATGGGTTTTTACCTTGTAATGATTTTAATAAATTCTCTAATTTTATTATTTGAATAATATAAAAAAATATAATTTTTTAGAAAAATTAGAATAGTAGTTCACAAATTTGTAATAATATTATAAAATTTAGACTATAGGATAGGGTTAGTAAAAGTCGATCATGATGAAAGAGATCTTCTGAAAATTAAATATTAGTTATTCTTGAAACACCTAAAGGAATTTTTGTAGGATTTTAGAGCTATGGCATAGATTTATCCTTCTATAGTCCTAACTTTAATAAGGTAAATAAGTTAAGTAAAGAATAACTAGGATGGTCTTAATCAAACTTCGACTATTTAGTTGTTTTTAAAAAAGGAGGGGGAGAGGTATATGTCTACATTGAAAAATGTACTTGCGAAAAAAATTGAACAGCAGAGACAAAGAACTTCCATTTTGTTAAAAGATCATGGAGATGTAAAAATCGGTGATGTAACAATCGCACAAGCAATTGGTGGTATGAGAGGAGTTAAGGGACTTGTTACTGATATTTCCTATCTAGATCCCTTAGAAGGCATTCGATTTAGAGGGTATACAATTCCAGAAGTAATGAAGATGCTTCCAAGACCAGAAGGAAAGGATTATCCGTATGTTGAAGGATTCTATTATCTCCTTTTAACAGGTGATATACCTACCAAGGAACAAGCCGAAGAAGTGGTAGAGGATATTAAGAAGAGATCTAGTGTTCCTCAATATGTATTCGATCTTCTTAGAACCATGCCAAGAGACACACACCCAATGACAATGTTTTCAGCAGCAATCGTTTCCATGCAAAGGGAATCTATTTTTGCAAAAACATATTCAGAGGGAAAATTCGATAAATTAACTTCATGGGAAGATATGTATGAAGATGCAATGAACATCATTGCAAAGCTTCCACAGGTAGCTGCCTATATATATAGAATGAAGTATAAGGGTGATACACCAATTGCACCAAATCTCGATTTAGATCTTGGTGGAAACTTTGCTCACATGATGGGATTAAAGCCTCCATATGATGAGGTTGCAAGAATGTACTTTATTATTCATTCCGATCATGAAAGCGGTAACGTATCAGCTCATACGACACATTTAGTGGCCTCTGCATTATCTGATGCATATTATTCTCTTTCAGCAGGTATAAATGGTTTAGCTGGCCCACTTCATGGGCTCGCTAATCAAAATGTTCTTGCATGGATTCATAGCTTTATGGAACAATTAGGCGGTAAAGTTCCTTCTGAAGAACAATTGAAAAAAGCGGTTTGGGACACATTAAATAGTGGTCAGGTTATCCCAGGGTATGGGCATGCTGTACTTCGTAAAACTGACCCAAGATATACATCTCAAAGAGAATATTGTCAAAAACATTTGCCGGATTATCCTTTGTTCAAGCTTATAAGTAAGCTTTATGACGTTGTACCTGACATTCTTAGAGAGCAAGGTAAGGCGAAAAATCCTTGGCCAAATGTTGATGCTCAATCTGGAGTTATACAATGGTACTATGGTCTTACAGAATATGATTTCTATACTGTACTTTTCGGAATTGGAAGATCTTTAGGGGTACTTGCGAATATTACATGGGATAGAGCACTTGGATATCCAATCGAAAGACCAAAATCCTTAACGACAGATATGTTAGAGAAAGCAGCAGGTATCAAAAAGTAACACTCATTCATGAAGAAAAGAAAAAATTTTCAAAATAATAAATGTTTCATTGTTATTAGGTAGGACAAAGTCTTATAATTATCAAGGTAAGGGTTTTTTTAAAACCCTTTACCTTGATGTAATGAGTTAAAGAAAATAAATTTGTATAGGGGAAATAGGAGGTAATCAATTATGTCAATATTTGAAAAGTTCGATATGCCAGCAGGTGGCGAGAAGATTACAATGGATAATGGTAAATTAAATGTACCAGATCATCCAATCATTCCATTTATTGAGGGAGATGGAATAGGTCCAGATATTTGGGCTGCATCTCAACGTGTTTTAGACGCTGCAGTAGAAAAAGCTTATCATGGCAAAAGAAAAATTGAGTGGTTTGAAGTCTACACAGGAGAAAAATCCTTCGATAAATGGGGAGAATGGCTTCCAAATGATACTTTAACAGCATTGAAAGAATATTTAGTAGGAATTAAAGGGCCATTAACCACTCCTATCGGTGGAGGCTTCCGTTCATTAAACGTTGCATTACGTCAAGAGCTTGATTTATATGCATGTGTTCGTCCAGTTCGTTGGTTTAAAGGTGTACCATCACCTGTAAAGCATCCAGAATGGATTGATATGGTAATTTATCGTGAAAATGCTGAAGATATCTATGCAGGTATTGAATGGCAAGAGGGTACTGATGAAGTAAAAAAACTTGTTAAATTCTTACAGGATGAATTGAGAGTATCTAAAATTCGTTTCCCAGAAACATCTGGTATTGGTATTAAACCAGTTTCAAAGGAAGGTACATATCGCTTAGTACGTTCCGCTATAGATTTTGCAATTGAATCTAATCGTAAGAGTGTAACCCTAGTGCATAAAGGTAACATTATGAAATATACAGAGGGCGCATTTAAAAACTGGGGCTATGAAGTAGCTGAAAAAGAATATAGCGATAAGGTATTCACATGGGCACAATATGATCGTATTGTAGAAGAGCAAGGTAAAGATGCTGCAAATAAAGCACAGGATGATGCAGTAGCAGCAGGTAAAATAATCATTAAAGATGTGATTGCTGACGCTTTCCTACAACAAATTCTAACCAGACCAAAAGAGTATGATGTTATTGCTACAATGAACTTAAATGGTGATTATATTTCTGATGCTTTAGCAGCGCAAGTAGGTGGAATTGGTATTGCTCCTGGTGCTAACATCAACTATATTACTGGTGTTGCGCTTTTTGAAGCAACACATGGTACAGCTCCAAAATATGCAGGATTAGATAAAGTTAATCCATCTTCAGTTATTCTTTCAGGTGAAATGATGTTACGTTTCATGGGTTGGAATGAAGCTGCAGATTTGCTTATTGATTCAATGGAAAAAACAATTTCAAGCAAAATGGTAACTTATGACTTTGCTCGCCTTATGGAAGGTGCAACAGAGTTAAAATGTTCAGTATTTGGTGATGAATTAATTAAAAATATGTAATTTATTGGAGGGTTTACAATGGGAATTAAGCGTAACAAAATTGCTGTGATTGGTGCTGGTTTTACCGGGGCGACAACAGCATTATACCTTGCTCAAAAGGAATTAGGAGATATCGTATTAGTAGATATTCCTAATATGGAAAACCCAACAAAAGGTAAAGCTCTAGACATGTTTGAAGCGACTCCTGTATTAGGTATTGATGCAAAAATCACAGGAACAAGCAGCTACGAGGATATAGCTGATGCCGATATGGTTATCATTACAGCTGGGATACCTCGAAAACCTGGTATGAGCCGTGATGACCTTGTTAATACAAACGCAGGTATCATGCGTTCAGTTGCTGAACAAGTAAAGAAATATGCTCCAAATTCATACCTTATCATATTATCCAATCCTGTTGATGCGATGACCTATGTAGCATATAAAACAACTGGCTTTCCAAAAGAGCGAGTAATTGGACAATCTGGTGTTCTTGATACAGCACGCTTCCGTAGCTTTGTTGCAGAAGCACTTAATGTTTCTGTTGAAGATGTAACAGGCTTTGTGTTAGGTGGTCATGGAGATTCTATGGTTCCACTAATTAGGTACTCTTTTGCTGGAGGTATTCCATTAGAAACTCTTTTACCAAAAGAGCAATTAGATGCAATAGTAGCACGTACACGTAAGGGTGGCGGTGAAATTGTAAACCTATTAGGAAATGGTAGTGCATATTATGCTCCTGCAGCCGCTCTTGCACAAATGGCAGAAGCAATTCTAAAGGATAAGAAACGTATTTTGCCATCCATTGCTTACTTAGAAGGCGAATATGGCTATAAGGATATTTACCTTGGTGTACCAACACTACTAGGTGGTAATGGAATAGAAAAAGTATATGAGTTAGAATTAAGTTCAGAAGAAAAAGCGATTTTGGATAAATCAGCTGAAGCGGTAGAGCAGGTAATAAAGTTAGTTAGATAATTCATACAAATGTTCACACCCCGAAGAATATATTCTTCGGGGTTTCATAAAAATAGGACCCAATTTATTGGGTTTCGAATAGGTGGAGGGGAATATCTATGAGAGAGATACACATTGATAAGATTATCGATGCTGTAACACAGATGGTTCAAAATGCTAACTATGACTTAGGGGAAGATGTTGAAAACGCTTTTAAGGCTGCTTTAAAAACAGAAGAATCACAGACTGGAAAAGATGTATTGAATCAATTACTTGAAAATGTAGAAATCGCACGTACTGAAAGAGTACCAATCTGTCAAGACACAGGCTTTGCAGTATTCATTGTTGAACTGGGTCAAGATGTCCATATATCTGGGGGAAGCTTATACGAAGCGATAAATGAAGGGGTTAGAAGAGGGTATAAGGATGGTTTTCTACGTAAATCTATAGTAGGTCATCCTTTAGACAGAAAAAACACTGGTGATAATACTCCTGCAATTGTGCATATCGAAATGGTTGAAGGTGAACAGCTTAAAATTCATATGGCCGCCAAGGGTGGCGGAAGTGAAAATATGTCATTTATTAAAATGATGAAACCTGCAGATGGGGTTGAAGGGGTAAAGGATTTTATCCTTGAATGTATAAGAACAGCAGGACCTAATCCTTGTCCACCTATTGTTGTTGGTGTTGGTATTGGTGGAACATTTGAAAAAGCAGCTTATTTAGCGAAAAAATCTTTATTTAGAGAAGTAGGGGAAAGAAGTACACTTGAAGACATTGCTGCATTAGAAAATGAAATGCTTGAAAAAATAAATAAATTAGGGATAGGACCTCAAGGCCTAGGAGGAAGAACCACAGCTTTAGATATTCATATTGAGATACACCCAGCACATATCGCCTCCCTTCCAGTAGCAGTTAATATTAATTGTCATGCAGGAAGACATAAGGATGCTGTTCTTTAAATTTCAACACATTTGTTTCGATTAAATAGGCTTATTTTCGTAATTCTATGAAAATAAAGGGGAGAGGGAAAATGGCAACTGTATACTTAAATACGCCAGTATCTAAAGAGGAAATTTCTAAGTTAAATACTGGTGATCAGGTTTTTATTTCAGGAGTGATCTATACTGCTAGGGATGCAGCTCATAAACGATTGGTAGATTTAATTGCAGAAGGAAAAGAGCTTCCTTTTGATGTGAAAGATCAATTCATTTATTTCGTAGGACCTACTCCAGCAAAACCGGGAAAGGTTATTGGTTCAGCAGGACCAACTACAAGCTATCGTATGGATAAATTTTCACCAATATTACTTGATCTAGGACTTCGCGGAATGATTGGAAAGGGAAGTAGAAGCCAAGAAGTAAAGGATTCAATGGTGAAAAATAAAGCTATATATTTAGCAGCAGTTGGTGGCGCAGCTGCACTAATTGCAAAAACAATAAAAAAAGCTGAAGTGATAGCATACGAAGACTTAGGACCAGAAGCTATAAGAAGGCTTGAAGTAGAAAATTTCCCAGCAATTGTAGTAAATGATGTAAACGGGAATGATTTATATATCCAAGGTGCTGAAAAATACAAAATTGTTGATTAATCATAAGTATTAATGAGTGTAAAGCTATATTTGGCAGATAAATTATGCTAAATATAGCTTTTTTTAACCATTTATTTGGATTTTTTATATTTTAGTTATTTTCATCTATAACCATTTATGTTAAGATGGTTATAATTTATGGTACAAAAACAAAAATTTACATTTATATCAGTAGCTATAAAAACAAATTACGTATGTACTATTATACTAAAATCTAGTATAATAGTACTTGTTTAGTAGATTTGAATTTTTACTATATTTAGGAATGTGAATTGTCAGAAAAATTCAAAAATAATGCTAATTATTACTTATTATCCTATGTATTATTGAATATATGAAGATAATAGTAACTAAATCAAATATATTTATCATTTTTATAGTTGTAAAGAATATTTATATAAGGATTAAGACTGTTTAACAGTCTTAACTATAAAAAAAAATTATAAGGGGGCAATATCTTTATGAAAAAAGCTAGCAAATGGTTAGCTCTTACAATTGCGATCATGATGATTGCAAGTGTTGGACTTGCAGGTTGTGGTACCAGTACCACTAAAGACGCCGCAGAAAATAAGCCGGAAGTAGAACAAGTGATTAGATTAAATGCTATGACTGAGCCACCAAGCTTAGATCCAGGTTTAACTACAGACAGTACTTCCTTTGAAATCCTACGTGTTTTAATGGAAGGACTTGTACGTTTAGACAAAAACAGTGAAGTAGTTAAAGGTTCAGGTATGGCAAAAGATTGGAAAATAAGTGATGATCTTCTACATTACACTTTCTATCTAAAGGATAATATTAAGTGGTCAAACGGAGATCCGGTTACTGCTAAAGATTTTGAATTTGCTTGGAAACGTGTTTTAAACCCTGATACAGCAGCAGATTATGCTTACCAGCTTTACTACCTTAAAAATGGTGAAGCATATAACACTGGTGAAGCAAGTGCTGATGATGTAGGAGTTAAAGCTGTTGACGATAAAACTTTAGAAGTTACTCTAGAAGCTCCTACTCCATATTTCTTACAATTAACTGCTTTTGGTTCATTATATCCAGTAAACCATAAAGTAGTGGAAGCTAATAAAGACTGGGCTGCAGATGCTTCATCTTATGTAGGCAATGGTCCATTCACATTAGATAAATGGCAACATGATTCAGAAGTAGTTGTTAAAAAGAATGAAAACTATTGGAACAAGGATGATATAAAAGCATCAGAAATTTCATGGGCAATGGTTAATGATGATAACACATTCTATCAATTATATCAAAATAATGAATTAGATGTTATCAATGCTCCAACAGAATTAACTTATGAATTACTTCAAAAAGGTGAAGCACATTCAGTACCAATTTTAGGAACATATATGGTAATATTTAATACTACAAATGATATATTTAAAAATGTTAATATTCGCAAAGCTTTTTCAGCAGCAATTGACCGCAATGCAATTGTAAATGAAGTAACAAAAGGTGGTCAATTACCTGCAAATGCTTTTGTACCACCTGGATCATCTCCAGATTTAGGAGTTGATTTCCGTAAAGATAACGGAGAAAGTTTAGTATCGTCAAAAGATCAAGCTAAATCTTTACTTCAAAAAGGAATGAAAGAACTAAATTTAACACAATTACCAGAAATAACTTACATGTATAATACTAGTGAAGGTCATAAGAAAATTGCACAAGCGCTTCAACAAATGTGGAAAGATAACTTAGGTGTAGATGTGAAGTTAGCTAACCAAGAATGGAAAGTTTTCCTAGATACTTTAAATGCCGGAGATTTCCAAATGGCTCGTTATGGTTGGTTAGGTGATTATATGGATCCAATGACATTCATGGATATGTGGGTAACCGGCGGTGGAAATAATAATGCAAAATATAGTAATCAAGAATATGATCAACTAATTGCAGATGCTAAAGCTACTGGAGACCAAAAAGTACGCTTAGAAAAAATGGAAAATGCGGAAAAAATCTTAATGGAAGATGGTGTAGTAGCTCCTATTTACTTCTATACTAGAGTATATATGCAACATGATGACCTTAACGGTGTAGTTCGCCATGGTGATGGTTCTACAGATTATTCATGGGCATATAAAGAGTAGATTCAAAGTTATAAAAAAATAAAATAAGTTTTATTACAAGAGGTATGCTTATAAGCATACCTCTAATTCAGTGCTTTGTGTCTATTTCTAATTTGGAGGTGTAACACTTGCTAAGATATTTTCTACAGCGTATAGGTATATTAATTGTTACACTATGGGTTGTTGTGACATTAACGTTTTTCTTAATGCACGCGATTCCTGGTGATCCATTTTTAAAAGAGGGTAAACAAACGGAACAAATAAGAGAAAATTTAATGAAACATTATGGTTTAGATAAACCGCTTCCAGTGCAATATTTGAAATATTTAGGTGATATAGTGCAAGGACAATTAGGACCTTCCTTAACATCTAAAACGCTTACTGTTAATGATATTATTAGAGATCATTTTCCGATTTCTGCTCGTTTAGGGTTCCAAGCAATAGTTATCGCAGTTGTATTTGGTTTGATATTAGGTACGTTAGCTTCATTAAAGCATAATACTGCCTTAGACTATATAGCAATGATAATAGCAGTCCTTGGCGTATCAGTTCCGAATATCGTCTTAGCACCGGTATTAATAAATATATTTGCTGCAAAATTACATTGGTTCCCAATTGCCAGATGGGGAACATTTAATCACACTGTTTTACCATCAATAGGATTAGCTTTGTTTTCGCTAGCTTTTGTTGCCAGATTAATGCGTTCTAATATGCTTGAAGTTTTAGGACAAGATTACATTCGTACTGCTAGAGCTAAAGGTTTAAGCGCCTTTGCTGTTGTCTGGAAACATGCTATCAGAAATGCAATTATGCCTGTCATTACAATTTTAGGCCCAATTACTGCTGGAATATTAACAGGTTCGTTTGTTATTGAACAGATCTTCTCAATTCCCGGCTTAGGTAAGTACTTTGTTCAAAGCATTACTAACCGTGATTATACCGTTATTTTAGGAACAACAATATTTTTTAGCGGCTTACTCATATTAGCCAATTTTATCGTAGATATACTTTATGGATTAATCGATCCAAGAATTAAAATTGGAGTTAGGGGGGAATAAGATGCCGGAGATTAAAAAAGAAATGTTTAATCGAATAAATGTCAATAAAAATGAAGCAGAAAACATTACTCGTCCCAGCATAAATTTCTGGCAGGATGCATGGAGGCGCTTAAAATTAAATAATCTTGCAATGTTTGGGTTTTGGATTATTATAATATTAGTGTTTATGGCATTAATAGGCCCTCATCTTGTTCCCTATGGCTATGCTGATCAGGTTTTAAAGGATCAAAATTTAGGATTATCAAAAGCTCATTGGTTTGGTACGGATGATTTAGGAAGAGATGTGTTTTCTCGTGTTTGGTATGGTGGTAGAATTTCACTATTTATCGGAGTCATGGCTGCTTTTATCGATTTAATTATAGGAGTAATCTATGGTGGTCTTTCCGGGTATAAGGGTGGTAAGATAGACCAGACAATGATGAGAATTGCTGATGTTTTATACGGATTGCCATATTTAGTCGTGGTTATTTTATTAATGGTCGTAATGGGACCCGGACTATTAACTATTATTATAGCGATGGTTGCAACCGGATGGATAACTATGGCTCGTTTGGTTAGAGGACAAGTTTTACAGATTAAAGAAATGGAATTTGTTTTAGCTGCCAGAACTTTAGGGGCAGATACTAGACGATTATTATTTAAACATTTAATTCCTAATACGATGGGGCCAATTATTGTAAATATGACATTAACAGTTCCAGCTGCAATATTTACAGAAGCTTTTTTAAGCTTTATCGGATTAGGTGTCCAAGCTCCTTTGTCTAGTTGGGGTACAATGGTTAATGATGGTGTAGCGGTAATGCTGTCAGGATATTGGTGGAGATTAACATTTCCGGCTTTTCTAATATCTTTAACAATGTTTGCGTTTAATGTATTTGGTGACGGATTGCGAGATGCACTAGATCCTAAATTAAGAAAATAAAGGAGGAGAATAATATGTCTGAAAAAATACTTCAAGTAAAAGATTTAAAAGTCTCCTTCTTGACATATGCAGGAGAAGTTGAGGCAGTGCGCGGTGTTACCTTTGATGTTGAAAAAGGAGAAGCAATAGCAATTGTCGGAGAGTCAGGTAGTGGAAAAAGTGTTACAGCTCAATCTGTAATGAAACTAATACCTGCCCCGCCCGGAGTGTATAAGAATGGCGAAATATTGTTTGCAGGTAAAGATTTAGTTAAATTAAGTAATAGGGAAATGGAATCAATTCGCGGTTCATCTATTGGAATGATATTCCAGGATCCGATGACATCTCTTAATCCAACAATGACAGTGGGTAGACAAATATCTGAGGGTCTGATGAAACATCAAGGTATGAGTAAATCTGAAGCATTAAAGAAATCTGCGGAAATGTTAGAGCTTGTTGGCATACCTAATCCAGAAATAAGGGTGAAGCAATATCCCCATGAATTTAGTGGCGGAATGCGGCAAAGGGTAATGATAGCAATTGCCTTATCATGTAATCCTGAATTGCTAATAGCTGATGAACCTACGACTGCATTAGATGTTACGATACAAGCTCAAATTATAGATTTAATGAAAGATTTACAAAACAAATTAGAAACATCAATTATTATTATTACTCACGACTTAGGTGTAGTTGCTGATATTGCACAAAAGGTGTTAGTTATGTATGCTGGACAAATTGTTGAACAAGGTTATTTAGATGATATTTTTTATAACCCTCAGCATCCATATACATTGGGATTATTAAAATCCGTACCAAGACTTGATTCAAAGGGCCATCGCTTAGAATCTATTGAAGGTACACCACCAGATCTACTAGATCCTCCAAAAGGGTGTCCTTTCTATCCAAGATGTCCCTATGCAATGGAAGTTTGTATAAATCATTTTCCTGAGGAAACAGTCTTATCACCAAATCACAAAGTGCATTGTTGGCTTCAGCATCCAGATGCACCAAAAGTGGATGTACCAATAATAATTGGAGGTGCTGAAAGTGGAACAAAATAACAACAATGAGGTAATTTTAGAAGTAAAAAATCTGCAAAAGCATTTTCCGACTGGTAGAGGAGTCGTTAAAGCGGTTGATGGAGTAACATTTAGTATAAAAAAAGGTGAAACATTTGGACTTGTTGGCGAATCTGGATGTGGGAAATCAACAGCAGGAAGGACAATTATTAACCTGTATGATCCCACCGGTGGTGAAGTGGTCTTTAAAGGAAAAAAAACAAACGAACTTAAAGGTAAAGATAGGAAAATTTTTAATCGTGAAATGCAAATGATTTTCCAAGATCCATATGCATCACTCAATCCACGTATGACGGTTGCTGATATTATAGGCGAAGGAATTGATATTCACAATTTAGCTTCTGGTAAAGAACGATCAGAAAAAATTTATTATTTATTAGAGACAGTTGGTTTAAATAAAGAGCATGCTAATCGTTTTCCTCATGAATTTAGTGGCGGACAAAGACAAAGAATTGGAATTGCGAGAGCTTTAGGGGTAGATCCTGAATTTATTATTGCAGATGAGCCAATCTCTGCCTTAGATGTTTCTATACAGGCACAAGTAGTTAATTTACTTCAAGATTTGCAAAAACATAAAGATCTAACATATTTATTTATTGCACACGATTTATCAATGGTTAAGCATATAAGTGATCGAATTGGTGTGATGTACCTTGGTAATTTAGTAGAAGTAGCTGAAAGTGTAGAATTATATAAGAAGCCTATGCACCCATATACAATTGCACTCTTGTCAGCTATTCCAATACCTGATCCAAATATTGAACGAAGTCGTGAAAGAATTATTTTAGAAGGAGACGTTCCAAGTCCGATGAATCCACCAAGTGGATGTCGTTTTAGAACCCGTTGCTTCAAAGCAATGGAAGAATGTGCAAAAGTTACTCCTGAATTTAAAGAAGTAGAACCAGGCCATTTTGTAGCTTGTCATTTATTTAAATAAAGTTCAGCCAATAAGGGGTAGAAAACCCCTTATTTTTTTAAAACCAAAATAGAGAACCTATTTAATTAAAGTTAGAAATAAAGTAGATTGAAATAACAGTATAATTCCGATAATTAAAGGAATAAAAAGAAAAAGTTGATATTTGGCTTTTTTCCTAAGAAGTTTGTTTTCCTTGTCATGTTTATCAATATTATCTTCCTTGTTCATGTTCAAATGAGTACTAACAGTATAAGAGTCTTCGTTAAATAATAGTTTTTTCCAGCCTTTAAAAAATAAATCAAAAAAACCAGAAATAATAATAAGATTAATGCTAAAAATCAATAAAAAAAGCAAACCAATTATAAAAGAAATATTTATATAATTAGTTATAATTTCACCTTGTTTGAAAAAAGAAATGAATAAAGAAACTAAAGAAAAAAGTACAGACAAGATGATAATCGTAAACCATGACCTTTTTGTCATAATATCCTCCCTTACCTAGCTCTAATGAAAATAGTTGATGATATTAAATTTATCCAAATAAAATAATATCTACGTCTTAGTATAACTAATTCCAAGTTCCTCTATCAATCAAAAATTCAAATAAAAAAATTACAGACATGGTTAATATAATAATTAATTTAACACTTTTCCTTTGTTATAAGATATTATAATAATATATAATTTAAAATGGATAGAACGGACTTCAAATAATGATTAGAAAAGTTAATGAATTGTTTGTTAATAAAAAGGAAGGTACCTAAATGCAAAAAAAAATTTTGGTTGTTGATGATGAACCGTCCATTGTAACATTAGTTACTTTTAATTTAGAAAAGTCAGGCTTTCAAGTTAAAACTGCTTCAGATGGTGGACAGGCGGTTGAGCTTTGTTCTGCTGAGCATTTTGACCTTACTGTACTGGATATCATGCTACCAGAACTAGATGGAATTGAAGTCCTTAAGGAGCTAAGAAAAAGACATATAGAGGTTCCAGTCATTCTTTTAACAGCTAAAGATGAAGAATTAGACAAAATACTTGGTTTAGAATTAGGTGCAGATGATTATATGACAAAACCATTCAGTCCTCGAGAACTAACTGCAAGAATTAAAGCGATTCTAAGACGGGTGGCTACCATGAAATCCGTAAAGATTCAAAATAACAGTCAGATTGAAAATGGTGAGGTGGTAATAGGTGACATATCCATTCAAGAAGAAAAATTCGAAGCAAGTTTAAGAGGTGATTTACTAGAGCTGACACCTAAAGAATTTGAATTATTAGTATATATGATAAAGAATAAAGGTAGGGTATTAACTAGGGATCAGTTATTAAATGCGGTATGGAATTATGATTATTCAGGTGATTCAAGAATCGTTGATGTTCATGTCAGCCATTTACGTGAGAAAATTGAAGATGATACGAGAAAACCAATCTATATTAAAACCATTAGAGGAATTGGTTATAAATTTGATGAAATAAAAGATAAATAATAAACAGTTTTTTGAATCTAAAACTAATGAATTACGTATATACTGTATGTGTGAAAAATAAGCACTTATTCATAATAAGGAGGCAATGTATGGAGGAGAAAATTATAAATATGCAGCCAAAATCAAACCCTAAAATTGGTCGTCTTGCTACACTCATTATTATTGTTGTATTAGCAATAGTACTAATATTTAATTCCTATGTTATTGTAGGAGCAGGACATAGGGGAGTCGTTTTACAATTAGGTGCGGTGAAACCTGTTGTCCTAAATGAAGGGTTACATTTTAAAATACCAGTAATTCAGAATGTCATTTTGACAGATGTTCGGGTGCATAAAGCTCAATCTGATCAAACTGCTGCATCGAAAGATTTGCAAGTAGTTACTACAACTGTAGCAGTCAACTTTCACGTAAATCCAGATGAAGTACAAAAGCTATATCAAACTGTAGGGCTATCCTATGAAACTAATATTGTGGATCCTGCTATTAGTGAAGCTTTAAAAGGTGTTACAGCGCAATATACAGCTGAAGAGTTAATCTCTAAACGTCCAGAAGTAAGTACTAAAGTAAAAGAGGCGTTAGCCATAAAGTTATCACATTATTATATGGTGCTAGATGAAATTAATATTACCGAGTTTAAATTTAGTGAAGAATTTAATAATGCGATTGAACAAAAGCAAATAGCAGAACAACAAGCACTAAAAGCCAAGCTTGATTTACAAAGAATTGAAATTGAAGCGCAGCAAAAAATTGAACAAGCAAAGGCAGAAGCAGAATCATTAAGGTTGCAAAAGCAAGAGGTTACACCAGAATTAGTAGAATTAAGAAAAATTGAAGCCCAAATAGAAGCGATAAAGAAATGGGATGGGAAACTACCTAATGTAACAGGGGGTACAGTTCCATTTATCAGTGTAGATAATGTAACCAAATAATTAAATAGAATTAATGAAATATGCAGTCTTCAATCACGAAGGCTGCATTTTCTATTTAAAAGGTGATAGGTGTAAAGTAATTGTAGTTCTTTTGCAAGAAATTCAGCTATTATGATATTATTAATGGAAGACTTACTGTATATATGTAGGATTATTGAGGTGAGAATGATGAAAAAATTAGTGTTAATTGATGGTAATAGTATTGCGAATCGTGCCTTTTATGCATTGCCTTTATTGACTAATAAACAGGGGATTTATACCAATGCTACTTATGGTGTTGCACAGATTGTAATGAAAATACTACAAGATATAAAGCCAGATCATATTCTTGTTGCCTTTGATGCAGGAAAGGTAACTTTTCGACATTCAGATTATGCAGAATATAAAGGCAAGAGATTAAAGACCCCGAGTGAATTATCAGGTCAATTTCCTTTAATTAAGGAGTTATTAGATGCCTTAAAGATAAAGCACTTTGAGCTTAGTGGATATGAAGCCGATGATATTATCGGCACCTTTGCTCACATGGGGGCACAAGCAGAGCTAGAAACACTTATCTATACTGGTGACAAGGATATGCTTCAATTAGCCTCAGACCATGTCTCTATCTTTTTAACACGTAAGGGAATCACAGAGGTTGAAAAATTCAGTCCATTAGAAATTAAAGAAAAATATAATTTAATACCAGACCAGATTATTGATTTAAAAGGGTTAATGGGGGATGCATCTGATAATATACCAGGTGTCCCTGGAGTTGGTGAAAAAACTGCACTAAAGCTATTGCACCAATATAATAGCGTTGAAAATGTATTAGACCATATCGAAGAGATATCAGGAAAGAAGCTAAAGGAAAATTTATCAACCTACAAAGAACAAGCCTTGTTAAGTAAGCAACTCGCTACAATATTTAAAGAAGTTCCAATGGAAATGAAACTAGAGGATGTTAGATATCAAGGATACAAGAATGAAGAAGCCTTACCATTTTTCTCTAAATTGGAATTTCACTCAATCATAAAGCGTTTAGACATGTCAAGTAATGGTTCAACTGCACAAGAATCACAAGCGGAAATAGTTTATAACCTTTTAGATGAAGAAGGGAACAAAGAAAAATGGGAAAACATTTTTACTAAAAGAGAGACGCTGACATTACATGTTGAGGTTTTTTCTAAGCAAGAGGATGAGAAAGAGCTTGTAGGAATATCACTTACTAATGGTAAGGAACATCTATTTATAACATTCGAGCAATTAAATGAATGGGAAAAACTAAAAGACTGGTTAAAGGACCCAATTGCTCATAAATGGGTCTATGATGGCAAAGGAATTGAAATGGCATTATTTTGGGAAAACATCATTTTAAAAGGTGTTGTCTTTGATTTAATGTTAGGTGTTTACTTATTGAATCCTTCCGATGGAACCGTAACATTATCAGATATAGCAAAAGCAAATGGTCATTATGATTTACCATCGGATGAGGTGATTTATGGTAAAGGTGCAAAAAAAGCGATGCCTGCTGAGGATATATTAAGAGAACACATTATTCGTAAAACTAACCTCCTCCATATGCTAGTACCTAAAATTGAGCAAGAACTAAGGGAATTAGACTTATACAATCTATTAATTGAAATAGAGATGCCTTTAGCAAAAATACTTGCAACCATGGAACAAACGGGAGTAGCGATTGATATAGAACGATTGAAGCAAATGGGATATGAAATTAATCAGAAGCTAGAAGAGCTGACCAAGGAAATATATGATGCAGCAGGGACCATCTTTAATATCAATTCTCCAAAGCAATTGGGTGAAGTCCTTTTTGATAAATTACAATTACCTGTACTAAAGAAGACGAAAACAAGCTATTCGACTAGTGCGGATGTACTAGAAAAATTAGAGTCAAAGCACCCAATCATTAGCCACATATTACATTTCCGCCAACTAGGGAAACTACATTCCACCTATATAGAAGGCTTACTAAAAATGGTAAATAGTAATACTGGTAAAATTCATACTTCATTTAATCAAGCAATCACTGCAACAGGCAGGCTTAGTAGTACGGATCCTAATCTTCAAAATATACCGATTAGATTAGAAGAAGGAAGAAAAATAAGACAAGCCTTTACTCCATCTGAATCGGATTGGGTGATGCTTGCTGCGGATTACTCTCAGGTTGAACTTAGGGTATTAGCACATATTTCTAAAGACAAAAATCTAATAAGTGCTTTTTTAGAGGATAAAGACATTCATACAAAAACAGCCATGGATATATTTAATGTTCCTGAAGCAGAGGTAAGCTCTCTGATGAGAAGACAAGCAAAGGCTGTTAATTTTGGTATTGTATACGGAATCAGCGATTATGGCTTATCACAAAACTTAAGTATTTCCAGAAAAGATGCTGCTGTATTCATCGATAAATATTTTTCTGTTTTTTCAGGAGTAAAAGCCTATATGAAAGATATCGTCGATCAAGCGAAAAAAGAAGGATATGTAACCACCTTACTTAATCGTAGAAGATATTTGCCAGATATTAAAAGCTCAAATTTTAATATTAGAAGCTTTGCCGAAAGAACAGCCATGAATACCCCAATTCAAGGTAGCGCTGCTGATATTATAAAAATAGCGATGGTGGATATGGCAAAAAATTCAAAAGAGAAGAACTTAAAAAGTAGACTTTTGCTACAGGTTCATGATGAATTAATATTTGAAGTACATCCTGATGATTTAGAAGCATTAACGGTGCTAGTAAGGGATACAATGGAAAATGCGATTAAATTAGATGTACCTTTAAAGGTAGATATCAATACAGGGAAAACATGGTATGAAGCAAAATGATGGAGAAAGAGGAAAAGTAAATGCCAGAGCTACCAGAAGTAGAAACAGTAAGGAAAATACTTGAACAGTTAGTAGTTGGTAAGACGATAGCAAGTATAGAGATACATTACCCAAAAATAATAAGAACTCCTACTGACACTGATCATTTCAAAGTACTTTTACAGGGGGAAACGATAAAAAAGCTTGGAAGAAAGGGAAAATATTTATTATTCTATTTCGAGCATGTAACATTAATTTCCCATTTGAGAATGGAAGGTAAATATATCTATTCTGATAAGGATAAAGAGTATGATAAGCACACTCATATCATTTTTCATTTTACTGATGGTGCTGTATTACAATATCGAGATGTAAGAAAATTTGGAACGATGGATGTACTCATAAAAGGCAAAGAAATAGAATTTCCATCCATTAAAAGATTAGGACAAGAGCCGATTGATCCAAACTTTAATAAAGAACGGTTCATTGAGAAAATTAAAGCAAGAAATGCTCCAATTAAAAACATTTTATTAAATCAAGAAATAGTGAGCGGACTTGGCAATATATATGTAGATGATACCCTTGCTGTGGCTAATATCCATCCATTAAGACCAAGTAACTCCCTAACAATGGAAGAAACAAATAGCATCATCCTAGCGATGGTAGATGTGATTGAAAAGGCGATTAAGTATGGGGGTTCCTCGATACGGTCCTTTGATACCATTTATGGCAAAGGGTCTATGCAAGACCATTTAATCGTGTATGGCAGGACAGGGAAGCCATGCTTTGTATGTGGTACTCCAATAGAAAAGATAAGAGTTGGCGGTAGGGGAACCCACTATTGCCCTACATGTCAAATGATTTAATTTTCATTTTTAGTCGCACTACTTCTGCGCCCATCCCATAAGATATAAAAGACTTATGGAGGGGAGAGAAAAAAATGAATTTTATTTATCTAATCATCTTAGCACTTGCAGTCAGCTTAGATAGCTTTGGTGTCGGAGTAACCTATGGACTTAGAAAGGTAAGAATCCCATTCTTTTCTATTATTATTATAGGACTCGCTTCAGCAGCGATGATACTGTTATCCATGCAGTTAGGTGTTTGGATTAGCTATATCATGTCCCCTTATGTAGCAAAATGGATTGGGTCTATCATTTTAATCATAGTGGGGATAGGGGCTATCTATCAAGTGTTAACCCACAGTCACGATGATGATGACGTAAATAAAAATTTTGGAAAAAATATAGATCATTCAGAAAAAAAGATCATATCGATAGAAATAAGAAAGTTTGGTCTAGTGATCCAAATACTGAGAAAGCCTATGAAGGCTGATATAGACCATTCAGGGATTATATCAGCTCTTGAAGCTACCATATTAGGTTTGGCTTTGTCCTTAGATGCCTTTGGTGCAGGAATTGGTGCAGCCTTAATCGGATTTAAACCTTTACTTACTGCACTTATAATTGCTGGTATGAGTGGACTCTTTATTTTAGTTGGGATGAAGATAGGCTTTTGGTTTTCAGATATTAAATGGGTAAAAAAGTTCACTATTTTACCAGGTATCATCTTAATTCTAATTGGTATTGCTAAGATATTATAAGGGTTCAATTACAGTCAAAACATCATTCTAAACGATACGAATATAAAAAGAACGTATAGTGGGAGTAGCGATTAAACTAATGACTCAAGGAGGCTAGAAATGTTAATTGGATTAACTGGTGGAATAGCAAGTGGGAAAAGCACCGTATCCCAGCTTTTTCAAAAATATGGAATACCTATTGTAGATGCAGATCTTGTCGCTAGAGAAGTGGTAGAGCCAGGTCAAGTAGCATGGAAAAAAATCGTTGAATCCTTTGGAGAAGATATTCTATTATCTGATATGACCATTAATCGGAAAAAATTAGGAGATACTATTTTTCAGAATGCAGAGAAAAGAAACGTTTTAAATAATATTACTCATCCAATTATCATATCAGCTATGATGAACAAGGCAAAGGAATTAGAAAAAAGTCATCAGATTGTCATCTTAGATATTCCTTTATTGTTTGAATCAAAAAGGGAGGAATTGTTTAATTTCATTATTTTGGTATATGTAAATAGTACAATCCAGCTACAAAGATTAATGGCACGTGATAAAATAAATAGAAATGATGCGTTCTATAAGATAACCTCACAAATGAGCCTTGAAGAAAAAAAAGAAAAAGCGAATATAATCATATATAATGATGACAAGATAGAAAAAACAGAAGAACAGGTCTTAAATATTATTAAAAAATTAAGTCGAAAGTTGGATTAAAGGGTGCTTAAAATATTAAAATCCAAAAAAAATATCTTGATTTTAATATTACTTTTCCTTGTGTTCTTTTCCTTGAACACAAAATGGTTATGGGAAAAAATGTACCCAATACAATACGACGAAGAGATTAATAAGTTTACCAATCAATTTGATTTAGATCCATATTTAGTTTTATCAATCATTCAAGTGGAAACAAAATTTAATAAGGATAAGATTTCTAAAAAAGGCGCAACAGGTTTAATGCAAATTATGCCTGATACGGCAGATTGGATTATTGAAAGGGGTAATTTCCCCTCATATTTTGTATATCAATTGAATAAACCAGAGATCAATATCGAATTAGGTAGCTGGTATTTAGCAAATGTATATAATAATTTTAATCGCAACTTAATTATAACGATTGCTGCATATAATGCGGGACCAGGGAATGTGAAAAAGTGGATAGATAATCATTTGTGGGACGGAAGCTATGAGCATATTGAGCAAATCCCATATGGTGAAACAAGACATTACATTGAAAGGGTATTATTTTTCTATGATCGTTATAAATGGATTTATCCCTATAAATTTACTTAGGTATTCAATGTTGAATTGAATACCTTTTTATTTAGCTCACACTATATATTCATTAATTAGTATAAAAGCACAAAAAAATTTTTTTGAGTAATAAATATGATGTTTTTATTGCAAATTATGTTATACTGATTATAATAAAAAAGGAAGTAGTATGTGATATATAGAGAGGAGAGCGAATAAATGTCTATTAAATTGGCTATTAATGGTTTTGGGAGAATTGGGAGGATGGTATTTAGAAGAGCACTTCAGGTACCAAACATTGATATTGTTGCAATTAATGCAAGTTATTCTCCAGAAATATTAGCTCATATGTTAAAATATGATACCGTTCATGGAAAATTAGATGCAGATATAAAGACAACGAGTCGTTCGATTATAGTAGACGGAATGGAAACACTAATAACATCAAAACGGAACCCTGAGGAATTACCTTGGGAGGAGCTTAATATAGAGGTTGTTATTGAGGCAACAGGTAAATTTAAAACGAAGGAAGCAGCAAATAAACATATTATCGCTGGAGCTAAAAAAGTTATTATTACTGCTCCTGCAAAAGGTGAAGATATAACAATCGTGATGGGCGTAAACGAAGAAGCATACGATCATGATAATCATCACATCATATCTAATGCCTCCTGTACTACTAATTGTTTAGCACCTGTTACCAAAGTACTACATGAGACTTTTTTTATTGAAAACGGAATGATGACAACAGTTCATTCTTATACAAATGATCAAAAAGTATTAGATAATATGCATCACAAGGATTTAAGAAGGGCTAGAACAGCTGGGCAATCCATTATACCTACATCGACTGGAGCAGCAAAGGCGGTATCAAAGGTACTACCAGAGCTAAGTGGAAAATTAACTGGATTAGCGTTAAGAGTCCCAACACCAGATGTGTCGATTGTAGATTTAGTTATTAATGTAAGGGAAAAGGTCACCGTTGAAAAGGTAAATGAGGTATTAGAACAAGCAAGTGTTCATGAAATGGATGGTATCTTAGGATATTCAGGGGAACCTCTTGTTTCTGTAGACTTTGTTGGAAATGAAAATTCAGCAATTGTTGATGGATTATCGACAATGGTTATAGGCGATCATCAAGTAAAGGTGATGGCTTGGTATGATAATGAATGGGGTTATTCATGTAGGGTTGTCGATTTAGCTAAATATGTTTCTGATTTCGAAGTTCAAAAACGTGAGAATAAGGTTTTATCAGCATAAATAAAAATTTATAAACAGCACTGATTCTACTCAGTGCTGTATTTTTGTGCTCTAAGGTATATATCCAAATACCATAGAATATATTTTATTTAGTTATGCTTGAGGAAACTGCTGTCCAGCAAGCTGTTGCTCAGCCATTTGAACTAAACGACGAGTGATATGACCTCCGATTGACCCGTTGTCACGGGAAGCAATATTACCCATATAACCATCCTGAGGAATTTGAATACCTAGCTCGTTAGCAATCTCATATTTAAGTTGATCTAAAGCTTGATAAGCTTGAGGTACAACTAACCAGTTGCTACTACGCTCTTGTCCTTGTGCCATTGTTTTCACCTCCTTTTCGGTTGGTAATCGTAGTTTATGTAATATAGTACAATTCATACAGGTAAGTCATTCCTTTGATTCCAAAGAATATAATGTTAAATATGAAATAAGAAAACTTGGGCTTATCTAATGATATTTTGTAACTTATCAGATTCCTAAGGTTGGATTAATTGATGAATTATAAAATTTTTCTTGCAAAACATAAACAAAACAAGTATACTGAAATTCGTGAATTATATTAAATAACTAAGGAACCAGTATCTGCTTAAAGGGTTAGGACCTCGTCGGACTAACTTGCCCCCGTTGTAGGTAACGTAGGTCCCGCATGCTTGAAAGGGCATGAATTTTTAAAAAGGGGGATATTACAATGGACACATTTGGGCGTCATGTCATAGCAGAGCTATGGGGTTGTAATATTGATAAGTTAAATAATCTTAAATTTGTTGAGAAAATGATGGTTGATGCAGCATTAGAATCAGGTGCGGAAATAAGGGAAGTTGCTTTCCATAAATTTGCACCAATGGGTGTTAGTGGTGTAGTGATTATATCGGAATCACATTTAACCATTCATAGTTTTCCTGAGCACGGGTATGCAAGTATCGATGTATATACTTGTGGGGATCGGATTGATCCGAATGTAGCAGCGAATTATATTACAAAACAGTTAGAGGCGACTACAAGAGAATCTGTACAGGTTCCACGCGGTTTAGGTCCTGTAGTTGTTGAACCAGCAAAGGTTGATAGTTTTTCTAAATAATAAAATAAAGTCAAAAAAGAAGGATTATTTCCTTCTTTTTTTTAATTCGAAAGCATAGAGAACATTTGATTTTATAAGTGAGATTATTTTGAATAAATATCAAAGTTTAAAGAAAATCTTGACGTTTTTTGTCATCTAGGAGAAACTTATAAATAACAGTAAACATAAACACGCTCAGTAAAGGAAAATATAAGAGGTGAAAATCAATGAGATGCCCTTATTGTAATCATAATGGCACTAGGGTTTTAGATTCTAGACCAATAAATGACGGAAAATCGATTAGAAGAAGAAGAGAGTGCGAATCATGTGGGAAAAGGTTTAATACCTATGAAGAGGTTGAAGAAACACCGATTTTGGTTATTAAGAAGGATGGAAGTCGGGAAGAATTCAGCCGGGAAAAAATGCTGCGCGGATTAATTAGGGCATGTGAAAAAAGACCAGTGCCGCTTGAGACATTAGAGAATATGGTTTCAGATATTGAACGGGATTTAAGAAATGAGTTGAAATCTGAGGTAGATAGTCGAGTGATTGGTGAAATGGTCATGGAAAAGCTATATAAGGTGGATGAAATATCCTATGTACGTTTTGCCTCTGTCTATAGACAATTTAAAGATATTAATGTTTTTATCAGTGAACTGACCGATCTTCTTAGAAAGCCTTAGCAGGAGGAAAATGATGAAATCAAAATTTACTATCGTCATATTAATTATCACGTTATTATTAACAGCTTGTTCTGCAATAAATCCACCTGGGTTTGGGAAGAAGCCTGATGAGCAAAGGCAAGCTCCTCAAACTGAAGGACCGATTTCTGGGGGAATTATAACAGTAGGAATAGACGTACAGTCTCTTTTAATCGATCCCCTTGGTTATCAATTATCAAAGGCGGCTTTTTATAAGGTAGATTCGATAATTTATCGAGGTTTATACAAATATAACGATAAATTTCAGCTCAATCCAGATCTAGCAAAGGGATCAGAAATCAATGAAGGTGATAAGAAAATAAAAATTAATTTAAAAGACGGTCTTATATTTTCCGATGGCACACCGCTTACGATTGATGATGTGAAATTTTCTTTAGAATGGTACAGCAAATCTAGCTATGATGGTAAATGGAAAGACTTTACCTTTGATATTAAAGGTACAGAGGATTATCGCGCTGGTAAAGCACGAGAGGTATCAGGAATTGCTTTAAGCCATAAAGAAAACAGTATCTACATTACCTATAATGAATTAAAAGCAGAGGATTTACAGCTTTTAACTGCACCCATTTTATCAGAGAAACAATTACTAGGTAAAAGTATGGAAGAGATTAAGCAGGAATCCCTTATGGGTAAGCTATTAGCTACAGGTCCATTTAAAGTAAAAAGCTATAGTAACAATATTTTAGATTTGACTAAAAATAATAACTATGAAGATAACGTTTACTTAGATGGTATTATCTTTAAAGCCTATGATAAGACAAATAACGAGGATCTTGTCTTTGCCCTTCCACAGATGCTAAGGAGTAAAAGTGAAGACCAAGCGATACTTACATTAGATGGTGAAGGATATCAATACCTTGGATTAAATTTAAACAATGAACAACTCAAAAACAAAACCATTAGGCAAGCATTTGCATTAGCGATAGATTACAATAAAATTATTCAGAAATTTTATCATGGCTATGCTGATCAACCTTTCTCCATCATTCATCCAAAATCATGGGCTTATAACAAAGTGAAGAGAAGTACAGATATCGAAGCAGCAAAAGAACGATTAAAAGGTCAAAATCTCTCCTTTCATCTAGCCTATGCAGACACAACATTTAATCATGATTTAGCTCAAGAGATAGCAATTCAATTAAGCACTGTAGGAATAGATATAAAGCTAATGCCAATAGAAAAAGAAGAATATATATTAAGGCTATTCTCCAAAGGAGATTTTGATCTTTTCTTAGCTAATTGGCCATATGAGATTGATCCAGCTTATGAGAATAAGAAATGGTTAACTAAAAATGATGTACTTTTAGGTGGTTTTAATGTTAGTCATGTGAATGATCAAACACTAGACAGCATGCTTATGGCTGGTGAAAAGTTATGGAATACAGCAAAGAGAGCAGAGATATATAAGGATTGGCAAAAACAGTTTATGAATAACGATTATATTATCCCACTCACTAGTACCCAAGACTTGTTTTTAGTCAATAAGAAGCTACAAGCTCAAATAAAAAACAGTTTAGTACCATATAACGATATCAGTAATTGGTGGCTAAAAAAATAATGTTTTTAGAAAAAAATCCATCATTTGTATCTTATTGATACATCTGAGGATTTTTTTATATATGACCAGTATGCAGGCTATAGATATGAAAAAAACCTTAGTCTTGTTAAGACTAAGGTCCAATAGATGTAAACGAAAATATATACTATGAACAAGTAGAGCTAAATGCAGAACGGACAGTAAATCCACTACCCCAACGAGATTCTCGGAAATCAATCTCAATATCCCCTATATTGGATAGTTCTTCTTCATTTACCACCACTTTAAAGGCTTTATGGTCAAATACCTTATCTCCATCCTTTGGCTCATCCAGAGCCAATCCTAATGATGGACCGCCTCAACCAAATCCTGCGATATATACTCGAACAGCAGCACTGCTTTCTTTTTCCTTTAATAATTCAGAGATACTCTCCATTGCAGTCGATGTTACGTTTACCATTTTTATCCCCTTTCCGATAAACACACTTATGTCCTTAAAAAATCTACAAATGTTATTATATAAATAATAACAGGGAATCGCAATAGTTATTTAAACTCAAGGATGGTAAATTTTAAGTTTAGGCTATATTGGATTACAAGTGGAGATGGTATAATAAAAATAATGTCTTTGTCGTATTCTTTTACTAAAGGGGTAAATGTAATGTCAATCAATTTAAATGAAATAACACCACAAGATTTCTATATCATAAAGCTTGAAGAATCAATGGAATTAAAAGAAATTGCTCATATGATTGATTTATATCAGCCCATTATCGGTGTTGATGGTATAGGCTTATATTTTACACTGTTAAATCATATTCCATTAGGACAAGCTGGACATTCAGCAATCCATCTACATAGAAATCTGATGAGTCAAATGCATTTATCCTTTCAGCCTATTATCAAAGCAAGGAAGGTACTAGAGGCGATTGGATTATTAAGAACAACGAAATATAAGCATAAGGATAAGAATGAGTATATTTTTGAGTACAGCTTAAAAAAACCACTTAATCCTTTTAAATTTTTTCAAAGTGATGTATTAAATTTGCTCTTATTAAATAGATTAGGAGAAATGTATTACAGACAGTTAAAAGAAAAGCTTATTGTAAATAAAGATTGGAAAGAGGATTATTTTATTGAGTTGATGGATATCACAAAATCCTTTGATGAAATCTTTGATACAGTATTAGCATCAGAGATAAAAGGGGTATCAAACCATGAAATCCAAAACCTTCTTCAGCCATTAAGCTTAGATAAGGAGAAGGATAGTACTACACTCTCGATAAAGAATAAATATGTGGATATTGAATTTATTCAAGGAATGGTAAGTGATATCTTCCAGCTACATAAAAGCTTTGATGAGCATATGATCACCACAATTCAAGAACTTGCCTTTTTATATCATTTATCGGAGATGGATATTATTGATCTGCTAAAGGATCATACCATATATGATGAATTAGGAAAAATAGATGAAGAACTACTTAGAGAAAGAGTTAGAGAGAAATATCAATATGAGAAAAAGGAAGTAATGGTTCTAAACAAGAATAATTTAACGGAAAAAGCAAAACAGCAATTAAGTCATGAGGATAAAGAAAGTAAACATAAATGGTATTTAGAAAACTACTCACCAATTGATTTATTTAGGCAGTATCAAAATGGTGGAAAAATACCAAGTGCTGATTTGAAGCTGATAGAGGATCTACTTCATGAATACAAGCTACCTTCAGTTGTCGTCAATGTATTAATAGAATATATCATGTATACAAATGATCGTAAATTCCCAAGAAGTCTTGTAGAAAAAATTGCAGGACATTGGAAAAGGTTAAAAATAAAAACGGTAGAGGAAGCCCAGGCTGCTGCGAGAAAAGAGCATCAAATGTATAAGGAATGGAAAACAGGTGGGAATCGATCAAAAACAGAAGCAAACGGTTCAAAGGGAGTAAGTAAAGGGAAAAAAGAGAAAATACCGGATTATATATTACAGCAGGAGAAAAAGTATCATCAAAAGGACCAAAAGCCCGAAGAAGAATCAGATGAAAAAACTAAAAAAGAAATCAATAAATTATTAAAAGAATTAGGCGAGGTTTAAGAAAGGAGCTTCACAATGGAGAGTCTGAAAAAGGTGATAGATGAAATCATGCCTAATTTGTCAGTTCAGAAGACAAATTGGGTGAAATATTTTGAACAGCATCAGGAACTAAAGGATTATTTTCAAGCGAATAACATTCAGGAAGAGGTCATTTTAAACTCCCTTAATCTTTTATATCAATATACTAATGAAAAAAACAATTGTAAGACCTGTCCAGGAATCGATAAATGTCCTAATCTACTACAAGGACACTTTACTCATCTGGGCTTTGAAAATAATCAGATCAATTCCCATGTACAGAAGTGCGATAAGCTCTTACGAAAAGAAAAAAAAGAGTATCAACAAAGGCTCTTTCATACCCTCTATATATCCAATGATGTTCTAAAGGCTTCCTTTAAGGAGATGGAGCAGACTCCTGAGCGAGAAAAAGCATTTATGGCACTACTTAAATTCTGTGCTAATTATAAGCCTGGTGAAAAGAGTAAGGGAATCTATCTTTATGGACCTTTAGGAGTTGGGAAAAGTCATCTCATGGCAGCCGCAGCAAATAAATTAGCAGCAAAAGGAATATCTACCTTGATGGTCTATGTACCTGACTTCTTTAGAGAAATGAAGAACTCCATCCACGATCATAGTTTAAATGAAAAGGTAGAAGCGCTAAAGCAAGTAGAGGTACTCATACTAGATGATATCGGGGCAGAGAACATCTCTAAATGGGAACGTGACGAAATCTTAGGTGCGATTCTTCAATCTAGAATGATAACAGGACTACCTACCTTGTATACCTCTAATTTCAACTATGATGATTTAGAGGAGCATTTAGCCTATTCCAATAAAGGTGGAGAAGAAGGATTAAAGGCAAAAAGAGTCATGGAACGTATCAGGCATTATACAGTGGCCTATTTTGTTGATGGCCCTAATCGAAGAATCTAAATTTATCCAATAGCAAACCGCTGCTAAACCCCATAGGAATAAAGCGGCGATAAGCTCCTGGATAAGTTCAACTAACATTCAGGTAAACCATCTAAATGAAGTTTCACTTTATTGCCTAATGGCTAGCTTCATGTTATAATTTCTTGGGAAATAGGAATGGGGCATTAGCTCAGCTGGGAGAGTGCTACACTGGCAGTGTAGAAGTCAGGGGTTCGAGCCCCCTATGCTCCACCACTAAATAAGCTTGATATGAAAAGGATTATAAAGATAAAGCCGCTTCCTAGGAAGTGGCTTTTTTGGTAGTTGTGCGCGAATAGTGTGCGAAATAAATATGCTATTTAAAAATTAACTATACCTTTTTTAATATTTAAAGTAATTAGTGGTGTTGTAAAATTGTTGCTAAAATGTTTTTAAACTATAGAAGGAAAAAACTATTAAATTGTAGAATGTAAAAAAATAACAGATATCTTTATTTAGAAGGGATTTCCTATATATTAATAATGCTTTATATGTAAATTTAAAGATAGAAAACAACATATTCCTTGCTCTAGAAATATTGTTACCTTGAAGTTTTAAATTGGGAGTGAAATAACATGAATGGAATTGGTAAACAAGTCAGTAATCCATTTTCAACAGGTGGTGGTGGGAGTCAATTTGAAGCGCATGTACAGGCTTCTTTTGTCGTACTTATGCTTACTGGAGGTTTCGCTCCTATAATGCCTAATTGGACCATAAAAAAAATCAAATTACAGGGTAAGTTTATTGGGTATGATACAGATGATATAATTATTTTTGTTGAAAATGCCAATGGGAGACAAAGGCGAAAAATCTTGGGCCAGATTAAACATTCCATCAACATTACTGAGAATGACTCAATCTTTGGTGAGGTCATTCAGGCAGCTTGGAATGATTTTAATAATGATAAGTTGTTTAGAAGGGGATATGATGCACTCGTCCTCATAACAGGCCCATTAAGTGCAACTGATATCAATGATGTACGCACAATTCTAGAGTGGGCAAGACATTCGGAAAACGCTAAAGAATATATCAAAAAAGTAGAATTAGCTCGTTTTAGTAGCAAAAATAAGAAAAGAAAGTTAAAAGCCTTTAGAACAAAACTACAAGACGCTAATGGAGGGGAACTTATTACTGATGAAATACTTTTTGAATTTCTTAGACATTTTCACCTTCTTGGTTATGACTTGGACATTAAGGCAGGAGTTACTTTATCGCTACTTCATTCTCTGATTGGCCAATATTCATCTGAAAACGTTTCTGCTTTGTGGGATCAGATTATTGATGAGGTTCAATCTAACAACAAGAACGCAGGAACTATTTCATTAAAATCCCTTCCAGATGAATTGCAAAATGCTTTCAGGCGGAAAAACTATGCTGTAATTCCTAAAGAATTAACTCAAGGCCAATTACCATCTAATGATCAAGATTGGAATCAAATAGAATATGCTTCTGCTTTGGCGATTGCAAATCTTATTGGTTCATGGGATGAGAATAATAAAAACGATATTGAGATTATTAGTAACCTCCTTAATGAGGATTATAATTCTTGGATTGTAAAAATTAGAGAGGTATTACAACAGCCAACTACACCAATTGTTCTAAAGAACGGAAAGTGGAAAGTTACTAAAAGAGAGAGTTTGTGGGAATCATTAGGAAAAAGGCTCTTTGATGAAAATTTAGATAGTTTTAAAAAATCTATTGTTATTGTCCTAACTGAGTACGATCCTCAGTTTGAATTACCGGATGAAGAAAGGTATACTGCTAAATTGCATGGAAAGGTATTGAAGTATTCTACACAACTACGTGATGGATTAGCTGAAACCCTAGCTCTTATTGGTAATAAGCCCGAATATTTAATTAACTGTTCACAGCAAAAACCTGAGTCGGTTGCTAATATTGCAGTAAGGGAAATTCTTTCAAATACAGAGTGGGTTTTATGGGCTAGTCTAAACTATACTTTGCCTATATTGGCAGAAGCAGCACCTGAAGGATTTTTAGATGCAGTTGAACATGCATTACAGATTTCGTCATGCCCATTTGATGAACTTTTTTCTCAAGAAGGGGATACTTTATTTGGTAGAAATCACACTACAGGGTTATTGTGGGCACTAGAAACGCTTGCCTGGGAAGAGCAATATCTGGTTCATGTTTGCATAATTCTGGGTGAACTTTCTGCTCGTGATCCTGGTGGGAAATGGGCTAACCGACCGGCCAATTCACTTACTACTATTTTTTTGCCGTGGTTTCCACAAACTATTGCGTCTATCGATAAGCGTAAAGTTGCGTTACAAACTCTTCAAGTTGAGGTACCGACAGTTACATGGAAACTTTTGCTTAGCTTATTACCAAACCACCATCAAGTATCTTCTGGTACGCAAAAGCCTTCTTGGCGTAATATTATTCCAAAAGATTGGAAAAAAGATGTAACTTCTAGTGAGTACTGGGATCAGGTGTTATTTTATGCAGATCAAGTTGTTAAGATAGCTGGTTATGATATAGAGAAACTTACTGAGCTTATTGATTATCTGGATAATCTACCACAACATTCTTTAGACGATGTTCTAGAAAATCTCACATCGAAAACTATTTTAAGTTATCCAGAAGAAGAACGTCTACCACTTTGGGTAGGTTTGACAAGATTTGCTACTAAGCATAAAAAATTTTCTGAGGCAAAATGGGCCTTGAGTAGTAAGATTATATCAAGGATAGAAGATACTGCTGAAAAAATTGCCCCTACTAATCCATATAATCTCCATCAAAGGCTTTTTAACGAACATAATTACGAACTTTATGATGACAATAGAAATTGGAAAGAAGGAAGACGAAAGCTTGAAGAGAGTCGTCATCAAGCGGTAAAGGATATTTTAGATTATTTTGGAATTGAGGGAATCTTTCGATTTTCCAAGAATGTAAAATTTCCTTATATTGTTGGTGATTCTCTTGGTATTATCGGAAATATAGAAATTGACAAGGTTATATTTCCATCCCTATTAGAAACAGAAAATAATAACCTAGCGGAATTAGTGAGAGGTTATACTAACAGTCGTCAAAGTGTACAAGGGTGGAAATGGGTTGATGATTTATACAAAGTTGGATGGTCTAACTTGCAATTAGTGAGATTTCTTAGTTATCTTCCTTTTACAAAGGAAACTTGGAATCGAGTAAATAGATGGCTTGGTAATTCAGAAAAGGACTACTGGGTTATGACAAGAGTAGACCCGTATGAAGCCAATAATGACCTTGGAACAGCCATAGATAAATTAATTGTTTATGGTAGGCCTAATGCTGCTATTAGTTGTTTGTATACAATGCTCATAGACAATCATATAATAGATGAACCTAGGAGTTATAAAGCTCTGTTAGCTGCTGTATCTTCTAAAGAACCTTCAAACTCTATGGACACATATTATACGGTAGAATTAATAAAGGCATTGCAGAAAGCCCCTGATAGTGATTTAGAAAATCTTTTTCAAGTTGAATGGGCATACTTACCATTGCTTGATAGAAATAATGGTGCGTCTCCACATACATTAGAAAATCGGCTTGCTTCAGACCCTGATTTTTTCTGTGAAATTATACGCCTTATTTATCGTTCAAAAAATGAAAGTAATTCAGAGAATGAGCTTAGTGAAAAAAAGAAATCTATTGTTACAAACGCATGGCAATTAATTTATGAATGGCAAACTCCACCTGGGATGAAATCTGATGGAGGATTTTCAGGGGAACAATTCAAGGAATGGATTGAATGTATAAAAAAACAATGTGATGAATCTGGGCATCTTGAGGTAGCTCTTACACATGTAGGGCAGGTATTAACACACTGTCCGGTTGACCCAGATGAGTTGTGGATAGATCGAACTGTTGCCAATGTACTCAACGCAAAAGATATGGAGGAAATGAGAAATGGTTTTCGAACAGAACTTTATAACTCTCGTGGAGTACATTGGATTGATCCGACAGGGAAACCAGAAAGAGAACTGGCTGAAGATTACAGAAAAAAGGCCGAACAAATTGAAAATGCAGGGTTTCAGCGTCTTGCTATTAAATTAAGAGATTTAGCTGAAACTTATGAGCGGGAAGCAGAAAGAATCATTAATAGGAGTAAGGTTAATGAAGGAGAAGAATGAAAAGGAAAGTTATTACGATAGAAACAATATACAATGAAATAGATGAAATATTAAGTATCAGACATATTGGTAAAAATAAAATTAAATAAGGAAACTCCTGATAAAATATATCAGGAGTTTTTTATACATCTATGAAAATAACATATCTTCAAGTTTTTCAGTTGCTCTTTGTTGCATGTCTGGTAACACATGGCTATATGTATCAATGGTTAAAGTTATACTAGTATGGCCTAGTCGTTCACTTACTATTTTAGGGTTTTCCCTTGCTGCTAATAGTAATGTTGCACAGGTGTGTCTTAAATCGTATAATCTCATTTTAGTTGGCAAATTAGATTTTTCTAACAGAGGTTTAATGTGTCTATTAACTATATTTCGCTCATGCAAAGGTTGGCCAGTTTGGCTTGCAAACACAAGATCATTGTTTTCATACTCCGCACCAAATTTAAACCTTTCTTCAGTTTGATTTATTCTATACTGTTTTAGTACCTTTTCAATGGTAGGTGGAATAGGAACTGATCTCCTGCTTCTTGATGGTTTAGGTTCTGATAAATACCATCCACTTTTATCTCTAACTAATGAACGTTGTATATATATCTTACCATCATTAATATCTTTCCATTTAAGGCCTAATGCTTCACCTGGTCACATTCCTGATGTAATAAGTAATAAGAATAAAGGATACCATCTATCCTCTTCGGCTGATTTTAGGAACCTTTGAGCTTTTTCAGAGGATAAAGCATGCATTTCTCTTCGTTATGTGTCTCGGTAAATCAACAAATTCAGCAGGGTTTTTAGAAATCATTTGCCATTTAACAGCCTGATTAAGAGCAGATCTAAATACAGCATGAGAACGTCTGATGGTAGCAGGGGATAATCCTTGCTCCTGAAGTTTGCTATAAGTAGATTGGATATCTAAAGGTGTTAGTTTGATAAGTAAATTAGTAGCTAAGTATGGCCTTATATACCTGTTTAATTGTTCTACATAACTATTAAAGGTGCGTATACGTAATCTTGGTTTTGCAGAAGCTTCTAACCAATGGTCTAAGTATTTATTAACGCTATCCTTAGTAGGTTCAATATATGTCCCCATGTCTTTTTCTCGTAAAATGCCATTTAAGTACCTCTGTGCATCCTTCTTCGTACCATGTATTGTGATATTTTCTTTTACCATTCTCATCTACCCCTAAATAAATCCTTACCATCCATTTATCTTTACCTCTATCTAGAATCTGTCCGGTTCTTCTTGATGACATATAATCACCACCATTTTATTATTGAATTATATATAATTTAGCACATATTACGCACACAATGTAAATAAAATACTTGATATAACAGTATTATAATTATGATACAAACATAATAAATGTATAGTTCATAACGAAAATTGAATATGATTGTAGGTAATAAAAAACTAGGGCGATAAAAGAGTCTTGTTCTAACCAGTGATGACCTTGCAGCACCTTCTTAAGTACAAGGGTTTAGATCCTTGTTTTTAATTTGTATAAATGAAGTTTTAATAAATTGTTATTTTACGTATTTAGCTATTTTGATTTTATTAATTGCACCAAACGATGTGTTGATTTTCAATGTATATACAGTAACACGTGAAAATAGTCACTTTTACTTCTAAACTACATTTATACTTTTTATTTATTACAAAGAAAATACATTAAATACCAAAAAATAGGAATTAAGAT
>CAZEQK010000018.1:0-3464 GCA_964514395.1 uncultured Bacillaceae bacterium
TGGTGGAGATATTAAATTAAATAGTATAGTAGGAGAGGGTACGGAAATACTGAAAGACCCTATTAATGGACAATGTATAAAACCCCAGTAATAGGGTTTTATTTTTTATTTGAAATGAAATGAACTTTTTTCAAACCATGATACTCTTATTTATGAAAGAGAGGTGCAGGGATGGAAGTAAAACGATTAGTGAAAAAAGCAAAAAAAGGAGATAAAGATGCACTAGTTCAATTGGTTATGGCGGAGAAAGAGCACTATTACAAATTGGCCTATGTTTATCTTAGAAATAAAGAAGATGCATTGGATGCTATTGAAGATATGATTGTAATCTTATATGAGAATATCCATAAATTGAAAAAAAATGATGCGTTTTATAGCTGGAGTAAAACAATTCTTGTTAATAGCTGTAAAAAGATTCTAAGGAATCGAAAGAGAACCATTTCTATAGATTTTATTGAAGAGATAGTCTATGAAGGTGATTATGAAGAGAAAAATAATAAACTGTTATTAGACAAGTATTTATCTGAAATAGAAGAAATCCATCAAGAAGTGATTAAGCTAAGATATTTTTTAGATTTAGAATATAAAACTATAGCTGATCTATTGGAAATACCTTTGGGTACTGTTAAGTCACGAATATCCTATGGGCTAGATAAGCTACAGGAAAAATTCGGAGGTGATAATGATGAATAAGATAGAAATAATTCTAAGAAATAGAAAAGATGATTTAGCTAATATTGAAGTTCCAAGTGAGTTGGAAGGAAGACTGAGAAAAGCATTAGATAATAAAATAGTAGTGAAAAGAAGAAAGTTTATAGGATTAAGAATAGTAGCTGTAAGTCTAATTATTTTATTACTAGGTTATAATTTTGATACCCTAGCCTTTTATGGTAAAAAAATAATGGGTTATGACGATATAATGAATGGCACGCTAAAGGAGCTTAATGAACTAGGACAGGGCCAAATTATTGATAAAAGTTATACATTTAAAAATGGTATTACCATAATATTAGATGGAATCATGATAGATGACAACCAATTATTAGCCTATTACACTATACAAGCCCCAAAAGGAAATGTGAATGAAATAGTGACAAGGGTTAAACTAGAAGGATTAATTGGAGAGTATACCCTTCAAAGTGGGCAGGGTGAGATGAATGATGAAGAGACAATAATGAAGAATATACAAAGCATTGATCCACCGTATTTTTTTGAAAAAACATTGCATTTTAAATTTCAATTATTAGAGGATGGGAAGGCTGAAAGGGGTGAAATAAAATTTAAGTTAGATAGAGATAAGGCAATGGGGCATATCTTAAAAAAGAATATTAATAAAAGTATTCAAATAGGCAAAACAAAAATTCATTTTGATTCTATTTTAGCATCACCTACACGAACATCTATTAAGGGTTCAATCCAGAGTATAATCGAGCTTGTAAAGGATGAAATAAATAGTGAAAGACTAAGACCCAACGAATTAGAATTAAAATTAATTGCAAATGGCAAAGAAATACCATCTCAAAGTAGTGGAATGAGGACAGGAATTAAAGGAATAACCTTTGAAAAAAATTATGGTCCCTTACCAAAAAACTTAAAGTCTCTTAAATTAAAATTAGTAAGTTTTTCTTCTGACCATGATGTGAATAAGATGGTAGATCTAAAAAAAGATTCATTAAATCAGAGTTATTATATTAACGGGCAAGAAATAGTGGTAAATAAAATCTATGAGCAAAATGAAAGGACATTGATAAATATTACAACTGAAAAAAGTGTACTACTTTCAGAGGTATGTTTATTAATTGATAATAAAGTTGTAGAATTAAATAGAACGATAGAGAATAAATATGAAAAACTAATGGATGGTAAAATTCTTCATACTAGAACACTTGAATTTAGTGGAGTAGGAAAAAGCTATAAACTTGATATAAGAAGAATTACTTACACCGAAAAGTATAACAAAATTATTGAAATTCCTATTGAGTAAACCTTATTATATTATGGAGAAATTTCAAAAATTCATTTCAAAAGATACTCTGATAAAGAGTATCTTTTATTAAATCAAAAGAGAATTTTGATATTTTTTGCAGGAAAATGTAGAAATTTGTAGAATATTATACAACTATTAATTAATAATTGTATAATATTTGCAATCATGAGGAGGCTTTATATGCAGTGGTATTTGAAAGTATTAAAAAATTATGTAGGATTTCAAGGGAGGGCTAGACGGAAGGAATATTGGATGTTTGTACTTTTTAATGTAATTTTTTCATTAGCTCTTATTATTATAGATGGGATACTTAATCTTAATGTTCTAAGTTCACTTTATGCCTTGGTGGTTCTATTGCCATCTCTAGCCGTAGGAGTTCGCAGATTACATGATACAGGAAGAAGTGGCTGGTGGCTTTTAATTGGTATTATTCCTTTAATTGGCGAAATTGTTTTGCTTGTCTTTAATGTTGAAGATAGCGAGGAAAACATTAATCAATATGGACCGCCTAATCCTAAATCAATTTAAGTTTATAAGTTGATTGGAAATGATCAAAAAAAACCGCAATTAATAAAGCGGTTTTTCTTTCGTTTTTGTGTTTTTTATAAAATTATCTATAATGCTCTCTCAGCATATCGTTATCTATTGGGTATCATGGATTAATTTGGTTCTTTATGAAATTTTACCTTTCATGTTTATTCTATTTATTACTATTTGATATTCTAGAAAATAATTACATGATATATACTGATGTAAAAAGTGAGTAGATCATTGGAAAAATTTTTTGTAATAAAAGTGCAAGTTTGACAATAGTTCGATATCGAACTATAATAAAGATTAATTATGTTAAATAAGGGGTACTTAGTGGATAAATATTTGGCAATATCTAAAATAACAAAGATAAGAAGTAGAGTTTTTAGTTATATTGAAAATGAGTTAAGAAGACGTGGTATTGAAGGGCTTGTGGTATCCCACGGTAATATATTAAATATTCTTTATAATAATAATGGACGATTAACAATGAAAGAGATTGGGGAAGGAATTAACCGTTCTAAATCTACTGTCACTCAGTTAGTGGATAGATTATTAAAAGCTGGTTATGTTCGAAAAGAATCATATACAGGAGATAAAAGATATACTTATATCATTCTGTCAGAAAAAGGATTAACTATAAAAAAAGATTTCCAAGAGATATCAGATGATTTGGTAAATATTTTTTTTAAGGGTTTTACCAATGATGAAGTTGACTCCATGCTTTTTTTATTAGATCGGGTAATAGAAAATTTAAATTAAAAATTTTTATTAATTAGTTCGGCATCGAACTAATTAATAAAATATAAGAATAAAAAACCATAAAAATTTTGAGGGGGAAATAGCGAAATGAATGAGACTATAAAAGTCATTGATAATTTAAAGTCGACAAGAAAATTTACGGATAGAAAAATATCCAAAGAGCATCTATCAGTAATCCTAAATT
>CAZEQK010000018.1:3564-62525 GCA_964514395.1 uncultured Bacillaceae bacterium
AGAAAATTTACGGATAGAAAAATATCCAAAGAGCATCTATCAGTAATCCTAAATTATATTAAATTAAAAGGAACACCGTGTATGTATATGGTATGGAAGAAACAGGACAAAATAAGGGGCAAGGAATCTTTTCGGATTGGGTGGTCGTTTATGACGATGGGCAGCTTCAGTGCTTGAGAGTTAATTTGCAAATGGGCAAGTCGAAGAAATAACAGCTAACAGTACCTCAATTACCATTCCCCATTTTATTAAACCTTCAAAGCTAAAGATAACACCAGGTGAGTTTCCTACAAACGAAGCTTCAAGATGGACAACGCCGCTGGTTGTACAAAAAGATTTATCTGTTTTTGTGGAACCGAATGGTGATGTGGTTTTCTAGAATAAAAGAGGAATATCCCGTTCGCCCTACCAGACACTACGATATTAATGGATAATAATGAAAGATTACTCTTACTAACGGATCCAACTGAGCGTTACCAACATGGTATTTTAGGAGATAAAATAGAAGCTAGTGGTTTTGTAATCATAGATGCAAAAACCAGGAAGGTTATTCAATCGGTAACGATCAATGCACCTGATGTTATTGGAAGTCTGAAACCAATTTGGACAGATTGGGATCAAAACGGAGAAAGAGAAATTGTTCTTACTTTGAACAACAACAATACTGGGTCAAGATTGGCTTTATTTAGTGAAGGGGGAAATTTATTAGCTGAAGTGAAGCCCATCGGTAAGGGTCATAGATGGTGACATGCACTAACCATTGCCCCATTTGGAGCGGATGGCAGTATGGAACTAGCAGAAGTGGTGACGCCTCACATTGGTGGTATATTGAAGTATATTCGCTGGGACAAAAAAAATAAAATCTTGAAAACCGTTGCTTCAGCTAAGACTTACTCTACTCATGATATTGGAACCAAAAACTTGAGTAAGTTTGCCGTGACAGATTGGGACCAGGATGGCATAGCAGAATTAATTCTTCCTAATCAAAGTAAAAATGAGCTAATGATGGTAAAGCGAACCACAAAAGGTTTACAGAATGTCACAGAATTCTCTTTAAACGGCAGTCTAAGTACAAATGTTACCTTACTTTCGATTCAAGGGTATACTGGAATTCAATCAATTATTGCTGCTGGAACAAAAGAAGGAAGATTAATACTATGGATAAATTAAAACGACAAAATACAATAAAAGGAAACTCTAAAAGTGTTACTTTAAAATGAGTGTAAATGAAATTCATTATTTTATTTACACTCATTCTCCAAAAAGAAATATAAAAAAAATACGAACTATTAAAACGATGATAATAATACGGAATACCAATCAGTTCCTTTGACAAGGTGAGGGGGCTTTGGGTTGAATTGAGATTCCCATTTAATTATTTATAGAATTTTTTTTTGAGAAAATTTTTTTTTGGGAAAATACACATTAGATGGAAGGGAAAGCTTTAGATTTTTATTTCCATTTATTTGGTTTTGTGTAGTATTATGGTTCAGTTTGGCGTTTGTATTTTTTGTAAACATAAAGGTGTCAGTAAGATTATTATCTATATCATAAACATGAAAAGATAAAATATAGTCCTCAACGTCTACTACTATATAATGGAAAACACCAAGTGGTCCAGTATAATTATTCCTACTATCCTTAACATATCCATAAGTATTCGCCCCTGCACCACCAGTTATTAATTGCAGAATTTCGTGTTCGAAATTTGTATTAAAGGAACCGTTGATTATTCGTCTGCTATATAGGTGTTCATGTCCATTAAATACTGCGGTTATATTATAGTTATCCAAAATTCTCCAGAACAAATATCTTTCTATTGTGTCTTGATCGAGAGATTTACCAAAATGATGACTAACTGGGAAGGCAGGGGCATGAAACATAACAAAATTGTGTTTCTTATCAGATTTTTTTAATACATCTTTCAACCAGTTTCTTTGTTCTTCAAAAATAACATAACCTTCATTCTTTATTGAGCCTCCATCAGGAATATATTCGTAATAATTTTTATTTTTTCTATTAGAATTTAAAATAATAAAACGTGAGTTTCCATAATCGAAGTAATATACTGTTCTTCCATACCCAGGTAAATTGCCATCAGGTAAATAATTAAAAACGTCATTAAAAGCTTTTTCATTTCTTTCATGATTTCCAATACAATTGTAGAATTTTTTAATTGGATAATACTTTTCAACTATCTCTTTCCACTCTTCTAAAGCTTCTTTATTTGCCTCGTAGCTATTACTATCTACATTTGACATATCACCACTAAATAAGAAAAACGCTGGCTGGATAGTAAGCCCCTTTATTGATTTTAAAATCCGTTCAAAGACAGGTGTGTTAACCCCTGCGTAATAATCTCTACTATCTCCAAAAACTATAAATCTAAAATTACTATTTGAACTAGCATGATTTATATCATTCATGATATCCATCCTTTCATTTTTACGCCTACACCACTATATATATGAAAAATATTATTTTTTGACATAGTATTTTAATAACTATCCTGTCAAATCATTAAAGCTATATTAATCAAGTAAACCGATAAAATAAGTAGGATGGTTTAGTTTTTAGTTGTTCTGTTTAGAAACATTGATATTTCCTTGATATATTAATAATATGTTCTTGTAGAAATAGAAGGAGATGAAAGACAAAATACAATTATAAAGCTTTTATTAAAATAAAATGAAGCAGAAGCAAAAAGATCCTCTAGATTCGACTAGAGGATCTTTTGCCTGAAGGGGTTTCTTTTTTATTTATCTTCGGTTTCAACCAGACTCCCTCTTCAACATCGAAGAGGGAGTTGTTTCAATTCCTCGAAATAAGGGCGGCATAGCACGACTTAATGCTTTAGCATTTAGTTTGACTTGTGACCTATGGGTGCTAAGGTTCAGGTGGAGATAAAACTCCATCTGAACCAAGTCTTCTTTATAAATTTCATCGGCGAGGGTAACGTAAGTTATCGGATTTTGCTTTTATTCTTAAGAATAGAGAAAATGTTATTTTATCTCAATACTTCTTCATTTTCCTCATCATTAAACTGGTCTAACATATTTATTGTATCTACTAAATGATTGTTAAAGATTTGACGTGCCACAGAAAGAAGTTCGATAATTATAGGATCTCGTAGTGTATAAATCACACGATTACCATCTTTATTTCCTGTAACTATGTTTTTTCCACGAAGTACTGTTAATTGTTGTGATACAGCAGATCCTTCACTTCCAGCAAGGTTTTGAATTTCATTGACACTTTTATCTCCTTCGGCCAATAACTCAAGAATCTTTATCCTAAGAGGATGGGCAAGTGCTTTAAAAAAATCTGCTTTGAACTGTTGGATTTCTATATTCAATTTCTAGTCCTCCTTTTAATAAATTAGGTGGTAAAAACTCCTCTTCCTTCTTCAATACTTCTAGCAGCACCTGATAAGGTTAGACATTCCCTAAAAGCAAAATGTTTGCAATCTAAACAATTATTTTTATTTATGTGTAAAAGAGCATAGTTGATTGCATCTCCGGTATGTTCAAAAAAGTTTTGTTCACCAATTAATTGATATAAACCAGTTTTTATTAATACTTTTTTAGGTTGAGGATTAATCTCGGATATTAAAAATATTCCTTGTTTTGAAAAGTCTTTTACAATGCTTGATAAATAAGATTCACCAGTTGTATCCATAAAGGGTACTTTTCCCATTCTTAGAAGGAGTACCTTTGGTTTATAGTTAATCGTATTCATAATGCTTTGTTCAAAAGTCTGTGCAGCACCAAAAAATAAAGGCCCTTCCACATTGTAAATACTAATTTGTGGACAATCATGAGAATCAGTGAAAAATTGAGTTTCAACTTTTTCTTGGTTATTTTCAAAATTAGGTAGTGCCTTAGCTGTTATCATTATATCACTCATGCGTTTTGTGAAAATAATTAATGCTAAAACAAGACCGACCTCCACAGCTAAAGTTAGATTAAAAAATACTGTTAATAAAAATGTAACCACTAAAACAAGGGAATCTTCCGTTTTGATTGATAATAAATGATAAAATGCATGTCGTTCACTCATATTCCATGCGACAACCATTAATATTGGAGCCATACTTGCCAATGGTATCATAGAGGCATATGGAGCAAAAAGTAAAAGAACTAAAAGAACAACAAAGCCATGAGTTATTCCTGATATCGGAGAAATTGCACCGTTTTTAATGTTTGTAGCAGTTCTTGCTATAGCACCGGTTGCAGGAATACCGCCGAATAAAGGAGTAATTATATTTGCTATACCTTGCCCAATCAATTCTCTATTACTGTTATGTTTACTACTTGTCATGCCATCGGCTACTACAGCTGATAACAGTGATTCAATTGCCCCAAGTAATGCAATTACAAATGCAGGACCAATAAGTTTTTGAACCTGTATAAGTGAGATATCGGGAATTTTAAAATGTGGTAAGTTACTAGGAATTTCACCAAATGTTGAACCAATGGTTGCTACCTGGTTAGGGTATAAAAAAGTTGCAATTAGAGTCGAAAATATAAGACCAATAAGAGGTCCAGGTATTTTCGTAAATAACTTAGGTGTATATATTATAGTAATTAAACATATTCCAGCAGTTAAAATGCTATAGAGGTTTATACTGTGAATATGAATGATAATCTCATTAAGGTTGCTAAGAAAGTATTCATGTTTTTCAACACCTGTTAGTCCTAATAGATTGGGGATTTGGCCAACAAATATAATTATTGCTATTCCTGAAGTAAAACCAATCGTAACTGGTTTGGGAATAAATTTAATTAATGAACCCATCTTAAATATTCCCATAAGAAGTAAAATAATCCCTGCTATAAATCCCGCAATCAGTAAATTTTCAAAGCCATAGGTCATAACAATGCCAAATAATATAGGAATAAATGCACCAGTAGGCCCACCAATCTGATACTTAGAACCTCCAAACAATGAAATTAATATTCCAGCAACTATGGTTGTATAGATTCCATATTCAGGTTTGACACCTGATGCTATAGCGAACGCCATCCCCAAGGGAATAGCAATGACACCAACGATAATACCAGATATAAGATCTTTTTGAAATGAATGAAGAGAATAATCCGTATATCTACCTCTTAAGAAGAATTTATGCTGCATGTAGAACCATCCTTATCCATAATATTTATATATCTGATTATTTGAATATACAACCATATTAATATATACTGGGTTTTGCATATTGTCAAAACATTTTTTAAAGTAATGCATACAAATACTTTAGTGGTAAAATGTAATGGTACTTCATGTAAAAAAATAGGAACGCTAGTATCTAATGTAAGGGTGGAGAAGATGGAAACAGAAGTTGTTTTAAAGGTGGAATCAAAATTCTCAAAAAAATTTAAAGCTGGTTATCCGCTAATATTTAAACAAGCGATCAATAACTTGGATACCTTAACTGAAGAAGGTATACTTATTAAGCTTGTTGATGATGCTAATACATTTATTGGAAAAGGTTATTACGGAAAACAAAACAAAGGGTATGGTTGGATTCTTACTCATAATGAAAATGAAAAGATTGACCAATCGTTCTTTGAAAAAAAGATAGAAGCTGCCATAGAAAAAAGGAAATTATTTTTTAATAATAAAGAAACGAACGCTTTTCGTATCTTTAATGCTGAAGGAGATGGGATAGGTGGCTTGACCATTGATTATTTCGACGGTTATTATCTGATTAATTGGTACAGTAAAGGGATTATTAGGTTTAGTGAGTATGTACTTGCTTCACTAAATAAGTTAGTTGATTATCAAGCGATTTATCAGAAAAAGCGTTTTAATACCGATGGGAAATATATTGAAGAAGATGGATTTGTGGCAGGAAAAAGAGGACAGTTTCCGCTTATTGTAAAAGAAAACGGAGTCAATCTAGCTGTATACATAAATGAAGGGGCAATGGTAGGAGTTTTTCTTGATCAGCGCGACGTGAGAAAGATGATTCGAGATAAGTATGCAGAAGGAAAGACAGTCTTAAACACATTTTCGTATACAGGGGTGTTTTCTGTTTTTGCAGCATTAGGTAGAGCGGCAAAAACAACAAGTGTTGACCTTGCTAATCGTAGTTTAAGCAAGACGATTGAGCAGTTTAGTGTGAACGGTATTGATTATGAAGCCCATGATATTATTGTGGAGGATGTGTTTCATTATTTTAAATATGCAATGAAGAAAAAGCTAACTTTTGATTTGATAATTCTTGATCCCCCTTGTTTTGCAAGGTCTAAGAAATATACCTTTAGTGCAGAGAAAGACTATAAAAATCTCCTGAAAGAAGCGATAGCGATTACTGAGGATAATGGTGTAATTGTAGTCTCGACAAATTGTGCTACATTTGACATGAAGAAATTCAAAGGATTTATTGATACGGCATTTAAGGAAAAAAACGTGAAATATAGGATAAAAGAGGAGTTTTCACTACCTTCTGACTTTACAACGATTAAGCAATATGAGGAAGGTAACTATCTGAAAGTTGTTTTTATCCAAAAGCTTAAAATAAGATAACAATTAATCATGCATCTCTGTTACCATTTCAATCTGTATAAGACCAGATGGAGGTCAGGGGATTCCCAAGGTAAACTTCCTAATAAGCGAACAATAGGGAAGTGTATCCCCTTGGTTCTTTTTTTTGCGTTCTTTGATAAACTATTTATATTTCGTTGTCAGTGTTTCACAATCTATTTGGACATAATAGGAATAGCTTTTTTCAAATTCAATCATATTAAATCATATTAAATCATGAGAAGTTTAATAGGAGGAGAATTAATGAAATATGCGGTAAGTCTTATTTTCATTTTTGTCATATTAATGATTGGACCTGGATGTCAGATGCAAAGGACAGATCAAGCTAAACAGGAACAACCACTTGAGAATACACAGCCAAATGGGAAACTAGATAGTAATACAATCAGTATTATATTAAAAGGAATACCTGTGCATGTTTATGGTATGGAAGAAGTAGGACAAAATAAGGAGCAAGGAGTCTTTTCGGATTGGGGTGTCGTTTATGACGATGGTCAGCTTCAGCGTCTGAGAGTTAATTTGCAAAATGGTCAAGTCGAAGAAATAACAGATAATAATACCCCAATTTCCATTCCCCATTTTATTAAACCTTTAAAGCTGAAGATAACACTAGGTGAGTTTCCAACAAATGAAGCAGTAAGGTGGACAACCCCTCTGACAGTTCGAAAAGATTTATCGGTTTTTGTGGAACCGAACGGAGATATTGTTTTCTGGAATAAAGGGGAAATATCCCGACTAACCGTTAACGCCCTGCCAGACACTACGATATTAATGGATAATAATGAAAGATTACTCTTGCTTACGAATCCTACTGAGCGTTACCGACATGGTATATTAGGAGATACAATTGAAGCTGGGGGTTTTGTAATTATTGATGCAAAAAATAGGAAGGTCATTCGTTCGGTAACGATCAATGCACCTGACGTCATTGAAAGTCTGAAACCTATTTGGACAGATTGGGATCAAAATGGAGAAAGAGAAATAGTTCTTACTTTGAGCAACAACAATTCTGGATCAAGATTGGTTTTATTTAATGAAGCGGGGAATTTATTAGCTGAAGGAAAGCCCATCGGTATGGGTCATAGATGGCGTCATGCACTAACCATCGCCCAATTTGGACCTGATGGCAGTATGGAACTGGCAGAAGTGGTAACCCCACACATTGGTGGCATATTACAGTATATTTGTTGGAATAAAGAAAATAGTGTTTTGACAACTGTTGCTTCCGCTAAGACATACTCTACTCATGATATTGGAACCAAAAACTTGAGTAAGTTTACCATGACAGATTGGGACAAGGATGGCATAGCTGAATTATTGCTTCCTAATCAGAGTAAAAATGAACTAATAATGGTCAAACGAACGGCAGAAGGCACGCAGAATGTTACAAAATTCTCTCTGAACGGCAGTTTAAGTACAAATGTGGCCTTACTTACGATGCAGGAACAAACAGGAATTCAATCTGTTATTGCTGCTGGTACGAAAGAAGGAAGATTAGTACTATGGATAAATTGAAATGCTGATGTTTCAAAGCAGTAATATGAATTAAGGCCAGTGTTTATTAACAAACATTCATCTTTCAATACGAGATGAATGTTTGTTAAGATATGAGAGACCTTATTCGTGTTCTAAAAAAAAATATTATTTCGTCTTAGAGAGAAGGTGTACTTTTCGATATTGTTTGTATAAAGAATTGTTCACACCAGAAACATTGCATGCCGTATTACAATTATTTTTTATATAACAAGTTGCGCATTTTCCTTTTTTACTCTTTTTAATAAATCGATATAGGTTCCATCCTGCATATCCGAAAATGACCGTACCCAATACAATATTGGTGAACAAAATATACCACTCCTTTTATAGGTTTTTCTTTTTTAATTAAATCCTAACCATTGGCCGAATTGATAAATAATAAAGGTTAATATATACGCAATGATTAACGCATATCCAATGGAAAATAATGTCCATTTTCTTGATCCTAGTTCTTTCTGAATGATTGCAACCGTCGATAGACAAGGTATATATAATAAAGTAAATATTATAAAACTCATTGCAGATAAGGGTGAAAAATAGGTCGACTTGCTAGCTGAGAAACCATCTAGTTTGGGCATCATGATGTCCATGACAATGATGTCAAAATCCTCTATCTTGCAAATATTTATAGCTTCCATTCCGTTACTGGCTTCAGTTACATAATGGCCTTCAAATTCAGCGTATTCTCTAATAACCTCACGGATTTTTGTTTCATCATCGACTACTAATACTTTACACATTTTGACCTCCGTATGACCTAATTTCTTCATGCTATTTTCTAGTTTATCCTATTTGCCTTTATTTACATTCATACTAGTTCGTTAAGTTATTTTTTAAAAAAATAATTAAATTTAATTCTTAATTTTACCTCTTGTTCTATAAGGGTTTTAAACATAAAAAAAGAGTATCTCCCCAAAATCCAAAAAATGCTGTACGAATAAAACAGTCTAGATTGGAGGATACTCCCAATGTCTATTATTTGTTTAGTTACACTAAAAGAATTGTCCTATTAGGAACCTAACCATCTAAAGAGTTCTTAATAGAAGGATTATCGCTTGTAGGTACGATTGCAATGTTTGCATCGATGTTTGCACTGATGTTTACAGATACCTTTCTTAGTGGATTTATTCAATATTTAGAAGGTCAGCGGTATGTTTTTAATGAGTGGCATGGGATTATTGGCGAATCACCGTCGTTCAAACTTTGCTTAGTTCCTTAGATATGCTTTATACTGTATTATATGTCACACATCATCCGATTCAATTAGCTGTAATATATGGATTTTTCATGATGGGGGTTGTGGTACTATATCGTTCTTCATTACGTCAGGATGATTTTATGTGTCTTGTAGAATTGAAGGATACCTATACAAAAAACCATTCGGTATCAGTTGGTCATTATAGTGTCATTTTAGGACAAATGCTCGGTCTTTCTGCTGCTCAGATACAACGCTTAAGTATTGTTGCTCAACTGCATGATGTGGGAAAGATAGGTATTCCAGATGAGGTGCTAAAAAAGCAATCTTCATTGTCTGAGGAAGAATATGCTATTATAAAAAACCATGCTGCTTATGGTGAGCAAGTACTTCAGCCTTTACAATCAATGAAACTAGAGTCAGAGATCATTGGACGTCATCATGAACGAATAGACGGTAAAGGTTATCCTTATCAAGCTAAAATGGATGAGATTTCCTTAGAATCTAGAATTATAAGTATTACCGATGCGTATCATGCCATAATATCCCATAGACCATACCAACGTGGTCTGGGCGTTCATTAATACATGAAGGAAGTATAAATATTGATACATAGGTAAAGCTTTAGTGGTCTAAACATGAATGGTCAATCAAAATAATTGTCAACAAAGAGAGGTGAAATAGAAAAGACCTCTCTTTTTTTTTGTAATGAAACTTTACCATTAAAGTGAAAATAAAAATATTTTCTATATTAATAAAATTCTACTGAACCAAATACAAGGATTGCACCAATAATTAATGTAACACCTGAATGGAGGCTAGCCCAATGAAGGATATTGATTTTCAACCTTGGCTTATCCGGATGAGTCAAGGAGATGAGGAAGCGTTTCAGGTCGTTTATGAAGCGACCAGAGATCAGGCTTTTAGGTTAATCTATTATCTCACGCCTAATAAAGAGGAAGTAGGAGATATCATGAACGTGGTATATATGCAATTGTTAAAAAGCTTAGATAATTATAATCAAGAGCAAAAATTCAGTTCATGGTTTAACGGCTTAATTGTACGACAAGTGCGAAACTGGAAACGTAAAAGCTGGAGACGATTCCGTATATTAGAAAAGTTAATGTCGGTTGATATAACTCCTTCTAGCTATAAATCAGAGGATCGTCTAGAAACCATAAATGACCGATTAGAATTGATGCCTATTCTTGAAACATTATCCCAAAAACTTAAGGAAGTGATTATTCTTAAGTACTATCAGGATTATTCTAATGAAGAAATTTCTAAATTGCTACATATTCCAGTAGGTACTGTTAAATCAAGACATCATTTGGCTCTAAAACAAATGCGTCGTCAATATGAGCGTCAAACGAAAGGAAGGGGGGAAACAAAATATGTCATTTGAAGAACAATTAAAACAAGAATTTAAACGTCATTCAAAGCATTTATCCTGTCCTCCCACCCTTGATACTAGAATAAACACTTCGTACAGAAACCATTTTCTTGAGAAAAGAGGTAAGGGAAAAATGCACAATAAGGTATTTTTTAAGAAAGGGATTATTATCGCTTTAGTGTTTCTTTTATTAAGTGGGTTTGCTTATGGAGGATTACTACTTTTTCATGCTGAGAAAGGAAATATATCTATGAACTATACAGCATATAAAGATTTATCATTGGATAAAGGAACATTGGATAAAGTTCGAGCTTCTCTTAAAGATATACGAAATCAGCTGCAAACTGGAGAAATGGCGGTAGTTTATGTTTCCGAGCTTGATAATAAAAAAGAAATAAGTCCATATTTATCACTTCTAGCTGTAGCGAAACCAAAGATTATTAATCAGAAGCAAGCCTGGCAACAAGAATTAATGCAGCAGCATATAAATATAAATATTCCAAATACCATAGCGGGAACGTATCATTTTATTGGAGGAAAGAAGACACCAGCCTTTGGTGTAGCACTAGGAACGGATGAGGTTTCGCTTAAAGATGAACTGATGGCAGAAAGTAAAAAAACAGGAAAAGATATTGTGTGGGAAAAAGCTACGCCTACAAAGAAACCAATTGTACAATCCTACACTACAATTTATCAAGATGAGCATCAAGGTGAGATTTACTATACCATTCAATTGGCCAGTGAAAAGGTTAGAATGGAAGGAAAAACATCAGCTTCATCACAGTACAACGCAATGGACATAAATGGGAATCAAGTGAACTATTTAAGGAATGAACAATCTCTATATGGCAACAGTAATGAATATCAAAGCATTATTTGGATGACTACTCAGGGAGACCAGACGTATATTCATACAGTCTCAACAGACTCTACAAAAATAACAAAAGAGCAACTAAAAGCTGCAGCTAAAAATTTTTAAAGGATAAATTCGAATAGATGTGATTTGATGAGAAGGATAAGTGAAAGCTTATCCTTTTCATATAAACTTTGAGGGTTAGAAATAAGTTTTTTCACTAATCTTATTCAAAAAGATTTTCAAAACATTCAATTTGAGAAAAGCTAATCGCTTGTATATAATATAATCATATAGATGAAAGGATGGCCGTGCTTTATGAGAAAATTTATTCTTAACATTGTTCAATAGTCGAATTTCATATTCGTAAGAAGGGATCAAGTGGGTATTAAAGTACCCATAGTTTGTTGTACCTTCGAACAATGATAAGGATTTAAAATTTGCACAGGTTAGTCATCTATATCCACAAAAATATAGAGAAGTTTGCCATGCTAATTTTAGCATGGCTTTTTTATGACCATAGGCAGTTTTTATTTGCCTATGGTTTTTTATTTTAAGGAGGTGACAGTATGCCATATTGGAATGAAAAACACTTTCAGATTACTAAAAAAAAGTGAGGTAAGGTGAATTACCTTACCTGCTATTCAGAAAGAGGTAAGGATTATGAGCAAAAAAATAGTATTTTGGCAATTGCAGAAAGAAGAAACGATGAAAGTAGAAAGGCATTGCAAAGGGTGTAAAAATAAGGTTGATTTCTATGATTCCTATGTAAGAAGACATAATGCCAATGGGAAAAACATATATCAATACGCAATCTATAAATGTGCAAATGGACATACATGGAATAAGGTATTGAATAAATATCATGCAGTACAAGTAAATCATTTAAATGGAATAACAAAGACCTCTACAAACTCCTATTTAAAAAAAAATGAAATAAAAGAAATGGACAAAGAAATAATCGAGAAAATTGAGCTTACAAAATGCAAGGAACAGGGTATTTATGAAATAACTATAATTGTTAGGGGTACAAATGATATTAGATTAGACAGGCTACTTGGGGAAAACATTATTGATAGGAGTAGAAGCGAAATACAAGCTAGAATAAAAAAGGGTAAAGTATTAATGAATGGTCAGAATACTAAACCAGGATACAGGCTGCGTGATGGGGATTAAATAACAATTTTTATTTAATGTATCAATATTAAATAAATAAGACGTGTCTGCATAAATTGGATATTTAAATTAATAAAAAACACGGATAATTGTGAAATAACTTCACTATTAGCTGTGTTTTTCTTTAAAAAAGTCAATATTTCATACAAATTAATATCTATCATTACTGATATGTGAAGATTTATTCAATTAAATTGGTGAATAAAAATAATATATTATCCGATAACATAGATATAGCCAATATTTAGATAAATAGGGAAAATTATGAAGTATTAATGCTATTTTGGTATTTTTAGTTCTAGTAAAATATACCTGTCATTTTTATAAAATACACCTAACCTAGTAAATGTAGTAAAATAAGTCTTGCAAATTCTAACAAACCTGTGTCAAAATCTATATATGGAAAAAATAACTAAAATGTATGATAAGTGTTGAGGAGCTGAGAGCATGAATAACAAGGCAGTAGTATTAGGAAGTAATTATTATATTGGACTAAGCACAATGCGTTGTTTAGGAGTGAATGGTATTCAAACTGTAGCTGTTGATTACTCTAATCAGAATACCTACGGTGCAGAATCAAAATATTGTTCTGAAAGGTTTATTGCTCCTCATTATAAAGAAGATTCGAAGGGATTTATTCAGTTTTTAAAGGATTATGCGAATAAACAAAGTTCACCTCCTGTGCTTATCCCATGCCATGATTCATATGTGGAAATTATCGATGAACATTTAGATGAATTAAAAAAATACTATCTTATTCCTCAAACTGAGGCAGGGCTATATACCAATCTAATGAACAAAGAATTATTATATCAGTTAGCTATAGATAAAGGCATCACTGTTCCAGAAACAGTTAGAGTGAATGAAGAGAACTTTTATGAAAAAGTTGAAAATATTATCAAATTCCCATGTATCGTGAAACCTGTAGATTCTCCATCCTTTGTATCAAAATTCAGAAAGAAACTATTTAAAGTACAGAATAAAGAAGAATTAGAAAATGCTTTAGCTAAAGCAAAGGAAGCAGGACTAGAAGTAATTGTACAACGGATTATTCCTGGATTTGATGACCATATGTATACTTTCGATGCATATCTAAATCAAGATTCAAAAGTGACCCACTGGGTAACATGTCAAAAGTATCGTCAATATCCTATTAATTTTGGAGCATCTGTTTACACAGTACAAAAGTATGTACCAGAGCTTTATGAAATAGGTGCGAAGTTCTTAGAAGAAATTAAATATAAAGGATTTGCAGAAATAGAGTTTAAAAAAGATGCTGAAACAGGAGAATTTTATTTAATTGAAATAAACGTGAGAATCACTAATTTTAACAGCTTATTGTATAAGGTAGGAGTAAATATCCCTTATATAACCTATCGTGAGCTAACAGGAATGCCTATCGAACCAAAAGCAGTAGTTGAGGATACAAACATAGTATTTTGGTATGGATACGAGGATATGTTAGCAATAAAAGATTATCTTAAAACAAAGCAGCTTTCATTATTAGAAGTGATCTTATCAATGTTTAAACCAAAAGCATATGCAATATGGGATTGGAAAGATCCTAAACCTGCGTATGCATATACTAAAATTATTTTCGGTAAAGTATGGAAGAAAATTTTCAGACTGAAAAGGTAAAGCAATGACAAGTCTAGGATGAGGAGGCGGTAATATGTTATTAGCTTCAATAGTCAGGGGTCTTGATTTTGTTAAAATAAAAGGAGATTTAGAAATAGAAGTAAGTAACATTGCCTATGACTCAAGAGAGGTAATGGATAATAGTATTTTTGTAGCAATATCCGGCTATACCGTTGATGGGCATCAATTCATTGAAAAAGCAATAGAAATGGGTGCTACTACAATCATTATTGAGAAAGATGTCTCGATCAAAAATAATGTAACTGTCCTCAAAGTTTCTGATTCTAGAAAAGCATTAGCTAAAATTTCTTCTAATTATTATTACAATCCTACTAAAAAACTAGATCTTGTTGGAATAACTGGAACTAATGGAAAAACCTCAACTGCCTACTTTATAAAATCTATCTATGAACAAGCAGATAAATCGGTAGGACTTATTGGGACCATTGGAACAATAATAGATAATAAAATAATAAAGAATAAGAATACCACTCCAGAATCATTAAACCTACAACAGATTTTTTATAAAATGGTAAAATCGAATATTAAGCACTGCATTATGGAGGTATCATCCCATGCGTTGTGTCTAAATAGAGTTGCTTATTCCAGCTATAATACAAATATCTTTACAAATTTGTCTCCAGATCATTTAGAGCTACATAAGAATATGGATAATTATTATCATGCAAAGGCAAAGTTGTTTGAAATTACAAAGGACTATAATATTATCAATATAGACGATGAATATGGTAGAAAGCTAGCAGAAAAAATAATAAATAATGATGCTAAATTAATAACTTATGGCATTGTGAACAATGCGGATATATATGCATCTGATATACATTATTCTGCGGAATTCACTACCTATGATCTACATACACCTACAGGTAATATAGCTATTAAAGTTAATCTACCTGGAATGATATACGTATATAATAGTTTAGCCGCTATAGCCTGTGCATACAGCAATAATATCAGCTTTGAAGATATCCAAAAAGGAATAGCTGCAATAGATAGGATTAAAGGAAGATTTGAAGTAGTCTATAAAGACAATGATTATAAGATTATTATAGATTTTGCCCATACAGAAGATGGCTTGGTAAAAGCTCTTACAACACTAAGATCCTTTTCAAAGGGTAGAATAATTTTAGTTTTTGGGGTATATGCAGCAGTTGGCGAACAAGGTAGGGAAAAACGGAGAGCAATGGGAAAGATTGCAGCTAACTTTTCAGATTTTGCTATTGTGACATCGGACAATCCTAAGGAACAAGACCCTCTATTAATCATAGAGGAAATAGTAGAAGCAATAGAAGAGGAAAAGGGATACTATAAAGCGATTGTTGATAGAGAAGAAGCGATTACATATGCTCTTGAAATGAGTAAGAAAGATGATACCATTCTCATTGCTGGGAAAGGACATGAAACTACCCAAATCATAGGGGATAAAGAAATTCCTTTTAATGAGGCTGAAATAGTAGCTGAATTCATAAAGAGTAAGCAATTAGTAAATAATTAATATGGTTAATAAATATACCATTACATCTCAATAAAAAACTTCTTATACCACACAAGAAATACATATACTGTCCATATATTCCTAGCGTAATTACTTTTACCCAAATAATGTTCTTCAAGATATTTTACAAGGATTTTAGTATCAAAAAACTTTTCAGCTATGTCAGATTGCAACATTTCTTTGATAATATGATAATATTTATCTTCACGCAACCAATATTTAATAGGGACTGGAAACCCTAGTTTAGGTCTGTTTGCCCATTCACTTGGCAATACTTCAAGAGCAGCAGTTCTTAAGGCATACTTTGTATCCTTATTATTCACTTGATGATAACTTGGGATCTCTGAAGAAAGAGCCATGATTTCTTTATCTAAGAATGGAACTCTTAGTTCAAGAGAATGTGCCATGCTCATTTTATCAGCTTTAAGAAGTATATCTCCTGGTAGCCATAGGTTTAAGTCAAGGTGTTGCATCTTTGTAAGATCATCTTTATTTTGGACTTTATCATATACTTGTTTAGTTATGCTTTTTATAGATGGGCCACTTTTGTACTCATCTTTTAATAACTTCAGAGCATCCTTTTCTTCAAAAACCTTTGCTTGTCCAATGAATTTTTCCTCTATTTTTTGCCCACCCTTTACTAAGAAGTTAGTTATTTGATTTTTAGGTAGAGCTTTATTCATGTAAGAAACGAAACGACGAACAGGGAAAGGAATTTTTTCATAGATGTTCATTTTTTTTGATTTTTGATACCAAGTATATCCAGCAAATATTTCATCTGCCCCTTCACCTGATAACACAACCGTTACATATTCACTTGCTAATTGAGCTAAAAAATATAAAGGTACTGATGAAAGATTAGATTGAGGCTCGTCCATATGGTATTGAATAGTAGGAATGACTTCAAAAAACTCATCAGCACTAATAATTTTTTTATGGTTTTCTATATGTAAGATATCAGATAAATCTTTTGCTAGATTTGTTTCATTAAACATAGACTCATAATCATGAAAACCTACTGAAAATGTTTTGTTAGGTTTCAATAATGATGCAATATAACTGGAATCTATTCCTCCAGACAAAAACGAACCAACTTTAACATCACTAATTTTATGATAATTAACAGATTCTTTCATCGCTTCTTTAATTTGATTCACATAATAATCTAGACTGTTTTCTTTCTTATCATAATTCACTGACCAGTATGACTTTATTTGGATGTTACCTTTTTTATATATCATGTAGTGACCAGGCTTTAACTTGTATACCCCTTTGAAAAAGGTTTCGTCGAGTACTGAATATTGAAAAGTAAGGTAAGGCCTTAGTGCATCCTTATTTAACTCCTTAATAAAAGCCGGATGTTTTAAGAAGGATTTTATTTCAGAGCCAAAGATAAATGAATTGTCTGTAGTGTTTTGTGTATAGTATAGTGGCTTTATCCCAAAAAAATCTCTTGCCAATAACATCGTTTCATTTTTTGTATCCCATAAAGCGAAAGCAAACATTCCTCTTATTTTTTGTAATAGCTCAACACCGTATTCTTCATAGCTGTGGAGAATTACCTCACTATCAGTATTGCTTTTAAATAGATGCCCCTTTTTTTCAAGATCAACTCTTAACTCTTGAAAATTATAGATTTCACCATTAAAAACCAATACACAACTACTATCTTCATTGTAAATAGGTTGATTTCCCTGATCAGATAAGTCAATAATTTTAAGTCTTCTAAAGCCCAATGTAACGTTATCATCTGAATATTTACTTGCACTGTCTGGGCCACGATGAACAATCGTATCTGACATATTCTCAATAATTTGTAATCTATCAATTTTTAATTTAGTATCTGCAAAACCAACAAATCCACACATAAGTATCACCTTTATATCCTATTTGATGTAAAATTGTAAAGAAATCTCTTTTAGATAATAGCATAATTTGTCGTTATATACCAGTACTCCTTTAAACATCAAATTTTGTGCATTTTTTTTCTAATTCCAACAAATATTTAAATAGATTCATATATTTACATAGAAAAAAATATTTCAAATTGGATCTTTTTATTACTTTTCTTTAAATATTTGATAAAATAAAATGAATAATTAGTTGGGTCTATTAATGGAGGGCAATTACATGAATGATAAAATAATTGGTATTATCGGGGGTATGGGGCCGGAAGCAACTGTAGATTTTTATTTAAAAATTATTAAAGCAACGAAAGTCAAGAAAGATCAAGATCATTTCCGAGTGATTATTGACAGCAACGTGAAAATCCCAGATCGTACAGAAGCTATATTAGGGATAGGTGAGAACCCAGTGAAAGCTATAGTGCAGACAGCAAAGAATTTAGAACGATTAGGTGTAGAAATATCATGTATGCCTTGTATGACAGCTCATTATTTTATAGAAGAGGTTCAAAAGGAAGTAAATCATCCCATTTTAAATGTTTTTATAGAATTGCGGAATCATATTATGAGTCATTATCCAAATGCTACTAAGATAGGTGTATTAGCTACCTCGGGAACAATAAAAGCAGGTCTATTTGAAAAATATCTTACTAATAATAAAATTATTTATCCAAGTCCTTTCACTCAAAAAGAAAAAGTAATGAAAGCTATTTATGGCGAATCTGGAATAAAGAGTGGAGTAATTGAAGGAGAGCCATTACAATTACTTAAAGAAGCAGCCTTTGAAATCATTGATCAGGGAGCAGAATTAATAATTTCAGGATGCACCGAGATAGGTTTAGTACTGAAACCCCACCATATCAATAAACCTTTGATTGATCCAATGGACGTTGTCGCGAATGAAATCATTTTAAATAAAGATTACATATATTCGAATTCGGTTTAATTGAGGGGTTTTTAAATAGCATAACAGTAAAATAATACTACAAAGGCTAACAGATATTAGGGATGAATTTTTCCTAGTATCTGTTTTTTTAAGGCATTCTTTATTTTTATGAATCTATGAGATAATAAAAGTAGTCCATAAAATAATGAACAGAATGATATTGATAGAGGTGTAATAAATGTATAAAACAATTGGATTATTAGCTCATGTAGATGCAGGTAAAACGACATTTGCGGAGCAGCTTCTTTACCATACACAAAGCATTAATAAAAGAGGAAGAGTAGATCATAAGAATGCTTTTCTAGATAGCCATAGAATAGAAATGGAAAGAGGAATTACGGTTTTCGCAGATCAAGGCATCATGTCCTATAAAAATTCTACTTATTATTTAATAGATACACCTGGACACGTAGATTTTTCACCTGAGATGGAACGTGCTATACAAGTGATGGATTATGCGATAATCATTATTAGTGCAGTGGAAGGCGTGGAGGGTCATACCGAAACGGTTTGGCAACTATTAAGAAAGTATCATGTCCCCACCTTTTTCTTTATCAACAAAACAGATCGAATCGGGGCGGATGTTGAGAAAGTTTTAGCAGATATTCAATTAAATATGACTGAGGATATTTTTGATATTACGGATTCCTTTCAGCAAGGTGAAATGAATGAAAGGCTTATTGAATTTATTGCTGAACGTAATGAGGAACTCCTTGAACAATATTTAAATGGTGGGTATCAACAGGATGATTGGATAAATAAAATGAAAGCTATGATAAAAGAAAATAAAATTTTTCTAGCCACAAGTGGCTCTGCTTTACATGATAGAGGAGTCGTAGACTTTTTAGAGATACTTGATTTATTAACAATAACAGATTATTTAAACCAACAATCCTTTTCTGGTCGAGTTTTTAAAATAAGACATGATGAAAATGGTGTTAGAATAACCTTTATGAAGGCCTTAGGAGGTACATTAAAAGTCCGAGATGAATTGAGCTATAGGACTTCTGAAAGAGATATTTCCGAAAAGGTTACACAAATAAGAGTATATAACGGTAATAAGTTTAAAATAGTCAATCAAGTAAACGCTGGTGAGCTTTTTGCAGTAACAGGCTTATCGATGGCTGCGATAGGTGATGTTATTGGAGATCAAGGAGAAAGGGTAGATCATGAAATAGTACCAATTCTAAAATCCAAGGTGCTATTTGACGCATCCTTACATGCCAAAGAAGTTCTAAAGGACTTTAGGATACTTGATATAGAAGATCCTTCCTTACACGTGACATGGGAGGAAAGCTTGCAGGAAATTCATATTCATGTAATGGGAGTGATTCAACTAGAAGTATTAGAACAGCTAGTGAAGGAAAGATTTCAGTATCATGTTACCTTTGGGGAACCGACTATCCTTTATAAGGAAACAATAGATACAACCGTAATAGGCTATGGCCATTTTGAACCCTTAAGGCACTATGCTGAGGTTCATCTGAAATTGGAACCTTCTGAAAGAGGAACTGATTTAATATTTGTGAATGCCTGTCATACCGATGATTTAACCAGTAGCTATCAAAACTTAATCCGTCAACATCTATATGAGCGAGAACATCATGGGATTTTAACAGGGTCGCCGATTACAGATATTAAAGTGACGTTACTGACAGGTAGAGCTCATAATGAACACACCTCTGGTGGAGATTTTAGAGAAGCCACCTACCGAGCTATAAGGCAAGGTCTAGAAAAAACGGTGAATATTTTACTTGAACCATATTATGATTTTAAAATAAAAATAGATGCAGATCATATTGGAAGGGTATTATCAGATATTCAGAATGCTCATGGTAGTTTTGATCCGCCTCATACCGTTGGGAACAAGGTGATTTTAACAGGGAAAGCACCAGTAGCAACATTTATGGGCTATCATGCAGAGTTAGCATCGATAACACAGGGGAAGGGATCAATAAGCTTGAAGTATGGAGGTTATCAACCCTGTCACAATCAGGGGGAGGTAATTGAGAGAATTGGGTACAAAAAGAATGCGGACTTCATGTATACCTCATCCTCTGTTTTTTGTTCCAAAGGCCAAAGCTATTCAGTCGAATGGGAACAGGCGGAAGGTAAAATGCACTGTATAAAGTAATAATCCCTCATAAGAAAAAATAATCAAGAATATAGATAATAATTCTAATGAAGATGTTGGCCTAATAGTAGAAATGATTAACTAGTCGAAGGAGAATTCTCGTGTTAGGAATAAAATTAAATAGTGTTGCGACAAGATTAATAATGATGAGGGGATTACGAAGTGTATGGCAAGGTGCTTTGGTCGTTGATCTTACTCTATATCTCAAGAACCTTAATTGGAGTGGCCCATCAATTGGCGGGGTGACTACTGCTTCTAGTTTATTTGGAGCATTGCTTATTTTAGTTGTTGGCGTCTTAAGTGATAGATTAGATAGAAAACCATTTTTGCTCATATATGAAATATTAACATTATTCTCGGCAATCGCTGCTAGTATTTCCTCACAAGTGTACATTCTCATTCTAGCTATTGTATTTGCAAGCTTTGGACGTGGACAAACAGGGGCTGCTGGACCATTTAGTCCTGCTGAACAAGCTTGGTTGGCAAATAACGTTGATAAAAAGGATAGGGGAAAAGTATTTAGTATCAATATGGCAACAGGATTTTTTGGAATGGCATTAGGTGCAATGATTGGTGGGATTCCTAGCTTAATCAAGACAAACGAACCAATAAGTATCGGCCAGTATTTTTACTCGTGGTGGTGATTTCTTTTATTTGTATTATTCTCCTTTTAGGAATAAAAGAAGAAAAAGTCAAAAAAGAAGACATTCAAAATAGTCATAAAATGAGCATGGAAAATAATAATATAAGGCAATCAGAGGAAAAACAAGAGGGCTTACATAAGAAAGAAAATCTTGCAATGATAAAGCTAGGGCTAGTAAATGCAATAAACGGTTTAGCTGTGGGCTTAACAGGACCAATGATGGTCTATTGGTTTAGCTTGAAGTACGGAGTGAGTACAGCGGCAATCGGTTTAACAGTATCCATGGGGTTTCTATTAACAGGAATCTCTTCTATTATTAATGGTTTCTTAGCACAGCGATTTGGAATGGTAAAGTCCGTGACATGGATGAGGGTGATTGGTTCTGTACTATTACTTATACTACCATGGGTACCTTACTTTTCAGTAGCCTCAGTAATACATGTCATAAGAAGTGCAATAAATCGAGGAACACAGGGAAACCGTTCTGCATTGAGTGCAAGTATAACCCGTGATCATAGAAGGGGATTAGCAACAAGTGTTAATGCATTATCGATGCGATTACCTTCCTCAATAGGTCCAACGATTACAGGATATTTGTTTGAATCTGGATTGTTATATGTACCTTTACTATTAACTGCTACCCTCCAACTAATAAACGCAGGGCTTTACCAAAAGATTTTTGGTAAATATGATGAAAAAGTAGCTTAATGTAGCCATTGATGAAATATTTAATTAAATAGAAGAGGAATAACCTAATATACGATGTAACACTTATTCACGATGTTGTAAAGATTGTATATAAATAAGAATGGGTTGTAAAAAACCTCCTTACTTAAGGAGGTTTTTTATTATGTAAATTTTTCCATGATACTATTCTTCTTCATTTAAACTAGTTAATGGCACTTCTTGTTCATTACTTGGTTGATCTAATGGGTATATTCTCGCTGTTTCATTGTCATCATCTACTCGTTGGATATAGATGGGTACTCCATTATGAGTCACATTCGCCATAACAGGTGAAGCTGCAATCTCTTTTGCGCGTTGTCTATTCAACCGTAACACCTCCTTCTGACACAATCAATAATATTATTTACACCCCCCTTTACTACTATTCATTTTTACATTAATTCAAGATCATATTCTTTATTGGATTAGTTTTATATTGCGTTAATATAAAATATAATAAAAATCCAATATTTAGGTAGATTAAATGTAAAATTAATGTAAATTTTTCCATAAGGGGTTGCTTTTTTTATATATGAATAACATAATTAAATTGCAGTTAAAGTAAATAAATGGGGGTAAATTGATGAAGAAGCTTTTACTTGTATTATTAGCGGTTACTTTATTAATTGGTTTAGGTGGATGTGGCAATAGTAGCCAAACAGCTTCTAAACCTGACAAGATTATCATGGGATTTGTACCATCAGTAGATTCTGATAAGATTGCTGATACCATTAAACCATTAGCAGATGAACTAGCAAAGGAGCTTGGCATGCCTGTTGAAGGCAAAGTGATGACAAATTATTCAGCTTTAGTTGAAGCAATGGGTAGTAATAAGGTGCAGATAGGTTTTCTACCAGCGTTTGGTTATGTATTAGCAAATCAAAAGCATGGTGTACAAGTTATTCTAAAATCTGAGCGTTATGGTTCTGACTATTATCATTCCCAATGGGTTGTTCGTGCTGATTCTGGAATTAATTCATTAGCTGATCTTAAAGGTAAGACATGGGCAATACCAGATTTAACGTCTACAAGTGGATTCCTCTTCCCAGCTGCTCAAATTATGGACCAATTCCAGGTAAAAGATGTACAAGCTGAATTCTTTGGTAAATCCATTCAAGCTGGAGGGCATGACAATGCATTAATAGCAGTTCTTGAAGGCAATGCAGATGTAGCTACTACTTTTGATGATGCAAGGACAATTATCAAAAAAGACCATCCAGATGTAATGGACAAGCTAAAGGTAATTGGTTACTCCAAAAACATTCCTAACGATACAATTTCCGTAACAAAAGAATTAGACAAGGATTTAGTTGCTAAAATTAAAAACATCTTCCTTTCATTCAATGATAAACCAGATATGATTAAGATCATGCATGATGTTTATAGCTGGGATGCAATTCGCGCAGCTAAAGACAGTGATTATGATGTGGTTCGTAGCACTTATAATAAGTTTAAGGATTCAATTAAACTAGACTAATATTAGAAGTTTAAGGCAGTTAGGGGAGGGTATAGGGTATATTCTCTCCCCCTTTTTGTCATTAAGGGGACTTGACATGATAGAATTTAAAAATGTTTCATTAATATATCCTAATGGTACACAGGCTTTAAAAAATGTTGATCTTAAAATTAATGAGGGTGAGTTTATTGTAGTTGTAGGTTTATCAGGTGCTGGTAAATCAACTCTAATACGTAGTATTAATCGTCTAGTAACCCCTACAGCAGGTGAGTTAACTGTAGAAGGTGAAGAAATTTTAAAGTTTAAAGATAGTGAGCTACGTAAGCTTCGTACGAAGATAGGGATGATCTTTCAAAATTATAATCTAGTAAAACGATCAACCGTAATGAAAAATGTGCTATCCGGTAGATTAGGCCATACAGGTACATTAAGAAGCATCCTTAATTTATATTCAAAGGAAGACATGGCGTTAGCATACGAAAGCTTAAAACGTGTAAATATAGAAGAGAAAATCTATCAAAGAGCAGATCAATTAAGTGGTGGACAGCAGCAACGTGTCTCCATTGCCCGAGTATTAACCCAACAGCCTAAAGTTATACTTGCAGACGAACCTGTTGCAAGCCTTGATCCACCAACATCTCATCAAGTATTAAAATATCTTAAAAAGATTAATCATGAAGATAATATTACGACAATAGTAAATCTTCATTTTATAGATATGGCTATAGAATATGCCGATAGAATTATTGGAATGAGAGCTGGGGAAGTTGTATTTGATGGACCAGTAAGTGAAGTAACAGAAAAAACATTTGAAGAAATATATGGTCGACCCATCAGGGAGGAGGACAAAAGAGGAGGTAAAGATGAAAATGGAACAGATGAATAAGAGCAAGAAAAATATTCCTACTAGTGTTGTTTCTTCTAAAGCAAGAACCAGAATGAACATCATCCTTGCTTCAATCGTGATTCTCTATGTCATTAGTTCCATCCAAACCGAATCCTTTATCACCTATTTTGATGCGAGTTTTTTTAAAAACGTATGGTCAATGTTTACTCAATTATTCCCACCTCATTGGATTTATGCTAAAGTAGTTTTACCACAGTTACTTGAAACAATACGTATGGCAATTATCGCAACAACCATATCAGCAATTCTATCTATTCCACTAAGCCTTATCGCAGCTAATAATCTTGGTACTAACAAAGTCATTTATAATATTATGAAACTCTTTCTCAATATCATGAGAACCATACCAGAGATAATTTTAGCTGTAATTTTTGTTGGTCTATTTGGAATTGGTGTCTTTTCGGGTATTGTGGCCTTAATTATTTTTTCATTAGGAATTCTGGCTAAATTAATCAGTGAAACCATCGAGTCTATTGACATGAATCCATTGGAGGCAATGAGAGCGTCAGGTGCGAATAATTTACAAGTGATATGGACAGCAGTTGTCCCGCAAATATTACCACAATTCATATCTTTTACCCTATATGTATTAGAAATAAACATCCGTGCCTCCGTTGTTCTTGGTTTTGTAGGTGCTGGAGGAGTGGGATTACTTTTACAACAACAAATTAACTTTTTGAACTATGAAAACGTATCAACATTAATCATTATTGTGTTCGTTGTTGTAGTGCTTATTGATTATACAAGTAATAAGCTAAGGGAGAGGATTGTCTAATGGAACTTATCTTACCTCCTAAAAGGAAGCGTAGCCGTATAAAAACAGCACGAAACTTTGTAATTGCAGCTGCAATCATAGTATTCTACATATGGACCTTTTCAGGCATAGAGATGGATTGGGGAAGGGTATTAAGTAAAACAACCGTACAAAACTGGAATAGAATCATTCCAAAATTTTTTGCTCCAGATTTTAGCTATGGTGGAAAAGTAATTATAAAGATGATTGAAACTTTGTTTATTGCTTACGTGGGGTCTTTAATGGCAGCTATTCTAGCTGTGCCATTTGCGTTTTTTGCAGCATCAAATATAATAAAAAATAGGTTTTGGAGTACATTTGGGAAATGGATTTTAAATGCAATACGAACCTTTCCTGAAATTCTACTAGCATTAGTCTTTGTAGTAGCGATTGGACCAGGTCCTTTTGCTGGTGTGATGGCAATTGGTGTTCACTCCATTGGGATGTTGGGGAAGCTGTATACTGAAGCAATAGAATCAATTGACATGAATGTTGTACAAGCAATGGAAGCAAATGGTGCTAATAAAATTCAGATTCTGTTTTATGGGATCATTCCTCAAGTCATTCCAGAATTTTTGTCCTATGCAATCTATCGATTTGAAATAAATGTTCGTGCATCCACAATCTTGGGTATTATTGGTGCTGGTGGTATTGGTACTTTAATAATCATTGCCTCCACAAACAGAAACTGGGATCAAGTAGGAATGATCTTGTTAGTTGTCATATTAGTGGTTATTGCATTTGACTATATTAGTACAGCAATACGTAAGAGAATTGTTTAAGATATGGGGGCTCCTATCATAGGAGCTTTTTTACACATTATGATAAAATGAAAAGAGAGTGTGTTTACGATTTTTGTAATTGGAGGGTATGTATGAAAACTTTTCGTGACCCAATTCATAACATCATACAATTTGATAAGGATGCTGAAAAACTGATATTAAATTTAATGGACACCGAAGAATTTCAAAGGTTAAGGCATATTAAACAATTGGGTATGACTTCTATGACCTTTCCTGGAGCTGAACACTCGAGATTTACTCATTCTATAGGGGTTACTCATGTGATGAAACGATTTGTTGATCGAATAGCCGATTTAAAGGGTGATTCTATCAAATCTTACATAGAAGAGCTACAAGAGCATAAACTATTAGCGTCAACCGCCGCTCTATTACACGATATTGGGCATGGCCCTTTTTCTCATGCATTAGAGAAAACAACAAAAATTAGACATGAAAAATGGACGGTTGAGATAATATTGGGAGACACTCAGGTAAATGAAGTATTAGAAAAATACCGACCTGGCTTCGCTAAAGAAGTTGCAGATGTCATCAAGCGAACCCACCCTTCAAAAGCCGTTGTAAAATTGTTGTCGAGCCAGCTTGATGTAGATAGAATTGATTACCTACTAAGGGATTCTAAAATGACTGGGGTTGGCTATGGCTATTTTGATTTAGAATGGATGATTCATCTATTAAGAGTTGGTGAAGTGAATGGGGAAATTGAAGCTGGACTAGACCTTGATAAAGGGTTAAGCATTGCAGAAGATTTTATTATGGCTCGTTACTATATGTATGTAAATATTTATTTACATAAAACCTCAAGAGGAGCAGAATTGTTAATCGATAAAATTTTTGAGCGAGCTGTTGAGCTTAATAAACAAGGGGAGCTTGAGCTACCTGAAGATCTATATGAGATTCTTTCAAATGGCTTAAAAAAAGAAACAATAGCAAATTACTTAAAGCTAACAGATAATGTCATTTGGTTTTATCTTCATCAATGGAAGGATCATAAGGATTTTATTCTTAGCGATCTATCCTCCCGTCTCATTTATCGTAAACTGTATAAAATGGTATCTACAGATATGAACAATATGGAAATATATCAGAAAATAAACAAAATATCTGAAGAAAAAGGGATCCCGCATAAATATTTATATCTAGACGATGAAGCCTCAAGTAGTCCTTATCAAGATACCTATATTCTCAAATATAAAGAAGAAGGAATAGATTCAAAAAATATGGCTACAGAAGAGATTATTCTATTCGATAAAAAAGGAAAACACCATGAACTTTCTAACGTTTCTGATATTATCAGACAAATAAGGAACAAAAAGATATTGATTCCAAGAGTTTTTGTTCCAGCTGAATATTTAGATCAATTTTAAAGGATGGGTATAAATGAGTCAGACTACAGAAAAAAACATCACAATAACCATATTACAAACAAGTGATGTTCACGGTAATATTTTACCGATTCATTATAGTAATAACGGGCATAAAGATGTAGGGCTGGCTAAGGTATCCACGCTTGTAAAAAGAGAACGTGCTAAGAATCCTCATACGATATTAATTGACAATGGAGATATCATACAAGGTACACCACTCACTTATCATGCTGCAAAATTTGCAAACAAAGAAATACATCCTATAGTTTTAGCATTAAATGAAATGTTTTATGATGCTGTAGTCATTGGCAATCATGAATTTAATTATGGTATGGAACTACTTCAAGAGGCGGTAAGAACTTCTAGATTTCCTTGGCTATCAGCTAATATTCTTGATAAAAGGACAAGGGAACCATACTTTGGCAAGCCATATCTGATAAAAAACCTTGTTCAGGGGCTTAAAATTGGTGTTCTAGGTTTAACGACACACTATATTCCGAATTGGGAAAATCCGGATCACATAAAAGATTTAGAATTTAAAGATGCTGTGGCTTCAGCGAAAAAATGGGTAGCTATTTTAAAAAATCAAGAAAAAGTTGATATTGTTATTCTATCCTATCATGGTGGTTTTGAGCGAGACCCTAGTACTGGCAAAAAAACGGAAACCATAACAGGTGAAAATCAAGCCTATCAGCTATGTGTGGAGGTTGATGGGATTGATGTGCTTTTAACTGGTCATCAGCATCGAATGATAGCTGATCAACAGATTAATGGAGTGACTATTGTACAACCTGGTAGCTTAGGCACTTCACTAGGAAAGGTCGAGTTAAAGGTAAATAAAATTTCTGATCTTTGGAAAATAGTCAATAAAAAGTCTGAACTGTTATCTGTATCAGATGTCGAACCTGATCGAAAAATAATAGAAATGATTCAAGACTATGAGAATCAAACACAAGCTTGGTTAGATCAACCAATTGGTTTTGTGAAGGGTAATATGGAAATTAAAGATTATTTAGAATTAAGATTAAAGGAGCACCCAATCATAGAGTTTATAAATAAAGTACAAATGGATGTATCAGGAGCAGAGATATCCAATACCGCATTATTTGATAATCAATCCCCAGGCTTTAAAGAACAAATAACCATGAGAGATGTTGTTTCAAATTATATATACCCAAATACGTTAAAAGTCATCAAGGTGACAGGACAAGACATAAAGGATGCGTTAGAGCGATCTGCTGGCTATTTCCAAACTTATAATGATGGGGAAATAACAATAAATCCTTCATTCTCCGTTCCTAAACCACAGCATTATAATTACGATATGTGGGAAGGAATAGAATACAAATTAAATATCTCTAAGCCATTAGGAAAAAGAGTGGTTGAACTTTTCTTTAAAGGAAAGAACATAGATTTAACTGCTGAGTATCAAGTGGTAATGAACAATTACCGTGCAGGCGGTGGTGGTGAATATTTAATGTTTAAAAATAAGCCAGTAATGAAAGATATACCAATTGATATGGCGGAATTAATTGCTAATTATATTATAGAGAAGAAAACGATAGATGCGACTGTTAATCATAATTGGGAAGTGGTTTATGATAAATGATCGTTCATTATTTGTTAATTGAGTACAAATGCTTAATTATGGTATTTAAATAATTGTCTCTATTTTTCATCTAATCGACTTGCTAGAATAATGAACAAAATAGCAGAAGCTAAAAAAATGGCAGGATCAAGTTTTAATATATAGTTGGGCATACGGTGAAGGAGGGAAAGGGAGATTGACAAATAAATGAGAGCTATATTAAAATTGTCTTGAATTCAAGATAAATTTTAGAATGATGAGGGAAAATATGAAAACTGATGATTATATCAATAATCAATCCTTACGATTATTTGTTGTGCTGTCACGAGCTTATAAATCCGTCATGGATTATGCAAAACGTGATATTAGGAGAAATGAATTAAATCCTACAGAATTTGCTGTTTTAGAGCTTTTATATCATAAAGGCCCACAATCCATTCAGAAGATTGGGGATAAGATTCTTTTAGCGAGTGGAAGTATTACCTATGTAGTAGATAAGCTAGAGCAAAAAGGGCTAATAATTAGAAAGCTATGTCCAGAGGACCGTCGAGTAACCTTTGCAGAAATTACAGAAAAAGGGTATGGATTGATGGTCGAAATTTTTCCAAATCATATTACTGCAATTGAGAAACTGATGAGTGGCTTAGATGAAAAAGAAGTAGAAATAGCAATCCGTATATTAAAAAAAATAGGAAAACATGCTCAAAGTAAAAAGTAAAAAATTTACCATAATATCTTGAATTCAAGATATAAAATGGGTTGTATTGGAATGAGAATTCACGAAACATAGAAGAACAATTTGTATAGAAAATCTTGATTTTAATCTTTAGTATGATTGTATCTTTGAGCTATATAAATGATTTATCTAACAAAATAGAAGGAAGGTTAATGCAAATGAAAATAGCTATATATAAACCAGAGCAGCAAGGAACTGGAGGATTTGATGGTGGCAAAATAACAGAGCAAAAACCGATAGGATTCCCAGGTGAAAGCTCTGAAGTAAAAAGAGTTGGACCACTATTTTACTGGGCATGGGCAAAATCAAAGAAATCGGGCTATATTGCTGCCCACCCTCATGAAGGCTTTGAAATTATTACCTATGTAACAAATGGTAAAGCGGAGCACGGGGATTCTTTAGGTACAAAAAGTACCATAGGACCTGGAGGCATTCAAGTAATGCAGACTGGATCAGGAGTGCATCATGAAGAAGGATTTATTGGTCCAAACTTTGAAGGTTTTCAAATATGGTTTGAACCATTTTTAAATGAGGCTATCAAGAAGAAGCCGACCTATCATCAGTATCATCACGAAGATTTTCCGTTAAAAGAGTTAGAAGGAAGTTTAGTTAAAACCGTAATTGGTGAGAACTCACCAGTGAAGCTTGTGACTGATGTTTTAATGTGGGATGTCGTTATCAAAGCAGAGAAGACATATGATATAAATATAATGGCTAATCGTTCGCTAGCAGCTCTCGCTATTTCTGGGGACGGTATTTGGGAGATGAATGGAGAAGAACCTACTGTTATCCATCATAAAGATTTTGTCGTGATGGATAGTGAGGATGAAGTGTCTACTACGATCAGAGCAGTAAATGAGTTAAGACTACTCATTATCGAGGTACCGACAGAGGTTCCATATCGACTATATCCTAAATAGGAATACAGGATATGAGATGTTCCCTTTTATTTATAGTAGCTCAGTACTATAGGATTGCTTCCACGTTTGTTGGTAGCGATCCTTTTCTATCTGGAATTCTGTTTTTGTGTACCCTAATTCAGGAGCAAGTATTTCTTCCATCTCATCAAATATATTAGCTCCTCCATTTTCTAATAATAGTCCTAATCTACTACGTCTAAGTAATAAATCATCTAAATGAATAACCTGTTCAAATCTTGCAGAATAGATTAATTCTGCCCATGAGGTCCCTGTATTTTCTATCAACCCCATATCTATTATACGTTGATCTTCTAATATTCGAGTTGCAGCTTCTGCTCCAAATACTTTTATTATTTTTGAATAGATGGTGTTCTTATTACTTGTCAAAGTTGATAAGAGTTTATTGCTTTTTAATTTTCTGCTGGCTAAGTTTGTAGATTGAAGATATTTTTTTGCTTTTTTAATTGTATCCGCAGCTAATAGTCGGTAGGTCGTCAATTTGCCTCCAGTAACGGTTATTAGCCCATTATCATCATGAACAAAATAATCCCTTGATTCCTTAGATGGATTGCTTTTACCTGTATTTAATACGGGGCGTAGAATGTTGATATTGCATCTTTAACAGTTAATTGTAGGGATGGAAAGTAGTGTTGAAGTGCTTCAAAGAGATAGGTGCTTTCCTCCTTACTAATTCTTGGTTCTTCTTCAATTGATTGATTATGCTCTATATCTGTTGTGCAATACAAGGTCATACCCTGCCAAGGGAGGAGGTAAAGATCATATGGATGCCTTATACTTAAAGCTTGATAAATAGGAAAACGCCAATGGGGGAAGAGAATATGACTACCTCTTAGCTTTCTAAGTAAGGTTGCTAAGCATTCCTTTATGTCTAAATGAACGGATCTATTCATCTTTCCCATGTCAACAGAAATAACAGGTCTAGCAGAATCAAGGACTGTTAAATGGCCAACTACGCTTGTACCTCCGCCATAGGGGATGATAATTGCATCGATGGATTTTGCGTAATCAAGAATTTCTCTAACTTCTTTTTCATTCATAGGATAAGCTACACCATCTGGAACCCGAATATGATAACCACTTTTAAAGGTAATCCAATCGGATAAGGATTGGCCGAGACTATGTTTCATCCGTTCAGCTTTATCGGTACTTATTAACTGATGGGAAAACCCCAACCATTCCAACGCTTCATCATGATTACCTCCATACTTTATTCTGCATTTTTAGATATCCTCATTAATAGCAGACATGTTACCTCTTGCTAGCTTATTTGCGTTATATAGTAAACAGGAAAATTTGCATACAATTACTTATTTTGAGAACTTACGATTTATCAAATTTACTCATCTATATAAAATTATTCGAAAGGAATTGAGAATATTAAAATGTTTACGTAAAATGTAAGAATAAAAAAGCCCAGCCTTTGTGTCAGCGTAAAGGGAGAGTTAGTTCACAAAGTGTGGGAAATTATTTAAAAGATTCATACGAACTATTGAAGCTTTCCATGAAGTGTGGCAATATGAGGTAGTCTATATTTTTGATAAAGGAATTTATTCTAGCAATGTACAAAATATTAGATAATCATTTGACCAAGGTGATACATCAATGAAAATTAAATTTGCTGATCTAATAAAAATATGGAGAGTCCAATCAGAGGATAATGGCATTGAATTAATGGAGCATGATGGTTTATTTGTGTTAAATAACAATTTAAAAGAGTTCCTGAAAAAATATAACTATCAGATAGAAAAAAGTGAAGATGGATTTATACTAATTAATGGTTATTTTAAATACCCACTCTTTATATTTGAAACAATCGGAGATAATATGTTAGTTGATTTTGACGATGTTATCATCGAAATGTAGCAAACTGAAAAAACAAGGGGATTTATGTATCCCCTTTTTGTGCAGTAGTTTCTTATCACGTTCTTTGATGTATCCTCATCTATTCCTCCAATAATGATGTGATTATCAAACGTAGTTCTCATGTAAATATATGGTCTAGCGGTTTCCCAGATTAACGACCGTTTATACCAAGAGGATAAATCCTCCACTGGCTTTGTTACAACCGCATAGAAGCTTATTAATTTAGCATTTTTTCCTTTTTTAAATCCAGGATATATCCTCCTCAAGCCTAGGGTATTTTGGAGGTTCTATTAATGTTGTTTGAAAAAAGGATTTTTGACCTAGAAGCAACTACTTGACATTACAAGGTAGTAGATTATACAATAAGTATATCTAGTTGGTATTACAAAGTAGTAGTCCTATGTATAAAGGGGGTAAAATATGTCAAAAAATACCCAGATGCTAAAAGGCTTATTAGAAGGCTGCATCTTAAAGATTGTAGACAATAAAGAGACGTATGGATATGCCATATGTGAGGACTTAAATAATTATGGCTTTGACGATATAAATGAAGGAACAGTATATCCGATACTGATACGACTGGAGAAAAATAGATTAATCTACTCGATAAAAAAAGACTCACCACTTGGACCTAAAAGAAAATATTATTTTTTAACAGAAGAAGGAAAGAAGCAATTAGAGGATTTTACTACAAGCTGGGAGCGTATAAAAACAAAGGTGGATAGAATTATAGGGGGGGAATCAAATGAGTAAGAAAATGAATAGTATAAGGAAAAGTATGGTGATTGGAACATTCCTCTTATCAGTAACTTTACTGATAAATGTTGGACTTTATGTAAGTGTTTTGCTTAAAAAGCATAGGATAGCAAGCTTTAATGACTTCATAAAAAGACCTGAATCAATCATTGCAATCACGATTGTGTTATTGGCAATTGGATCATTTCTCTTTGTCTTCTTTATAGGGAAGAAGAGAAAAAAAGGTACGGAATACTTAAATGAAGAATATGATTTGGTTTACGAACAGGTGAACCAATATATTGGATTGAGTGGACTTACTTTTTTTGAAAAAAGGGAATTGAATAATGAATTACTAAATTTATTCCTTGAAGCCCAAAGTAATAATAAATCTGTAGATCAAGTGATAGGGAAGGATGTTAAGACCTTTATTGAAAATATGATTCAAGCCTACGGGGCGAATGATCATTATTTGAACGATATTTTAATAGGTGTGACATTCTTTGTTTTTTACCTCATCGCCTTTCAATCCTACCTTTACCTAAAATTTACGTATATAAAAAATATCAAAGAAAATATTAGCTATTTTGATATAAAGCTTGATTATACCTTGATTTTACTCGCTGTCCTATTTTCATTCGTTATCATGCCAGTTATTTATAGGAGTAAAAGGCTTATACTAGTTCAACAACCGAAGGAATCATCAAGCTATGGGAAACACCAACTGATTTTAATATTATATCCGCTTGGTATCGGTCTCTTCTTTATAGGTATACTTGAAGGTTTAAGACGTTTTTTTGGTAATGTATCATGGGTAGCTATTTTCATAAATGATGGTATTGTAGTAATTGGTTCCCCTATCATACTTATACTGTTAATTATAGTTGCAGTCATGGCTTATATTACTAGAAAAAAATTCCGTAAGTTCTTTTTGTAAAGTATAGAAGAGATTTATCTGTAATATATATAACGGAATAGGTTTAACAATAAAATGAAGTAGCGATATGATGATTTACTTCATTTTATTTATTAAAGGAGTATTACCTAATTTATTAGAAGCATAGTAAATATAAGGATATAAATTCTTTGAATAGGTTAGAGCTCGCAAAAAAAAAAGATTAACAAATGAGAACTTATGTGAAACTCTATTTATATAGTTAGTCTATTCAATAATGAATATCAATCAATAGTTATCTATGTCTATTATGAAAAAAGATAGGGAAAGGATTTAAGCTGGGCAAAAATAGTGCCTATCAAAGTAATAGAGTAAACTAGTATATGATTTTTATCACAGCAAACTATAATGAGGTATAATATATTATTGACATATTGAGTTATTTTTTTTATTATACAATTGAGAATGATAATCAATATTAATTAGAAAAAAGAGGGTGTAACCATGTTTAGGCATATATTGTTTGTTTGGATGACATTTTTATTAATTGGTTCCATATTAATGCCGCTACAAGGAGTATTAGCAAATAGTAATGTGACTGAAAAGATGATAAATGCAAATAAAATCGTAGATCAGTCTCTAGAAAAAGCAAAAACAGGAGATCTAATAGATGCAAATCTACAATACAAAAAATTTAAAACTGTGTGGCGTGATATTGAAGATGGAATAAAGAGTGAATCTGCACAAGCGTATAAAGATATTGAAGCCAATATGGGCAAGGTTACCTATGCTTTTTCAAGAAACAAACAGGAGGAAGTAGTGCAAGCCCTTATCGAACTAACTACAGCAAATAATAAATTTATTAATGGAGATTATCAAGCAGGGAATAAATTCGAACCACAGAATATATCCCTTTCTCAGTTTATTGTATTATTACAAAATGTAAAAGAAGAAGCATCAAGCCATAAACAAAATGAAGCAATAAAGGGTATAGAAAACGTAACAGACTCTTGGTTAAGCGTAGAAGGAGTTATCGTTGCTCAATCAACTAGTGTATATAATAGCACTGAGAAAGATATGGTAACGATCCAAGCGATGCTTATAAGCAACCCACCAGACTTTAAGGGAGCGATAGCAATAATCAACAACATGATTGATTACCTAACACCACTAGCTGAAAAAACAAGCTATACCATGTGGGATGCTGCCTTGATTATAATAAGAGAAGGGCTTGAGGCGTTATTAGTAATAACTGCTCTTCTTGCATTTGTCAGCAAATCAAAAAATGCTAGGGGGAATAAATGGATTTGGTCTGGCGCATTTAGTGGTATATTCGTAAGTATCATTCTGGCTATAATCATAAAATATTTGTTTACGATTGGTACTTTTGGTAATAACAATGCCTTAATATCTGGCTGGACAGGAATAATTGCAGCAATCATGTTACTTTATGTGAGCTACTGGCTACACAGTAATACTAGTATAAAAAAGTGGCAGCAATTTATTCATTCAAAAACAAAAACAGCATTAAATACAGGAAAGTTGGTTACACTTGCATTTTTATCCTTTTTAGCGGTCTTCCGTGAAGGTACAGAAACGGTGCTATTCTTTATTGGAATGATAAATCAGATTAGTATTCAAAATTTAATATTAGGACTGCTAATTGGGATAGGTTTGCTACTAATCATAACGTATTTAATCATCTTTATTGGTGTAAAGCTTCCTATTCGCCCATTTTTTATTGTATCAAGTTTTATCGTATTCTACTTAACAATAAAATTCTTAGGCATGGGTATTCATAGTTTACAGTTAGCTGGTGTGATTCCAACAACGAGTATAACAGTGCCTAGCATTGAATTATTTGCTTTTTACCCATCATTACAAAGCTTAATTCCACAGTTGACATTAATTATAGCTGCCATCATTGTGGTTTTTTTGAAAAGAGAAAGAAAAAATGAAGCCCTATAGAGTGGGATACTAAACATAGATAGAAAGGATTTTGATCATGAAAAAAATAAGTCTATTATTAGTGGTTGCATTACTTAGTATGATCGCTTTAGTAGGATGCACAACCACTGCTTCTAAAATAAAAGTGGGAGCAGATACCATGTTAAAAATAACATCAGAATTGACAAAGGAAATCGACACAGGAAACAAAGAGAAGCTAAAAGGACTAGGCGAAGATTTAGAATCAAACTGGTCGGTATTTGAAGACGAGGTAAAACAGAAATATCCAGACATCTATGAAAAGGTAGAGGATGCACTTGATCCGACCATTGCAGGGACAAGAGCTAATCCCCTTGATAAAGATACATTAATGCACTTTATCAGTGATTTAAACCAAGCATTAATTGAGCTTTCTAAAAAAGTAAAATAACAAATAAGGTGTGCTCTCTTATACCCAATGTGCTATCATGATAGAAAGGTTTTTAATAATTCATGAAAGAGGTGTAAGTATGGTGACTGAATCAAACATCAACCTCCGACATTTGGGCATGACAGACATAGAAATCTCTGCATTGGGATTAGGTTGTTGGCAATTTAGTAAAGGTGCTGGAATGGTAGGCAGATTCTGGCCCGTAATGAATCAACAGGATATTCGTGATATTGTGAAAATTAGTCTTGATGGTGGGATTAATTGGTTTGACACTGCTGAGATTTATGGTAGAGGAGAATCAGAAAAAGCACTTGCTGAAGCCCTTGATAGTTTGGGAGATGAAGGGAATCAAGCAATTATTGCTACCAAATGGTGGCCGCTATTTCGATCGGCTAGATCACTTACAAGTACTATAAATGAACGTATCCGTTCACTTAATGGACGTCATATCAGTCTATATCAAATACATCAGCCGTTTTCCTTATCTAGCGTAAAAAAACAAGCAGAAGCAATGGTAAAATTATTGGAGGATGGCAAAATAAGCTATGCTGGTGTTAGTAACTTTAATGCAAAAAAAATGCGAGCAGCCCATGCTGTTCTGAAAAATAATGGGTACTCTCTTGCATCAAACCAAGTGAAGTACAGTCTATTAGATCGTCGTATTGAGCAAAATGGAGTTCTAGATGCTGCAAAGGAGCTTGGAATAACGATTATTGCTTATTCCCCACTGGAACAAGGGGTGTTAACTGGTAAGTTTCATAAGAATCCTGAGCTATTAAAAACCATGTCTGGACCAAGAAAATATTTCTCCTATTTTAAGCCAGCGGGATTAGCTAGAACAAAACCATTAATTGATTTACTTGAAAAGCTTGCAGTAAAATATAAAGTAACACCAAGTCAAATCGCTTTAAACTGGTTGATTCATTTCCATGGAGAAACTGTTGTAGCCATACCTGGAGCATCGAAGGTGAAGCATGCTGAAGAGAATATTGGAGCTCTTAGATTCAAGCTTTCTCATGCTGATCTAGATAAAATCGACAAGATCTCAAATCAAGTAGCTTTAAAGTAGTAGACAATGATAACTAAAATGATATAAACACTGTATAAAAAGAAGCTTTACATCGCTTCTTTTTTTTATTCATGAACTCAAGGCTTAATTTAAACTATTTCTAATCCTTTCGTATGAAGCCTCATGTTATTTAGTAAAGAGTAGCCCTTTAATAAGTACGCATAGAATAAAGGAATAAAAATACATTTAAAAAAAACACTTTGTTTTTACAAAGGGTATTGGAAAAGAGACAAAAAAGACATACAATTAAAATTAAAAAATTTTAAAGAGGGTTGTTTATTATGGATAAAAAAGTCTTACAAAGAAGGATTGCAGTTGCATCAGGGAGAGAAGAGGCCGATCTTGTTATTCGAAATGGTAAAATTATCGATGTATTTAATGCCGAAATCATGTATGGTGATATAGCAATTGTTGATGGTTATATTGTTGGAATAGGGGAATACAAAGGGCGAAAGGTGATTGATGCAGAAGGGAAATATGTTAGTCCAGCATTTATGGATGGACATGTTCATATTGAATCTTCAATGGTAACACCTGTTGAATTCGCTAAGATATCACTACAGCATGGTGTAACCTCTGTTGTAGCAGATCCCCATGAAATTGCAAATGTATTAGGAACAAAAGGGATTCAATACATGATTGATGCTACAGCTCATGTTCCATTTGATTTTTATTTTATGCTGCCTTCATCGGTACCTGCGACCAATTTTGAGCATGCAGGTGCAATAATAGAGGTGAAGGATTTAAAGCCTTTTTTCGAATACCCAAGAGTATTAGGGCTAGGAGAAGTGATGAATTTTGAAGCCGTGTTCAATGGTGAGGATGCCATGATAGAGAAATTAGCAGAAACAAAAAAACATGGAGGTAAGATTGATGGACATGGTGCTGGACTTAACAAAAAAGAATTAAATATATACTTGTCGGTAGGGATAAAAACAGATCATGAAAGTACGTCAAGAAAAGAAGCAAGAGAAAGACTGCAAAGAGGTATGTATTTAATGATTAGAGAAGGAACAGTTGCGAAGGATTTGAAGAATTTAATTGATGTTGTGAATATCAGTAACTCAAGACGATGCTTATTCGTAACAGATGATAAACATATAGATGATTTAGTGAAGGAAGGAAGTATTGATCACAATATTCGCTTAGCCATCTCCAGTGGAGTAGCCCCTATTACTGCAATTCAAATGGCTACAATCAATGCAGCAGAATGCTTTCAATTAGACCATAAAGGAGCAATAGCTCCAGGCTATCAAGCAGATTTATTATTATTAGATGATATAGACAACCTCCGAATATCCTGCGTTATGAAGGATGGTAAGCTCGTTGTTGAAAATGGGAAGTTAACTGCTTTTGAACATGAACACCAAACGATAAAGGAAACGGAGCTAGTGGAAACTATTCATATTGATGGGTTAGCAAAAACAGATTTTCAACTCAAGGTAACAAGCAAACTTGCTAACATCATTGGTATTATTCCTAATAGTCTAATTACAAAGCATTTAGTTGAAGAAATAGATGTGGTGGATGGTTCGTTTATGCCCTCTACCTTACATGATCAATTAAAGCTGGCAGTAATAGAAAGACACAGGTCAACAAAGCACATAGGATTAGGAATAGTTAAGGGATTTAGGCTACAATCAGGTGCCATAGCTTCAACTATTGCTCACGATTCACATAATATTGTCATAGTAGGTACTAACGATGAGGATATGTTTATAGCAGCACAGAAACTTAAAGAAATACAAGGTGGATTAGTAGTAATAAATCATGGAGAGGTCATCGCATCATTGTCCCTACCAATAGCAGGCTTATTATCAAAAAAAACATACCAAAATGTAAATATAGAATTAGCGAAACTAAAGGAATCACTAGTACAATTAGGGGCTGGTACTGCTTTTAACCCATTTTTAACATTATCATTTTTATCACTGCCTGTCATACCTGAGTTAAAGTTAACAGATCAAGGGCTTTTTCATGTATCACAGTTTCGGAAAATTGCAATAGAATATGTAAAATAAATTTGCTTTTTTTTTTACGACATGATAATCTATTCATGTGCTAAAAAGAATAGAAGATCCTGAAACGATGTGGCCTCTTAGTAATAAATGGCAAAAAATGTTTAAGGTATTCAGCTTTTTAACAACAAAATTTACTTTTTTAAGGAGGCCAATATAATGACAGGCACAGTTAAATGGTTTAATTCAGAAAAAGGCTTTGGTTTTATCGAGCGTGAAGGTGGAGATGACGTATTTGTTCATTTTTCCGCTATTCAAGGTGAAGGTTTCAAAACTTTAGAAGAAGGTCAAAAAGTTGAATTTGAAATCGTCGAAGGCAACCGTGGACCACAGGCTGCTAACGTAGTTCGTTTATAATATAGTTATTTATAAACATTTAAACCAAAGGCATTATTCCACCTAAAGGAATAATGCCTTATTTAATGGGCATATTAAGAATAAAAAAAAGATTTAAAGGAGATAAGAAAGAATTGACGACTTTTAATGAATTAAGACTTAATAATGAAATATTACGAGCAATAAGTAATATGGGCTTTGAAGAAGCAACACCAATCCAAGCAAAGACTATTCCCTTAGTGCTATCAGGAAAAGATATCATAGGGCAAGCCCAAACAGGGACTGGTAAAACAGCAGCATTCGGTATTCCTCTTTTAGAGGGAATCAACGTTGTATTAACAGAAATACAAGGAATTATTTTAACTCCTACCCGTGAATTAGCCGTTCAGGTAGCAGAGGAACTGAATAAGATAGCCCAATTCAGTCAATCACGTGCTTTACCTATTTATGGTGGTCAGGATATTAATCGACAAATACGAGCATTAAAGAAAAACCCTCGTATTATCGTAGCTACACCAGGACGTTTTTTAGATCATATGAGACGAAAAACTATCCGTCTAAACCATGTAAAAATGGTAGTCTTGGATGAAGCGGACGAGATGTTAAACATGGGATTTATTGAAGACGTAGAGATGATATTAAAGGATATCCCTACAGAGAGACAAACACTACTTTTTTCTGCAACAATGCCTAAACCTATTCAGCATCTTGCTCAAAATTTCATGAACGATCCAGAATTAATTAAAGTACAGGCGAAGGAAATAACCCTCCCAAATATCGAACAACAATATTTTGAGGTGAATGAAAAACAGAAATTCGATATATTGTGCCGTTTATTAGATATCTATACTCCAGATTTAGCCATCGTTTTTGGTCGAACGAAACGTAGAGTTGATGAATTAACAGAAGCATTAAATAAAAGAGGATATGAGGCAGAAGGAATTCATGGTGATTTAACCCAAGCTAAAAGAAATAGTGTTTTAAATGCTTTTCGTGAGGCTACAATTGAGATATTAGTTGCTACAGATGTTGCTGCAAGAGGACTAGATATTAGTGGAGTGACACATGTATTCAATTTTGATATTCCTCAGGACCCAGAAAGCTATGTCCACCGAATTGGTAGAACAGGTAGAGCAGGGAAACATGGGTTAGCGATTACCTTTGTTACACCAAGGGAAATTGATCATTTGAAGAATATTGAAAGAATCACAAAAAGAAAAATGGAACGTAAGAAAGCTCCATCGCTTTCAGAAGCGATTGTTGGACAACAGCGTATAGCTGTAGATAAACTGTTAGAAATAGTAGAGGCTAATGAATATCAAACCTATAAATCAATGGCAGAGAATTTATTAGAGGAGATTGATTCAGTTACCTTAGTTTCAGCAGCATTAAAAATGATTACAAAAGAGCCAAAAAAAATTCCAGTAAAGCTTAGTGAGGAACCAGCACAACGTGGGAAAAAGGAAAAAAGAAGAAACAATAATCGAAACAATAATCAAAGACCAAGAGGAAATAAAACAAATACGAACAGTAAATATAGAAAAAGAGCAAAGGCTAGTAAATAAAGAAATATTTTAGTATCATATCTGTTAAAGGAGATTATGCAGGTATTAAATACATTAAATACCTTATAAAGCTGTATCCATCAAATAATTATCATGGATAGCCCTAAATAAAATGCCTTAGTCAATGTGTTATTGGATTAAGGTATTTTTTGATATTGTGATATGGATAATGAATAAAGATAGGTTTTAAAGCTGAATAAAGGTGGGGGATAAAGGTGACAAAATTAAAAACCAACGCAATGAGAATACTTGATGCAAACAAGGTTTCTTATGAGGTGATGACCTATGATAGTGAAGATGGTAAAATTGATGGTATTTCTGTAGCTGAGAAAATTGGTCAAGCTACAAAGCATGTTTATAAAACCTTGGTTGCTCAAAGTAGTAACCGTAATATTTATGTTTTTATTGTTCCTGTGGAGGCAGAGCTAGATTTAAAGAAAGCAGCAAAAGCTATGGGAGAGAAAAAGGTGGACCTTGTACCAGTAAAGGATATTCAAAAATTGACAGGCTATATTCGAGGTGGTTGTTCACCGATAGGGATGAAAAAACAATATCCAACCATTCTAGATTACAGTGCAACTCTATTAGAATACATCATCGTCAGTGGTGGCAAAATAGGTGTGCAATTGAAGTTGAGTGTAGAAGCATTACAGCAAACGGTAGGTGTTAAAGTAGAAGAGATAAAAAAGAATCATTAGATGGTATAGCTCAAAATACTTATTATTTATCTGTGTGATTAATTGGGTAGAAATGTTTTAGTACTGGTGATATGACGTATTTATTGAAATAATATGAATGCTATTATATAATTCACTTAAACGATTAAGTTAATTTTTGAGGTGATTAAGATGAAGAAAAAAGTAACCTTAAAGGAAATTGCAAAAGAGGCTGACGTTTCTGTTGCAACGGTCAGCTATGTATTAAACAAAGTGGCAAATCAAACGATTTCCAAGGATACGAGAAAGAGAGTGTTTGAGGCTACACAAAAGTTAGAATATATTCAAAATCTAACCGCAAAATCCTTAGTAAAGGGTGAAACGAAGCTAATTGGAATTCTATTTACCACAAAAGATTCAGATATAGTTTCTAAATACTTATCATACAGCGGTTTCACTCAAAGGCTAGAGCAGATGTTATTTCAAAAAGGCTATCATGTTTTAATTTCTCATGTTGATTTGGAGAATCCCCAATTTGATATTATTTTTGAAAGAAAGCTAGATGGAGTTTTTTTAATTGATGCAAATGAAGCAACCTTTTACAGTATCTCTGAAAAATTTCATTATGGTGCCCCACTAATTGTAGTGGATAGCTTTATTGATGATAGTCTATTTCATAAAGTGCTGATCGATATAGAAAAAGTCATATTAAACATTAAGAAAATGGGTGAAAAGGAGTTTATTATTTTACACGAGCCATTTCATAATGAAAAAATGTCAGTAAAAATAAAAAATCTTGCTTCTATTCCTGAAGAAAATATTTGTAGACCCCATACAGAAGAGGAAATGAGAGTTTTTTTGTCCCAGCATAAAAATAAAACCATTGTCGTATTTAATGAATTTTTAGCATTATTAGCTTCCAAATACACTGATCCTTCTAATATAGTAGTCATTGTCACTCAAGGAAATTCTAATTTTGCTCCACTGGCATCAAGAAGAATAGAATTAGAAGCTTCAAAAGCGGAGATTTCCTATCGAATCATGATGAATCTATTAGCTGATCCTTTTGTAGAAGGGGAAAAATATCATTATATCGGTGTAAATCAAATATAATTTTTTTTAAAATTTTACTTAAACGTTTAAGTAAATGCATCACAATAATATGTGATGAAGGAAATGATCAAGTAGAGCACTAAACGAGGAGAGATTCTTTATGTTTAATAGAAAAATAAACACAGATCTTATATGGAATAATAAACAGTTTCTATTTGTACTAGCTGGCTACACCTTATCTATCATTGGTGATAATTTTACTACAATAGCATTAAATTACTGGATTTTAACCATCACAGGTAGTGCTAAGCTAGTGTCTGGTATCCTTATCATTTATATTGTAATGAATCTATTTTTAGGTTCCTTTGCCGGGACATTAGCTGATCGGTTTGAACGCCGAAAGCTAATGCTATTTACAGATTTGATTAGAGCCATATTAACCATCAGTTTAGCTATGACTGTATCTCTAGGATTACCGATATTTATTGTCTACCTCATTGTAGTTTTACTGGCATTCTTCAGTATTTTTAACGGACCAGCCTTACAAGCCTCCATCGTTGACATTGTGGGAAAGAATAGTGTGAATGATGCAATTGGTATGATGACGTTAATGGATAATATAGGTAGGATTGTTGGTTTTGGTCTCGGGGGTGTGTTGGTTGCTATCTTAGGAAGTGGAAAGGCAATCGCATTAGATGCATGTTCATTTTTAATTTCAGCCGTATTTATCATCATGGCCAGAAAATTCCCAGTTCATCTTACTGAAAAAGACTCCCATAGCTTTTATTCTGATTGGAGGAAAGGCTTTCAATATATATGGCAAAAACCATTTACTAAATTTATCATATTGATACTGCCATTTTTATTTATGTTTTTTACCTCCTCTCTTATGTTAATTCAGGTTATATCTGTAAAGGATTGGCACGCTAATTCCTTTGAATTTGGGCTGATAGAGGCAGCCATTCCAATAGGTTATTTTTTAGGTGCATTCTTTTTATTATTCTTTAAATCTATTATTCAAAAATATAGATGGAAGCTTACCATGTATAGCGTGATGCTACTAGGACCACTATATTTCATCATTTCCATGTTAGATCAAACGATGAAAGCAATCCCTTTCGTCATTATTATCGGTATTCTATTTTCTTTCTCAACGATGATTTTTAACATTCTATTAAGGGAACTGATTGAGTCAGAGGTGCAGGGTAGGATATTTGGAATTCTTGGTTCACTGACAAGCATTGCTCCACCATTTGCATTAACTATCATTTCTGTATTAGCTGATCGATATGGCTCAGCTTTTATGTTAAGCATAGATGGTGTTTTAATGCTGATTTTTGGTATATCTACTTTTATACGTATGATAGGAAAAGAACATACTCTAGACTTAAGGTAGGCTACATATATTAAATGAAAATGGGTAATATGTAATATATGGTAAGCAACTGCTATATAGATAAAGTGGTAGATTGATTAAATGGTACTTTTTGAAATAAAAATAAAAAAAAATATGAATTTTGTTCTCCACATGTAAACATTGGAACAAAAATATGATAAAGTATTATTATAAATTTAGGATTTGTGTAGATATAACAAAACAAAATGTACGCCATCAGTGGACATGTGTAAATCTTGAGCTTGACTAAAAGTGGTTACAAGATATACGATGCTAGAAAAATATAGGTTGGAGGGATGAAGAATGTCGAGTAGGATATTAGAGTTGTTTTTAAAAGAAAATTTGGCAGATTTAAAAAGCAAAGGACTCTATAATGAAATAGACCCATTAGAAAGTGCCAATGGACCTTTAATTAAAATTGCAGGAAAAGAGCTTATAAACTTATCTTCTAACAACTATCTTGGTTTAGCAACTGATGAGAGGTTAAAAGAGGCTGCTATCGCAGCAACAAAGGAGTTTGGAGCAGGGGCTGGGGCGGTTAGAACAATAAATGGGACACTAGTATTACATGCAAAGCTAGAGGAAAAACTTGCAGAATTTAAACATACTGAGGCAGCTATTGCATTTCAATCAGGCTTTAATTGTAATATGGGTGCTATTTCTGCTGTTATGGATAAAAATGACGCGATCCTATCTGATGAACTGAATCATGCCTCCATTATAGATGGTTGCAGATTATCAGGAGCAAAAATCATAAGATATAATCATTCGGATATGGAAAACCTAAGAGCAAAAGCAAAGGAAGCAAAAGAATCTGGGTTATATCATAAGCTTATGGTTATTACAGATGGCGTATTTTCCATGGATGGAGATGTAGCTAAGCTACCTGAAATTATAAAAATTGCAGAAGAATATGATTTGATTACCTATGTCGATGATGCTCATGGTTCAGGGGTGCTTGGGAAAGGTGCAGGTACCGTTAAACATTTTGGTCTTTCTGACAAGATAGACTTCCAAATAGGAACCTTGTCAAAAGCAATAGGTGTTGTGGGAGGATATGTTGCAGGTAAAAAAGAGCTAATCGATTGGTTAAAGGTTAGAAGTAGACCATTCCTGTTTTCCACTTCACTAACACCTGGGGATGTAGCAGCAAGTATAAAAGCTATTGATATTCTACTAGAAAGCTCGGAGTTAAATGATAAATTATGGGAAAATGGGGATTATTTAAAGAAAGGGCTTAAGGAATTAGGCTTTAACATCGGGCAAAGCGAATCGCCAATTACACCATGTATCATAGGGGATGAAGTGAAAACACAGCAATTTAGCAGAAGGTTGTATGAAGAGGGCGTCTATGCGAAGTCTATCGTTTTCCCTACCGTTCCAAAGGGGACAGGAAGAGTAAGGAACATGCCAACAGCGGCTCATACAAAGGAAATGCTAGATCAAGCATTATCGAAATATGAAAAAGTGGGTAAGGAATTAGGCGTAATATAAAAAATATTGTTTTCCATCGTTGAGTAACGAAGTGGGAGGAAGAGCCATGAAAAAAATTCTTGTGACTGGTGCTTTAGGTCAAATCGGATCTGAATTAGTAATGAAACTGAGAAAAATATATGGGAATGATAGCATTATTGCAACAGATATTAGGAAAACAGAAGGAGCAGTATACCAATCAGGTCCATTTGAAATTCTTGATGTCACAGATGCGAAGAAAATGTTTGAAATAGCGAAAAAATATCATACAGATACAATGATTCATTTAGCAGCCCTTTTATCAGCAACTGCAGAAGCAAAACCCCTATTAGCATGGAATTTAAATATGGGGGGATTAGTTAATGCCTTAGAAGTATCAAGAGAGCTTCATCATCAATTTTTCACACCAAGCTCTATTGGTGCATTTGGTCCATCTACGCCAAAGGATGATACTCCCCAGGATACCATTCAGCGGCCAACAACCATGTATGGAGTAAATAAAGTTTCAGGAGAGCTACTTAGTGATTATTACTTTTATAAATTTGGAGTCGATACAAGAGGACTTCGTTTTCCAGGATTAATCTCCTATGTAACTCCCCCAGGTGGAGGAACGACGGATTATGCGGTTGAAATATATTATGATGCAATAAAAAAAGGGAAATATACCTCCTATATAGGCAAGGGTACCTACATGGATATGATGTATATGCCAGATGCAATAAATGCAATCATTACTTTGATGGAAGCTGATTCCTCAAAGCTAAAGCACCGAAATGCTTTTAACGTGACTGCGATGAGTGTCGAACCGGAGGATATTGCTTCAGAAATTCGAAAGCATATCCCGAACTTTGAACTCGAATATCATGTGGACCCAACAAGGCAGGCTATTGCAGAAAGCTGGCCTAACGCTATTAATGCTAAAGCTGCGAGGGATGAATGGGGCTTTAAGGCTGGCTATGACTTAAAAGCGATGACAACAGATATGTTAATAAAGCTACAAAAAAAGCAGTCTGAAGCAATATAAATATTGACACATTTTTTGACAGAGAAATGACTCTGTCATTTTTTTTATAAAAACACAGGTCTCCTATTTGGATATATAAGTAAAAAAAAGTCTATAAAGATGTTCATATCTTCGATTTTTAAGTATAATAAATAAAACAGAGGATGGTTGAAAAAGGAGGATCATAGTGAATGAATGAGGATATGAATAATGACCAAATCAATCAATCAGATTCAGATAGCAACCAGCAAATAGTAGAACCAATTGTTATTGAACAGGCGAATCAAACGACTGTCAATCAGGTAACAACCAATGGGAAATCCATTGCTGGAATGGTATTAGGAATATTATCTATTGTTTCACCCTATGTGGGATTAATCCTTGGAATCATTGGTATTGTACTTTCTAAAAAAGCATTAGATGAGATAAAGATTAGTAATGAGCAAGGAAAGGGTATGGCTGTAGCAGGGCTGGTCACTTCAATCGTAGGTGTTTCTATTTATGCACTGATTATACTACTTGTCTCGTTAGTAGGAGGCATTTTGTTTGTAGCTCATTAAAAGTTATGTATCGTAGATTTGCTTAATTGGCTCCTACTAAAAGTACGAGCCATTTTTATTTTGAAAAATCAGTTCAGATTAAATAGATGATTGGGGGAGGGTGTATCATGAATGAAGTTTTAGAAATCATTCATAATAGAGTGTCATTAAGAAGGTATGCTGAAAAACCAGTGACCGATGAGGATTTAAATATTATTTTAGAGGGAGCAATGAGAGCTCCAACAGCTGGGAATATGATGAGCTATTCTATATTAGTGGTGAAGGATAAAGAGAAGAAGGAAAGATTAAGTATCACCTGTGATCATCAGCCCTTTATTGCTAAAGCTTCAGTCGTGTTAATTTTTTTAGCTGATATGCAAAGGGTATATGACTATCTTCATCATTGCAAAGTAGAAGAGTATAGCAAGGAAAAGGGGATGGCGTTAACAGAGCCTGGATTTGCGAATTTATTCTTAGCTTCAAGTGATGCCTTGATTGCTGCCCAGAATGCTGTTATTACAGCAGAATCCTTAGGGATAGGTTCCTGTTATATTGGAGATATCGTAGAGAATTACGAGATACATAGAGAGATGTTTAAATTACCAAATAGAGTATTTCCGATTGCAATGCTTACCTTAGGTTATTATCCAGAAAACATACAAAGAATAAAAAGACCTAGATTTGATAAAAAATATATCGTATTCGATGAGGAGTATAAAGCACTAACAGCCGATGAATTTGAGGATATGTATAGGGACTTAGAGCAAAGTCGAGTTCCTAATAACACCGTTGGGGCTAAAAATTATGGACAATTACTATATAGTAGAAAGTTTGGAACCGCATTTTTTATTGAAATGGAACGTTCGATTCGATTAATACTGAAGCATTGGCAGGGAGAAATACAATCAGCTGAATAAGCGTTGGTGTGTATGAAATAACAAGGTGGATTCTTTCATTAGAACCCACCTTCTATTTATAAAAAAAGGCTTTGTTTTTATATAACGATTATTACGCTTTGGCATATAGTTCAGCAATTTTAACGATGACCTCTACCGCTTTATCCAGTGCGAAGGCTGGAATATATTCATATCTACCATGAAAATTGTGGCCACCTGCAAATATATTTGGGGTAGCTAGTCCCATAAAGGATAGCCTAGCTCCATCAGTACCACCGCGAATGGGTTTAACTAAAGGCTCGATACCTACCTCTTTCATAGCTTGAAAAGCAGTATCGATAATATACATTACTGGTTCGATCTTTTCTTTCATATTATAATACTGGTCTTTTATTTCAATCTGAAAAGTATCATTACCATACTTTTGATTTAATTTATCAACAGTATCGATCATGATCGCCTTTCTTTTTTCAAAAAGAGTATAGTCAAAATCACGGATAATATAGTGTAATGTTGTCTCTTCAACCTCTCCGTTCATCCCAGTTAAATGATAAAAGCCCTCATATCTATCCGTATCTGCTGGGGTTTCATGCTGGGGAAGCATAGAGATATATTCTGTAGCTAGCAGCATAGAGTTCATCATGATTCCTTTCGCTGTTCCAGGGTGAACGTTCTTTCCTTGAATTTGTATTTTGGCTCCTGCTGCATTAAAGTTCTCATATTCTAGCTCACCAACTGGCCCACCGTCCATCGTATAGGCAAAGTCAGCTGCAAATTCTTCAACATTAAAGTGATTTGCTCCGCGACCAACCTCCTCATCTGGTGTAAACCCAATACGGATTTTTCCATGAGGGATCTCTGGATGATGAATGAAATATTCCATTGCAGTGATAATTTCCGCAACACCTGCTTTATCATCTGCTCCTAATAGTGTTGTACCGTCTGTTGTGATTAATGTTTTGCCAATATAATAGTTTAAGCTAGGAAATTCCTTAGGTGATAGAATGATGTTCTTTTCAGCATTTAAAATAATGTCTTTCCCATCATAATTCTCTATTATTTTTGGGTGTACATTCGTTCCAGTAAAATCAGGGCTTGTATCCATATGGGCAATAAACCCAATAGTCGGAACCTCCTTTTCAATATTAGACGGAAGTGTTGCATAGATATAGCCCTTTTCATCTAAGACAACCTCATCTAGACCAATTTCATTAAGCTCCTCAGCAATCTCCCTTGCTAACACCATTTGTCCTGATGTAGTTGGTACGGTGGTTGAGTTACTATTCGATTTCGTATCAAATGATACATATTTCAAAAACCTTTCTGATGCCTTCAATATAATTTTCCTCCTTAAGATGTTATATCTCTAGTATATGAGCTACTAAACGATAATATTTTGTGTTACCTCCAAGTTTTATTATAAGATGAAAAGCCAATATCTCTATTTTATAATAAAATAGAGCCATAGCAAAAATAAAATAGATTTAAAATAAACTTATCTATCAATAATAGTGGTAAAGTAACAGAATGAATGTTTAAAAAGGAGTAGAAGAATGCAGGAGGAATGGCAAGGGATATTACAGCATATGAAAGAATGGGCTCATGAGGCAGGCGAAATGCAGATTAGGAGTCTTGAGCAGCCATATAGAATAAAACAAAAGTCTGCCGATATTGATCTAGTGACAGAAATAGATGAATGGACAGATCATTTTTTTAAGACCAAAATAAAGGAATCGTATCCAGACCACGGGATATTGACGGAGGAAAGCGGAGAAGAAGAGGGGATTTCTAATTATCAATGGGTGATCGATCCTATAGATGGTACGACGAATTTTGTTCATGAATTTCCTATGTTTTGTATCTCTGTGGCAGTGAAATATATGGGGGAGACTGTGATAGGCCTCGTCTATCTACCGAAGCTGTCTGAAACATATGAAGCAGTGAAGGGTCAAGGAGCACTGCTAAATGGTAAACCGATTATTGTATCTCCTATCGATAAATTAACAAAATCGATTGTTGCAACAGGGTTTCCATATGATAGAGCAACAGACCCAATGAATAATGTTGAGTATTTCAATCAGGTAGTGACAAAGGTTGGCGGAATCAGACGCACTGGTAGTGCAGCGATTGATTTATGTCAGGTGGCTGCTGGTCGCTTTGATGGCTACTGGGAATTTAAGCTTAATCCTTGGGATTTTGAAGCGGGCTTTTTAATAGTAAAAGAAGCAGGTGGAAGGGCATACAAGGAGAAGCAGGAGAAAGGCTATTTTATCCTTGTCGGAAATGATGTGATTTTTACAGAACTCGAGCATCTATTAGATATCAAGTGTGATAAGAAATAGCCTTCATTTATATCCATATAGGATAGATAAGGCGTATTGAAGATACAGTCTCTTCAGTACGCCTATTTTCATTTAATTTATCTAATGTTTTTTCATTGCTTTTTGAGAAAGAAAGATAATGCCGATACCAAAGCTTGTACCAATAATACCAAAGATAAAATAACTAATCATAGGATATAAAACACCGTAAAGAAATGAACCGTAAGGCCATTGGAAGATCAAGCTTATCCCCCATTTTATGAGTGGCTTTGTCATATGAGCAAATCCTGTGATAAGAATCAATAGGAAGGCAAAAAGATAATAGTGCTGCTTCATTTTTTTAATGAAGTAATATCCAATATCAATCACTGCACCTGGGGCAAAAAAAGTAAGCACAATAAATGGATCATGAAATCCCATTGCTGGTATCAGACTGATGCCTGAAGCAGTTAAACTAGAAATACTTGCAGCAAATCTGTTTTTTGATGTTAATTTACCGATGATTAATAGTGTCATCCATTCAATACCATGATGTCCGGGTAAACGTAAAGGAATCCGTAAAAAGTTATGCATGATGACGACAAGGCTACCTAAGCCCATTAGCCAAACTATTTCTTTCGTATTTGCATTAATATTGTTTAACGATTTCCTTAGGGAGAGTGCGCCAATATATTTGGTCATTTTCTTTTACCTCCTCTACTAATAGGGTAGATTGATAATCTAGAAAAACAGGCTTTGTCCATTCACCAATAGCTATTCTACTATGCTCATCTAACGTTTCACCTTCAATAGTCTGACAACGATCGATACTCGTTTTCTTTAATAGTGTTCTTAGGTCATAGACACTTGCTTTTGTCTCTCGCAAGCCTGGTAACCATAAAAACCGACCATCATTACCACTAGCATGTAAGGAGACTGCTGCTAGTGCGCCAATGACCCCTATTCCCGTCCCAGTATGGGCAGTAAGGGAAATATGATATTGCTGAGCAAGCCTCTCTGCTTCCTCACGACTGATGATCTCTTTTTTTGCACGAGCTCCATATGACATAAGCTGTTCATCAATTTTATTATGTACTGCCACACAAAGTCCTACATCGGAACCCTCTGCTGCATGCTGTTCTAAATAGCTTGAACAAAAACCGATTATAGTCTCTATATCTGTATTTGTTTCTACAGACAGACAAGCTGAGCTGTTATGTGAAGTATAAGGAATTCGGGGGTCTACTAATAATTGGTGACGAGTCACACTTTTCAATTCTCCCAGTCCCGTCTCCATTAATGCCTGACCTAACATACGAGCTTGAAATCCTGTTCCTCTACTCTCTAAGTTATCCGTATCATCAATTCCGATCAAAGTCCTCATTATTTCACCTCTATTTTTGTAACATCCTTCACCCATTTATTTTTATCCATATGAGTGGTAGCTAATTTAACAGTTCCGTGATTGGTGAAATCAAGGATGGTTTCATTATCTATTTGCTCTTTTGTAAGGACAATATCCTCTGATCCTGATATAAGATGAACCAAACTGAAATTCTTAATTCCCGCAGTTTTTAGTACATCACTTAAGAATGGCCCCTCCTGCATGCGATCATCCATCGAGATACTTTGCATCGGTAAATCCGCTAAATCCTTTAAGCTAAGAAAAGTATTGATATCATGATAGAGAATAGTGATACCATATCCTTGATTGGTGTGCTCTTCTGTAGTCAAAGCTGTCTGTTGTGATTGACAAGAGGTTAATGAAAAAAGTAAAAAAAAGATAATCAAAAGCTTTTTCATCGAAGACCTCCTATGTATGTTAAAATCAATCTAATTAACATTAAAATATCATAACTGATGATAAAAAGTAAGTAAAAACAAAGAGGTTAAATAAAATAAGACCAAGGCATATACCTTGGTCTAGAAAAAATAAGCTTAAAATGCCCAATTACCTTTACGAAATACAGGTTCAAGCACACCATCTGCTGTTTCACCGTCGATATCAAGATCCTCTGAGCCTATCATAAAGTCGACATGAGTGATACTATCATTTGCACCATTTTTTGCAAGCTCTTCCTTCGACATGTTTTCTCCATTTTCAATACATGTTGGATAGGCACTACCGATAGCTAAATGACAGGAAGCATTTTCGTCAAATAATGTATTGTAAAAAATAATATTAGAGTTAGAAATAGGAGAATCGTATGGTACTAAAGCTACTTCTCCTAAATAGTATGAACCTTCATCAGTTTCAATTAAACGCTTTAAGGTCTCATAACCTTTTTCAGCAGTAAAATCAACAATCTTTCCATCTTTAAAGGTCAAGGTGAAGTTATCTATGAGATTGCCACTATAATTTAATGGTTTGGTACTAGAAACAACGCCATTTATTCCAGTTTTTGTTGGAAGGGTAAAGACTTCTTCCGTTGGTATATTAGCTAGGAAATCAACGCCCTTTTCATTTTTACTACTAGCACCTAGCCATAAATGTTTTTCTGGAAGTTCAATGGTCATATCAGTACCAGGAGCCTTGTAATGTAATTTTTTATACTTCTTCTTATTTAAATAATCAACCTTGCTATGTAAATTGTCATTATGCTCCTGCCAAGCCTTCACTGGGTCTTCTAAGTCAGCTCTTGTCGCTTTAAAAATAGCGTCCCACAGCTTTTCCACTTGAGCACTTTCCTCTTCATTTGGAAATACCTTCGCTGCCCAAGCCTTAGAAGGAACAGCAATTACGTTCCAGCTAATTTTATCAGTGATAACATACTCTTTAAATTTCTCTAGTGCTTTTCCAGCCGTTTTATTGGCTGTAGCGATTCGATCTGGATCCACTCCGTTTAGTAAATCTGGGTTCATAGAAACGATAGACATTAAGGCTGCTCCACTCTTTGCCATTTCCTCATAGCCTTTCGCTTTCCACATTGGGTATTCCTCAAATGCTTCATCAGGAGCTAGATCAAATTTTGTTCTTGTAAGTACCTCATCATTCCATTCTACATGAACATTTTTTGCACCTGCTTCATAAGCTATCTTTGCCGCTTTTCTAACAAAATCAGCAGCTGTAATAGGTGCATTAATAAGTAATGTTTGACCCTTTTGAACATTAGTTCCTATTTTAACACCTAGCTCAGCATATTTTTCGAGATTTTTATCAAACGTTGACATAATCGTTACCTCCTTTTTAAATAAGCACTCTAACTAATATTTTAACAGTAAGAATGGTAATATAAAACAGTTTATTTTAATATTAGAAATGTTTCAACAAATGAAGTTCAACAGTGAAAAAAACAAAACTTTATTCAGTTGGCATGGAAACATAATGAAAAGCAGGTTATATTATTATTAGTACATTTTTTTTGTAATATGTATTGTCAATATATAGCATGCTTGATATGATTTTTGTGAAAAATAAAATATAATCAATAATCAACTCACATTTAGGGAATCCGTCTAAATGAAGTTTCTTAGATAAAAAGAAAGGTGATAACATGGACAACAATAGTAATACATCAAATTTTATTAAAAAAATAGTTATGGATGATCTAGAGGCAGGAAAGCTAGAAAAGATAGTAACGAGATTTCCACCTGAGCCTAATGGTTATCTACATATTGGTCATGCGAAATCTATCGTATTGAATTTCGAACTAGCGAAAGAATTTAATGGGAAGACCAATCTAAGGTTTGATGATACCAATCCGCTAAAGGAAGATAAGGAATATGTTGATTCAATCATAGAAGATGTAAAATGGTTAGGCTATGAATGGGATGGGTTATACTATGCCTCTGATTATTTTGATGAGATGTATCGTAGAGCAATCATCTTAATCAAAAAGGGAAAAGCATACATAGATGACTCGTCTGCTGAGGAGATAAGAGAAACAAGAGGAACCTTAACAGCGTCGGGAAAGGAAAGCATATATCGTAGTCGTACAGTTGAAGAAAACCTCAAGCTATTTGAACAAATGAAAAATGGTGAGTTTAAAGATGGAGAAAAGGTACTAAGAGCAAACATTGATATGGGTTCTCCAAATTTAAATATGAGAGACCCAGTGCTTTACCGTATTTCCCATGCCGTGCACCATAATACAGGGGATGCATGGTGTATTTATCCGATGTATGATTTTGCTCATCCAATTGAAGATGCAATAGAGGGAGTTACTCATTCATTATGTACATTGGAATTCGAAGATCATCGTCCTTTATATGATTGGGTGGTAAGAGAAACAGAAATGCCAAAACAACCAAGACAGATTGAATTTGCTAGATTAAATTTAACAAATACAGTCATGAGTAAAAGGAAGCTGAAGCAATTAGTCGATGAAAAATATGTAGACGGCTGGGATGATCCTAGAATGCCAACCATATCAGGTCTACGCAGAAGAGGCTTTACACCGGAATCTATCCGCAGATTTGCTAGAGAAATAGGGGTGGCAAAGAGTAATAGTGTAGTGGATGTTCAAATGCTAGAGCATTTTATTAGGGAGGACTTAAAACTAAAGGCACCAAGGACCATGGCAATATTAAAGCCTTTAAAAGTAATCATTACCAATTATCCTGAAGGACAAGTTGAGATATTGCATGCTGAAAACAATCCAGAGAATGAAGAAATGGGTATGAGAAAAATTCCTTTCTCACGAGAGCTATATATCGAGCAGGATGATTTTATGGAGGATCCTCCAAAAAAATATTTTAGACTGTTTCCTGGTAATGAAGTAAGACTTAAGCATGCCTATTTTATCAAATGTAACGAAGTGATGAAGGATGAAGAAGGTAATGTGATTGAATTGCATTGTACCTATGATCCAGAAACAAAGAGTGGGACAGGTTTTACTGGTAGAAAGGTAAAAGGTACCATCCACTGGGTTGAGGCCAATAACGCGTTACCCGTAGAGTTTCGCTTGTATCATCCACTAATAATAGATAAGGAAGAAAATAGTGAATCCTTTTTAGAAAAGATCAATCCTAACTCATTAGAAATACTAGATGGCTATGTTGAGCCCAATATGGAAGGGGTAACACCAAGCGATAAATTCCAATTATTTAGACATGGTTATTTTAATGTTGATCCTAAATATACAACCAAGGATAAGCTTGTGTTTAACAGAATCGTATCCTTAAAGAGCTCCTTTAAAATAGATACTCAATCTAATTGAGTTAAGAATGGAGCAGGAAGAAAGTAGACGTCATCTATATCTTAAAGCTGTTGAATCAATTAACAGCTTTTTTTTTATTCTTTTTGTTTATGATAATTGTAAAAAATGGTAATTACTAGGTATTTCATACTCAAATAAAAAAACTAGTAATTTCTAATATGGACTCCGCATAAAATTTACAGTTAATTATTCAAAAGGGGAGTAGAATGATGATGTTTGAGATGTTTTTAAAAAGAAAAAGGGGTAATAAGATTATTGCCATCCTTGCCATGATTACAATATTGTCAAGCTTTATCGTATTTCCAACAGGTGTTTTTGCTCAGGATAAACATAGCTTTAATAAGGTATCAGGTGGAAAAGATTTCTCTCTAGCATTAAATGCAGACGGTACAGTTTGGTCCTTTGGCTCTAATTTATTTGGTGTACTCGGAAATGGAGGAAACGGGATCAGCACTAGTAATACACCAATACAGGTCAATAACTTATCGAATATCGTTGCGATAGATACAGGGGATTATCATGCACTAGCTCTAAAAAATGATGGAACCGTTTGGGCATGGGGAAAGAACAATGTCGGACAGCTAGGCACAGGTGCGGATAAAAAAGAGATGAACGAGCCTATTGAGATACCAACTCTAAAAAATATAGTGGCTATCTCTGCTGGAAGTAATTTTTCCCTAGCATTAGATAATGAAGGTTATATCTGGTCATGGGGAGATAATGCTTCAGGACAATTAGGAATCGGTAATATGATGAATAAGTTCACACCAGTAAAATTGAGTTTAGAGAATGTAAAGGTTATATCTGCGGGATATAATCATGCGTTAGCTGTACTACAGGATGGTTCGGTGTGGTCATGGGGAAACAACGGAACAGGCCAACTAGGGTATAACGATCATTCCAAAAGTATTTTTATCTTACCTCAAAAAATAAATAGCTTAGCAAACGTAGATAAAATAGAAGCAGGAGTTAACTGCTCCTACGCTATAAAATATGACAAATCCGTTTGGGCATGGGGTGGAAATGAATATGGACAATTAGGCAATGGAGCAAATTATAGTACCTATAACCCTATAAAGATTTATGCACTCAATAATGTGGCTGAATTATCAGCAGGCGGATCTGCCTATAACGGAGCATTTGCTTTGGCACGTAAGACGGATGGCACGTTATGGACATGGGGTAATAATGCATATGGGCAATTAGGAAACGGAACTAGGAATAATAGCAGAACTCCAATGAAGGTGATACTTACAGGTGTCACTTCATTAACAGCAGGGAGTAATCAATCCTTAGTAACAAAAGAGGATGGTAGCATCTGGAGCTTTGGAAGTAATGAATTTGGTAAGCTTGGAATAGGAAATGAAATCAGTAAATTACAACCTACCAAGGTTACTTTCCCTCCTACTTGGTCAGAGAACAGTGTATTAACAGCTAACAATATCACGGAGAATAGCTTTGTTCTTAACTGGACAGCGGCTTATGATGACAGTGGAATCAATTATTACTTGATTAAAATTGATAATAGTATGGTATACAAAGTATATAGCTCCATTACCTCCTACAAGATAATAGGATTAACACCTGCAACCAGTTATTCAGTCAAAATAGAGGCTGTAGATCATGATGGTGTAGTCACAAGTGGGCCTTCTATCGTTGTGACAACCTTATCTAATCAGTATGATGGCACTGTACCCACGTGGCCAGTCAATACCATCCTAAATATAAACCATGTCAGCTCAACGGGATTTACTGTAAACTGGCCAAACGCCATAGATAATGACGGGATTGCCTATTATCATATAGAATTATATGAGGAGGCTAACATCGTAGCCTACCAAAATGTAACGAATAATTATTTTACTATGAATCACTTACAACAAGGGCAACTGTATACCATAAGAGTAAAAGCAGTAGATAGAGCAGGGAACTCCAGTAAAGTATTATTCGGGCAAACAAGAACACTAGCTGATGATAATCATGGAAATCCAATTATAAGCTTTTATCAAGTACAAGAAGGAGAAACAGCACGAGTAAAAATCTACACCTCAGACTTAGATCAAGATTCAATAACATTAAGCTTAAATAAAGCTCCGAATTTCGTCTCTCTAATCAATCATACACTGGTTATTCGACCTATCTCAGGAGATGCTGGCTTCTATACAATTGAATTGAAGGCAATAGATATACATGGAAATGTAACTATCCAAGACTTACCCATTGAAGTAGTCAAAGGCGAAGAAAAAAGAGGAATTAAAATTTTAAGTCCTCTTGATGAGTATGAGTCAAATATTTTTAAAGAGGGTAGTACCATCCCAGTCAAATTTCAGCTAGTAGGAAATGAAAGCAGCGATCTTAAAGCAAGACTATATATTGCAAAGGTAAAAAAAGAGGATGACGATTGGGATGATAATGACGCATATGAATTTGAAAAAATAGAAAAAGGGAAGCATCCTGGTAAATCATACTATGATAACTATTTTAAATATGATAGCAGGACGAAGGTGTTTAGCTACAACTTAAAAACTAAAGGAATGGATAAAGGGGATTGGGTTCTAATTATTAAATTAAATGATGGTACAACAAAGAAGATTTATATTACATTGCGCTAATAGGCATTTAAAGATGATAAAGAAGACTTGGTTCAGATGGAGTTTTTTATCTCCACCTGAACCTTAGCACCCATAGGGCACAAGTCACACTAAATGCTAAAGCATTAAGTCGTGCTATGCCGCCCTTATTTCGAGGATTGAAACAACTCCCTCTTACGGTGTTGAAGAGGGAGTCTTGTTGAAACCGAAGATAAAATAGTAAGGAAGAAAAAGAAGGTT